>DIWD01000072.1 GCA_002428405.1 bacterium UBA6115
GTGAAGGCATTTCGGATATATTCCGGCAGTTCCGCGACATCCTTTTTATTCTCCATCGGCAGCACAAGCTCCTTCATTTTGGCGCGGTAGGCCGCCAGCATCTTTTCCTTGACCCCGCCGATGGGCAATACACGGCCTCCTAAAGTGATTTCCCCCGTCATTGCCAGATCCTGGCGCACCTTGCGCCCGGATAGCGCGGACACCATTGCCACAGTCATGGTGACGCCCGCGGAAGGGCCATCCTTGGGCACTGCGCCTTCGGGAACGTGGATGTGGATGTCCTGTTTCTGGTGGAAATCCTCAGGCAGATGATAATACCCGCTGCGCGCGCGGACCCAGGACAGTGCCGCCTGGCCGCTTTCCTTCATCACCTCACCCAGGTGCCCTGTCAGGGACAGCTTCCCGGAGCCTGGCATCACGGCACACTCCACTTTGAGCATCTCGCCGCCGACCTCGGTGTAGGCAAGGCCGTTCACAACGCCAACCATCGGTTCCTTCTCCGGCTGCTCGCGCAAAAAGCGTGGAGGACCCAGGTAATTCTCAATGGCATCTGGTTTTATGGTCACGGTTTTTATATTCCGGTCGAGCATCTCCACCGCGGCTTTCCTGACGACTTTGGCCAGGGTGCGCGTGAGGGTGCGTACGCCCGCCTCACGGGTATATCCCTCAATCGCGGTTTTAATGGCAACGTCAGTCATCCTGACGCTTCCGGCGGGAAGGCCGTTTTCCCTGATCTGGCGGCGCAGGAGGTGTTTCTTGGCAATCTGCAGCTTCTCTTCCTCAGTGTAGCTGGATACCTCAATCACTTCCATCCGGTCCAGCAGCGCCGGCGGGATGGTTTCCCTGGTGTTGGCCGTGGTGACAAACAAGACGCGGGAAAGGTCAAAAGGTACGTCCAGGTAATGGTCGCGGAAGGATACGTTCTGCTCGGAATCCAGCACCTCCAGCATGGCGCTTGCCGGATCGCCGCGGTAGTCGCTGCTCATCTTATCAATTTCATCAAACAGGAAAACCGGATTCATCGTGCCCGCCCGCTTGATGCCGCTGATAATGTGCCCTGGAATCGCACCGATATAGGTGCGGCGGTGACCGTAAATCTCCGCCTCGTCCCGCACGCCGCCGAGGGAGAGCTTCACAAACTTGCGGTCCAGGGAACGCGCGATAGCCTGCACGATGGAGGTTTTGCCAACGCCCGGCGGGCCTACGAAGCAGAGTATGGGACCCTTGGGAACCACGTTTTCTTCTTTCGTCCTGCGCATGGAGAGGATCGCGAGGTATTCAATGATGCGCTCCTTGACCTTTTCCATGCCAAAATGATCCTCGTCCAGGATCTTCCGGGCACGGCCCAGGGACAGCTGGTCCCTTGAATACTTGCCCCAGGGCAGCTCAGCCAGCCAGTCAAGGTAGTTTTCCGATACTGTAGATTCCGGGCTGCCGGCCATCATGCGGGCGAGCTTGTCCAGTTCCTTGTCGGCTTTTTCACGGGCTTCAGGATTCAGCGGTATGGCGGCAAGCTTTTTACGCATCTCCTCCACATCGTCCTCGTCCCCTTCCCCCAGCTCGTCCTGAATGGCCTTCATCTGTTCGCGCAGGTAATATTCACGCTGCGACTTGTCCACCTGCATACGGATGCGAAGCTGCACCACCCTGTCGACATTGGCGTTGCGGATTTCACGCGTCAGCAGGACACAGAGCTGTTCCAGGCGGTCCTGGGTCTTCAGCCCCGCAAGCAGTTCATGCCTCTCCGCCTGATTGGTGAGCAGATTGGCCGCGATGACATCCACCAGCTCGTCAGGTTCAGTGATCCTCTTGATGGCGCGAAGCAGGTCTTCACTCACGCGGCTGCCGATTTCCGCATAACTGTCCAGACTTTCCTTTGCCAGGCGGATGAGCGCCTGGATCTCCGGATTATCCTCCGCGTGGGAAAGTGATGGGATCAGCCTGATCTGGGCGATCCAGGCTTCCTCATCCTTGATAATTTTTTGCATCAGGGCGCGGCTCTCCCCCTCGATAAGCACGCGCAGGTTGTTGCCCGGCAGGTGCAGGACCTGTTTGACCCGTGCAATGGTACCGGCCTGGTTGAGGTCGGCCAGTTCGGGTTCCTCTTTTTCCTCGTTTTTCTGGGCTATGAGGAAAAGCCGCTGGTCCAGCGCCATCGCGGCATTGACGGCCGCGACGCTCCTGCCGCGGCCCACATCGATATGAAGCACGGTATGCGGGAAGACCAGCGTCCCGCGAAGCGGCAGGAAGGGCATTGTGATGATGGAAGAACCGCCTTTGGGCATCTTGTCTCCTTGTATATCGCCAATTCCAGATTATATGGAAAAAGACCCGGTAAATGAATGGTTCAGGACGCGTCGCTGCGCAGGGGCTCCGCCTTGGGAATAGCCTTGCGTGACGCCGCCGGCAGCTGTTTTGGTTTTTTATGAATAAGCGGCTTGGCGCCTTGCACCACTGTTTCTTTAGTGACAACACAGGATACGACATCCGGCGAACCGGGCAGCTCAAACATGGTGTCCATCAGGACATTCTCTAAAAGTGCCCGCAAGCCGCGCGCGCCTGTTTTGCGCGATACTGCCAGATGAGCGATGGCGCGGAGCGCGTCCTCTTCAAACTCCAGCTTTGCGTTATCCAGCTCAAACAGGTACTGGTACTGCTTGATCAGGGCGTTTTTCGGCTCCGTGAGGATGCGGACAAGCGCCTCTTCATCCAGCGTATCCAGCGGCAGCATGACAGGAAGGCGGCCAACCAGTTCCGGGATGATGCCATACTTGACCAGGTCTTCAGGCCTCATCTGGGAAAGCAGCCTGCTGACCCGCTCCTCTTCCTTGTCCTCTGTCTTGGCGCCGAATCCCAGCGCCCTGCTCCCCATGCGGCTGGCGATGATGTTTTCCAGCCCGTCAAAAGCGCCGCCGCAGATGAAGAGAATATTGGTCGTGTCAATGGGAATGGTCTCCTGCTGGGGATGCTTGCGCCCGCCCTGGGGCGGCACGTTCGCGACCGTTCCCTCCAGGATTTTCAGCAATGCCTGCTGCACGCCTTCGCCTGAAACGTCGCGGGTAATGGAGACGTTCTCGCTTTTCCTGGAAATCTTGTCCACCTCATCCAGGTAGATGATGCCCTGCTGCGCGGCCGCGACATTCCCGCCCGCTGACTGAATCAGGCGCAGAAGGATGTTCTCAACATCCTCCCCCACATAGCCGGCCTCGGTGAGTGAGGTGGCATCAGCGATGGCGAAGGGCACCTTCAGGATGCGCGCAAGGGTCTGCGCCAGGTAGGTCTTGCCCGTCCCAGTCTGTCCGACAAGCAGGATGTTGGACTTTTGCAGTTCAACCTCGCTCTTACTGCGCTGGTTGGAACGGATGCGCTTATAATGGTTGTATACCGCGACACACAAGGCGCGCTTGACGCGTTCCTGGCCGATCACGTACTCATCCAGCGTCTTCTTGATTTCCTGGGGCGCCATCAATCTGGGCGCAGTTGACGACGCTCCATCCTTCTTGGTGCGGTTTTCCCCGATAACCTCTCCGCAGAGTGCGACGCACTCATCACAAATATATGCGCTGGGCCCCGCGATGAGCTGCTGCACCTCGTTCTGGTTCTTACCGCAAAAACTGCAGCGCGGCGGCTTGCGCGTGTCACTCTGTTCCCTGGCCATTGCTCTCCTCTGCTTTTCTGGGTTGATAGATTTCATCGATGATCCCGTACTTCTTTGCGTCCTCGGCGGACATGAAAAAATCCCGCTCAACATCCGCGGCGATTCTTTCTTCAGACTGGCCGGTCATTTCCGCCATCATCCGGGTCATCTTCTTTTTTGTCTTCAGCAGCCATTCAGCCCTGATGGTCACATCTGTCGCGGGGCCTTCGGCGCCGCCGGAAGGCTGGTGAATCATGACCTCGGAATTGGGCAGCGCCATGCGCTTGCCTTTGGTGCCGGACATCAGAAGGAAAGCGCCCATGGATGCGGCCATGCCGATGCAGACCGTTCTCACAGGGGCCTTCACATACTGAATGGTATCAAATATCGCCATCCCGGCGGTAACAGAACCGCCCGGGCTGTTGATGTACAGGGAGATGTCCGCGTTGGGGTTGTCCATATCAAGGAACAGCAGCTGTGCGACCACTGTGTTGGCCAACCCGTCGGTCACGGGGCCTGAAAGGAACACGATGCGGTCTTTGAGAAGACGCGAATAGATATCAAAGGAACGCTCCGCGTTGCCGGAACGTTCGACTACGTAAGGGATCATGTATTCTCCCATATTTCCTCCAGATTTACTCATCCGCTTGTTTCTCTGCTTTCTTTCTGGTCTTTTTGGCCGGCTTTTTCGTAGCCTTTTCCTCCACGGGCTCATCCGCGTTTTCCAGGGCTTCCTTTACCTGACTGATGACTTCCCCTGTGTCCACATCATCGTGTTCGCCTTCGTGAAGGGTTATTTCAGCCTGGCTCTTGATGAGATCAAGCACCTTGCGGTTGATGACGATGTCCCTGAAACCTTCCAGCTGGTTTTCGCTGAGGCCTTCCTTATATTTGGCAAGGTCGGCTTTCATGCTTTCCGCCTGCTTTGTGATTTCTGCGTTGATTTCATCCTCGGAGGGTTCAATTCCTTCTTTTTTACCAATCGCTTCCAGAACAAGGTCTGTTTTGACATAATCCAGCGCGTCCTGCCGGAACTGCTCCCGCAAACCGTCTTCAGTGGTGTTGGTGTACTTCAGGTAGTCCTCCATCTTTAGCCCCTGATAAAGCATCCGCATGCGCATGTTGGCAATCAGCCTGTCTATCTGGCGGTTGACCATCGCATCCGGGATGTCGCAATCCGACGCGTCGACCGCCTGGCGGACCAGGCCGTCCTCCAGATGCACCTCAGCCTGTGAGTCGCGCTTTTCTTCCAGTTCGTGAAGAACGGCTGTGCGGTATTCGGCATAGGTCTGGTATTCGGATACGTCCTGCGCGAAATCATCATTCAGCTCAGGCTTTACCTCCGCCATAACGGAATTGACAGTGACATCGAACTCCGCTTGCATGCCGGCGAGCTTTGCTTCATGATAATCTTCGGGAAAGGTGACGGTAATTGACTTCTTCTCACCGGTATTCATGCCGGCAAGCTGCTCCTCAAACCCCGGGATAAAGGAGCCGGAACCGAGCGTCAAATCATGGTTCTTCCCATCCCCGCCATCAAAAGGAACGCCGTTTACGCTTCCAGAATAATCGATATTGACAATATCGCCTGTCCCTGCCGGGCGGTCCTTGATCTCCTCCCGGGTTGTGACTTTTTCAACATCGCGGGAGATGCGAAGCTCGATCTCCTCATCCGGAACCGGATGCAGGTGGCGCACACCCTTCAGGCCTTTATACTCACCCAGAGTCACTTCAGGCTTGACAAATACGGTGGCGCTGAATTTCAGCTCCTTGCCCGAACCGATCTGGTCCAGCTTCACGTCCGGCTGGTCGACCGGAAAAAGTTTCTCCTTCTCAACCGCCTCTTCATAAAGATCAGGGAAAATCCGGTCAAATGCCTCGTCATAAAACACAGCCTCTCCGTACATGCTTTCAATCAGCTTGCGGGGGGCTTTCCCTTTTCTGAAGCCGGGGACGTTGATGCGGCCGCGCGTTTTCAGATATGCTTGCTGCATCGCAGTTTCAAATGTCTCCGCCGGGACAGTAAAATCGATCCGTGTCTGGTTTCCGCTGATCTTCTCTGTACTGTAGTTCATGCTGTTCCTCCTGATGATAAAGCGTTTCCTGATTACAGAAGCGCCGCATGCTAAAATACCATTTTCGCCATGTAAATGCAAGCATTCACTGTCATAAGGCCTTGCAAGGATCAAAAGACCGGCGCGAATGTCAAAGCATCCAACTATAAAATACCCGTTTGTTTGCCGGATGATTCATCACAGGAAAAGCATCCAGGCTCCCTCCTGTTATCTGCGGGGAAGCCAGCCAATGAAGATTGTATAATTGACTATACCTTTTTTCTGGACAGTGACCAGAGGGAGAGCAGGGAGAACAGCACAGCGGAGGCCGCCAGCACCAGCAAGTGCTCCAGGGTCGTGATCGTATGGCTGCCCAGCTTGAGCGTGACGCCCATGGTTTCATTGAACGCCGACAGCACTTCTCCCGGCGCGCCGGCGAAGACGACTTTTGCGGGCTGTTCCATCAATGCCTGCCGGAACAGCGCCGCGGCTTGGGAGGTCGGAATGAACTTGATGAGCGTCTGGACCGCCGGCGGCAGGACGCCAATGGGCATATAGATGCCCGTCAGAAAACCGATGAGCGTGCCGATCAGGGTGCTGGCAGTGCCAAAGGCATTGGAACTGTTGATGAAGGAAACGAGGAACAGAACGATGGCGGTGTTTGACAGCGAACTGATGACGATAAGTCCCGCTGTTTTGACCAGCGTCAGCATCTCCGGGAAAGCGCCGCCGCGCACGATGATATAAACGATGGCAAACACAGCCGTGACCAGGCTCATGATCAATCCGATGACAAAAGCGCCCAGGATATATCCCCCCGTCAGCCCTGTCCGGGTAATGGGCGATGAATAGAAATCCTTGTTGATTTTGCGCACCTTGTCATCCACCATGATCCCAAAGGCGCCCATGGTGGAGGTGACCGACACCACAGCCAGCAGGCCCGCCATGATCCAGTTGTCCATCAAGGCGCGCACGCCCGGCCTTCCCTGGAACATTTTTCCGCTGGCCCAGGCATCGCCCAGGAACAGCGCGTACAGCAGGATGATGATAAACACAGACAGGAGGGAAAAGAAGACGGAGGTTTTATCCCTGAAATAAACCCGCAGGTTCCGGATCAGCAAGGCGTTCATTCCCGAATCTCCTTTCCGGTGATCGCAAGAAAAACATCGTCCATGGTGCCCTTTGTAACCTCAAAGCCGGAAAGGTGCTCCCTGCACAGCTGGATAATCGGCAGGGCTTCCAAAGAGGAAGGGACGCTGAGCGTGAGGGTCTCCGCGGTCTGACGGAAAGGCAAGCCCTTCTGGTCCAGCAGTTCCCTGACTTTCATAATATCTGTGCAGACCAGGGTGAGTTGATCCGCAGTGTACTCCTCCTCAAGCCCGGAAGGGGTTCCCCGCGCAGCGATCTGCCCCTCGTCGATGATGATGACATAATCCGCGCCAGCGGCTTCCTCCATATAGTGGGTTGTCAAGAACAGCGTCATGCCGTTGTTGCGCTGCAGCTCCAATACGGTGTCCCACACGCTCCTGCGGGTTTGGGGATCCAGGCCTGTGGTGGGTTCATCCAGGAAAAGGATGTCCGGCCTGTGAATGAGCGCGCGTGTGATATCACAGCGCCGCCTCTGCCCGCCGGAGAGCTTACCGTAGGGGCGCTTGAGGATGCCGGTCACGCCTGCGGCATTTGCGGCGGAGTCCACCGCGTCTTTCAGCTTCGCGCCATGAAGTCCGTACAGCCCGCCCCGCGCTTTCAGGTTCTCCTCGACTGTGAGTAGCGGATCCAGCAGCCCATCCTGGAACACCGCGCCAATTTTCTTGCGGATTTCCGCGTCATCCTTTCCCAGAGCAAGCGCGTCAACGGTTACCTGTCCCGCGTCGGGCTTGAGAAAAGTGCACAGCATGTCGATGATCGTGGATTTTCCTGCCCCATTGGGTCCCAGCAGAGCAAAAAGTTTTCCCTTCTCCACATAAAAGTCAACGCCTTTTACGGCTTCCACTTTGCCATATGACTTCTTCAGCCCATCGACCTGGATAATTTTTTGCATCCTGTTTCCTCCGAAAAGTGAAAAAGCAGCGGAATCAAGTGAATATTACACACGGGATAATCCGGTGTCAAATAAATTCAGGCCATTCAGCACGATTCTTCATAGTTTTTCGTTTGTATATTTCCCCTATTCCCAGGGATAATTCACGCGAAGTAACAGCCCGCATTGTTTTTACTGCCCTGCATGCACAGAGATAGATAAAAAAGCCGGGCTTTTCAAAAGAAACGCCAGGCCAATCCCTTTTAGTAACAGGGTGATATTCAGCTGAACGGCATTAAATCAGACCGGTTGCATTGCTCCGGCAAAAGCCAGCCAGGCCAGCACGCTCTTTGCAACCAGGCTGAGGATGATGTATCCCCGCTCTCCATAGAGGTAATCGCTCCATTTGCCGACCTTTTTATACTGCAAGACCATGTTGATCGGAAAGAGGTTGAAAAAGAAGAAGTAGGAACCGAAGATGGCATACACGAACCACGGCACCCGCGATAGGTCGGAGTTGCCAAACGCATACAGGAACACCACGACCCAGGGCACCAATCCGGCAAATGTCCCGAAGACAAAGGCGGTCCAGCTTGTCTTTTCCCTTCCCTGGTTCAGTTTTTCCATCAGCAGGCCGAAGAGGTTCATCGAAGCGTTCAGCGCGAACAGAAGGATCAGCGCGCCGATGTCATACATACCCAGCAGCATGGCAATGAGCACGATCATAACGGAGGAGCTCAGCGCATACTCATACCAACGGAACGGGTTGATGTGGTTTTCCAGCCCCCGGTTATATACTGCGTTGGCACCCGGGGCTGAGATGATGAAGTGCGCGATGGCTGAAAGGAAAAGGAAGGCTGAGACGCACAGCGCAAAAGGCACGTTCCAAACCAGCCTGGTATCCGTGACCAGGCGCATGGCGGCGGCGTCAAATCGGAGGAAGTTGGACTGCATGGGCAGGCGGAACGCGTTGAACTTATCCACGCTCAGGAAAAGGAAGACCATCAGGCCGCCCTGGATCAGGTGCAGTCCGCCCATGAAAAGGTTGAACCTGCGCAAAGAGGGAAAACTCGTTTTCTTCTCCATGGTTGTCACCCCTGTTCTGCCGCGATGGGCTTGATTTGAGTGAATTGGCACTAAGGTTGTCCAGGAAAGGACCGTGTCGTGCGGATGGGAAAGAAAAAAATATTATAATATGAGTACTGCCTTTATATTTATAGCATCATTGTGGAAGAAAATCAATAAGCCACTGATATACGCCGGGTCCGTTACAGAAAGAGGAGAGATACACCCAGCACGGTGGTCACCGCGCCGGCGATCTCGCGCAGGGTGACCTTTTCTTTCAGGAAGATGGCGGAGATCGGCAGGATCATGACCGGCATCAGGCTCGTCAGGATGGAAGCGACCGCGACCTGGGTCAGTTTGATGGCCAGCATGGACAGTACCATTCCGACGAGGGTACCCAGCAGCACGCTCGTGGCAATGACCTGCCTGCCCCTGGCGGAATACAGAGCCAGGGGGACGCTCTTCCACTGGCGCGCCAGGCTGATGAGGATAGCCATGCCAATTGTTCCGCCCACCAGCCGGATCTGGGCAGCCGGGACCGCATCCAGCCCCTGCATGCCCGCTTTGCTCAACAGCACACCCACCGCCTGCCCCAGGGTTGCCAGCACCGCAAACAGGATACCCCGCCTGTCCGCTTTTTCGCCTTTGACAGGAATATCGCTCAGGATCACGATCATGATGCCGGAAACCGCCAGCAGGATGCCCGCGATGTGCAGCCCTCCAACGCTTTCCCCAAGCAGCAGCCAGCCCAAAACAGCTGAAATCACCGGATTTGCGGAAAATATGAGCATGGTGCGTTTGGCGCCCAATCGCTGGAAAGCAGAAAAGAGAAATCCATCCCCCAGCGAAAAGCCTACGAATCCCGAGAGCATCAGCAATCCCCACTGCTTCAAATCAGCGCCGGGAAAAATACTGCCCCGAAGGAAAAGGGACAGGAGGGTCACCGCGAACAACCCGCCTGTTTTGGTCAGGATGTTCAGCGCCCAGGCAGAGAAACCCCTTCCCAGCCGCTCCAGGGCAAGGCTGTTGACCGTCCACGCCAGCGCGGCTCCGATGGCCGCCAATTCCCCCAAATGATTCAACGCTTCCCGCCCTCCCCCTCTTCCTGATTGAGCGCATGATACATGTTTTAGTGGTTGAGGAAAAGGGGAGGCCAATGACTTTTCTTTTCAAGCAAGTCCGTGCGTGGTATAATCCGCACATCTTGGGAAATGAGGTGAACAGCGCATTGCTGGAGGTAATCCGGGAAAAGATTGAGGAGGAGTTCAGCCGCCTCACACAGCAGGTCACCCTGCTGGATAGGCAGGGCCGCTGTCTGATTCCCCAGTTGCCGGACATCTTCCTTCTGCCTGATCCATTAACGGTCAATGTGCCGGTCTCAAAGAGCGGATACCTGTTTTTTCTCCTGCCGGGTTTTGAGTCTCAGGTCCTCGCAATCAAGGACAAGCCAGGCGCAAAGGATATCCTTTTGCTCGCCTCCGGCTTGATTCAGGCGATACGCGCCATACACGGCGTCACCGGCGACCTGAACAATGCCTTGAAACGCCTGCTGACAGGAGAAATCAGCAATCAAGAGCTGGAATCGGTGTTGGGTGACAATGGTATCAGGGACACAGTACCCCGCTGCGCCGCGCTCATCGGCATCCAGGGGCTGCAGGGCCAGAGCGTGTGGGAAGCGCTGCATGAGGTTCTGCCGATGAAAGACACGGATCTCCTGATCAGCATTGACACACGAAACGCGGTGCTGGCCCGGGATGCTGGAGGCGAGGGCAGTGAGGAAATGCTCGAATACGCCCTGGCCCTGCAGGACACCCTGCAGAATGAGCTGGGGGTTCAGGCGCAGATCGGCATCGGCGAGACGGTCCAAAGCCTCAGAGAGCTGAGGACATCCTTCCTTCAGGCACGCCAGGCTGTTGAAATCGGCAGCGCTTTCCGCTCTGATCCGCAGGTGTACGAATACAGCAGGCTCATTCTGGAGCGTTTGCTTTCTGAGATCCCTGCTGAAACCGCCAGGCGCTACACAGAACTTCTGTTCAATCATGATACTTCCAGGCTGTTCAGCGACGAAATGCTGGATACAGTCGAGGTATTTATAAAAAAGGACCTCAACCTCACCGACGCGGCGCGGGAACTGTACATCCACCGCAATACCCTGGTTTACAGGCTGGATAAGATCCACAGGCTTTACGGGCTGGACCTGAGGCATTTCCGCGACGCAATGACCTTCAAGCTGCTGCTTGATTTGAAAAAACGGGCAAAAACGACCGCCGGTACAGTTTGAACCTCACGGCTATGAAAGGAAGAATCAGATGACAATCATCCGCCGACTGCTGGGGATTTTACTCTCCTTGTCCATTCTCACCGCTCTGCCGGTGACGGGAAGCGCCAGCTTTTGGACCAGCGTTAAAAGTGACACGGTCACCATCCCCAGGGAAGAATATGAACGGCTGCAACAATACGAGCTGCTCGACGAGGTCAAGCAGTATATCGACGCTTACTTTTATGAGGAACCTGATCAGCAGAAGGTGATGGACGGAGCTATCCAGGGGCTCCTGGGCGGCCTGGAGGACTCCTATTCCTTCTATTACCCTGAGGATGCCTGGAATAAGATGCAGGAAGAGGACACCGGAAAGTACGCCGGCATTGGGGTGCAGATGCTTGGGAACTACGAGGATTCCTCCGTCACCATCACAAGGGTCTTCCGAAACACACCGGCTGAGGAGGCGGGGCTGAAGAAAGGCGATGTTTTCCTATCCGTGGAAGACATCCAGGTAACAACAGCCACCATGCAGGACGCGGTGGATGTCATGCGCGGGATCCCAGGCGAGAAGGTACACATTGAAATTGTCCGCAACGGCGAGGTATTCCCCTACGACCTCATCAAAGCAAGCATCGTGGTCAACCGTGTTGAGTATAAAATGATAGATGATCAGGTTGGCTATATCATCCTCTTTGAGTTCGCCGGCGGCAGCACCGAGGCTTTCCGCGCCGCTTTTGACGAGTTGAAGGCGCAGGGCATGAAATCCCTGATTTTTGACCTGAGGGACAATCCAGGCGGCTGGGTAGGGGATGCCGAAAAAATCGGCGACATCTTCCTGGACAGCAAAATCCTCTACTATACCCAGGACCGCTATAACCGCAGGGAGGAATATGTCACAGACAAGGGCCGGGAAGAAATGCCTCTCATCCTGCTTGTGAATGAAAACTCCGCTTCAGCGTCTGAAATCCTGGCCGGCGCGATGCAGGACCATGAACGGGCAAAACTGATTGGGGTGAAAACCTTTGGCAAGGGGGTCATCCAGTTCGTCGTGCCGCTGAGTGATGAAAAATCCGGTTTTCAGCTCACCGGTGCCCAGTATTTCACTCCCCTTGGCCGCAAAGTGCATAAGGAAGGCATCGTGCCGGATCTTGCAGTGGAGATGCCTGAAGAACTGAAGGCCAAGTTCTTTGATACGGGAGACCTGGAGGATCCTCAGTTGGCCGCCGCCTATGAGGAAGCCCTCAAGGGGCTGAAGCAGCCATAAAAAAAGCGATCCTCCCTGCAAAAAAGCGCTCAGCCGAGCGCTTTTTAGTTATCGGGGAAACAGATATCCGGAGTATTTCAGAATATGAGGATCAATTGGTTTCCTGGTCAAACTGGATGCCGGCGATGTTCTGGCGGATGGCGCGCAGTTCGTTCAGCTGGGCTGCAAGGGTGCTGTCCACATGGCCCAGCAGGCCATCAAGTTCGCCTTGTGTTTGCGTGCGGAGCGCCTGTGCATGCTGGTTCGCATTATCAAGGATCTCCCTGGCCTGGGCTTCCGCTCTGGCGAGCACGGTCGTCTTGCTGATCAGCTCATCCGCCTTCGCCTTGGCATCCTCAATCATATTCTGCGCGCGCGCCTGCGCGTCCGCGACGACCGCGTTGGCCTCATCCTCCGCCGCTTTGCGCGTCTGGGCAAAGAACTCGTCTCCGCTTTGCCGGGTGGATTGGGCATAGTTGTTCGCCTCGTTCACCATCCCCTGAGCCTGCGCCTGCGCCTGAAGCATGGTTTCCTCTGCCTTGCGCTGCGCGTCAACGATAATATGCTCCTCATTGTCGATGATTTTCTGGGCGTTCTCAAGCGATGGTTCATACGAGGTAACAATGCGCTTGAGCAGGTCAGTGACTGTCCCGTGCTGCAGCATGATGGTGTCGGTCAGCGGGATTTTTTTCGCGTTCTTCAGCAGCAGCGTCAATTCGTCTGTCAGGGTGAAGATCTCTGTTCTGGGCATAATTCATCCTCCTTTTATTGTGTCTTTTCGGTATCAAAAAAGCGTTTGCGGAGGGCATCCGCGACGCTGCGGGGTACAAAGCCGCTCACTTCTCCTCCAAGAGCCGCAATCTGCCGGACAAGGGAGGAGGAGACGCAGGATAGGGAGGGGGAAGCGGGGAGAAAGAGGGTCTCAAGCCCGGGCAGCAGAGTCCGGTTGGCTTGCGCCATGGCGTTTTCCCCATCA
>DIWD01000035.1:0-18074 GCA_002428405.1 bacterium UBA6115
TCCCCGCTGCCCTCCGGCATCTTCGTTGTTGAGGGCGACAAACCATGACGCGTAAAGAAGAAACAAGGCTGCCAGCTCAATGGCGGCCTTACTTTTTCGGGTAATCCGAACCTGATAAATATCTTCTTGCACATCAAACATTGCGTGCGTATAATGCACACCAGCATTAAGCCAAAGGGGATGCCTCCGCGGCTTGCTGACAAACTGATGAATGAGGTTGAGAATGGCGGATTCTTTGCTTGAACTCCTGCAGCAATCCTGCCCGGTCACGCTGCCGATGCACATGCCCGGGCATAAGCGGAATACTCTTCTTGCACCCTACCTGAAGACACTGGCGGCGGACCTGGATATCACGGAGATCAAAGGATTTGACCACCTGCACGCTGCCGGGGGGATCCTCAGGGATGGCATGGAGCAGGCGGCGGAGGTCTTTGGAGCCAGACACAGTTTTTTTCTGATCAATGGCAGTACGGTGGGCATCCTGGCGGCGATCCGTGCTGTGACTTCTCCCGGAGACAGCGTACTCATGTCGCGAAACTGCCACCGCTCGGTGTATCACGCGCTTGCCATCAACAACCTCAGGCCTTATTTTATTTATCCGCAGACCAACCTGCGCTACCAGATCATGGCCTCGCTGAGCGTCAAGAAAATCGAAGACACCATTGCCCGGCACAGTGACGCGCGGGTGCTCATCATCACCTGTCCCACCTATGAAGGCGTGATGAGCAACCTGTCTGAAATCATCCACGCCGCCCACCGCCATGGACTGACAGTCATCGTGGATGAGGCACATGGCGCCCATCTCGGCTTTTCATCCTATTTTCCTTCCGGAGCAGTCAGCGCGGGGGCGGACATTGTCATCCAGAGCCTGCACAAGACCATGCCTTCTCTGACCCAGACAGCCCTGGCCCATGTGCGGACCCCCTCCCTCGCGCATGAAATGCGCAGGCAGCTGTCGGTTTTTGAGACCACCAGCCCCTCTTTTCTTCTTCTGGCCAGCATCGATTCCTGCGTCAGGCTGATCAAGGAAAAAGGGCCTGAACTGTTTGAGAATTGGGCACAGGCGCTTGAGGCATTTCAGCAAAAAACGCTGGGGCTCAAGCATCTTCGCGTGCTGGGCTACGGGAAAGAGCGCGGCAAGTCGCTGGACAACATCTTTGCGCTGGATCCGAGCAAGGTATTTATCTCTACCCTTAACAGCAACATCAACGGGCATGAGCTGGCGGAAATTATGCGCAACGAGCACTCCACAGAGCCTGAGATGATCAACCCCCAGGGGGTGCTGGCGATGACGGGCATGGGGGACACCGTGGAGACGATGGAGCGTTTCGGCGACAGTCTGCTTTTAATTGATAAAAAACTCACTCCCGCGAAATCCGTCAAGGTGCCACTGATGGCGCCACAGGTGCAAAGCGCGGTGCCGCTGGCCACAGCGGAGCGGGCGCCGTTCATCTGTATGCCCATTGAGGAATCCGAAGGCTACGTGCTGGCGGAGAACATCACGGTATATCCCCCCGGCATCCCGGTCGTGATACCCGGTGAAGTGATGAATGCCGAGGCGGTGCGCTACCTTTTGGCCGCGCAGGCGACTGGAAATACCATTCTCCGTTCCCGCTCGGACCTGGACGGTCAGCTGGCGGTGATGAGGGATTCCTGAGAAGAGCATATGTGAACAAGCTGTAACACATCTGCCCCTTTGCTTGCGGCGACGGGATTTGATATGCCATAATGAACAGAACTGATCAGACGGAAAGGAACGAATTGAATGAAAAAGAACCGAATCGCCCTTCTATTGGCCCTCGTGATGACATTGAGCATGTTTTCTGCTTTTGGTGAGGCCGTCAAAACCGGGGATCCTGCCCTGGCCACCGTGAATGGCGTGGACATCCTCAAAAGTGAAGCTGACGCGCTGATCCCTTTGTTTATCGATAATCAGTACATTGCCGACGCCACAGATTACGGCACAGTGCTGGAGGCTTTGATCCAGCGGAAAATCATTCTGAAAAAGGCATCCGACCTCGGATTTGACCAATTCACGCAGGAAGAACTGGACGCCTTTGAACAAGATGCGATCACCCAGTGGGACGAAGCGCTGGCCAGTTACGCGGACTATTATCAGAGCGAGGACACTGAGGAAGCCCGCGAGGCCGCGCTGAAGCTGGCAGAGGACACCTTTCTTGCTGAAGGCATGTCAAAGGAGACCCTGGTGGAAAATCTGCGTGACACCGCTGCCATGGACCGCCTGACTCAATACCTGATTGGAGATTATCTTCCCAGCGAGGAAGAGGTCCAGGCTGTTTTCAATCAGTATGGGCCGATGTACCAGGAAACCTACCAGAACGATATCGCGCAGTATGAGTACATGACCCGGTATGCCGGACAAACCAGCTGGTACACGCCGGAAGGTTACCGCAGCATCATTCATATCCTGCTGAAGGCTGATGAAACGCTGATGCAGGATTACAATTCCCTGAGCGCCCGATTTGAAGAACAGCAGGGAGAAGCGGATACCCAGGTGGTTGAAGGCGCGGAGAATGCGCCGGAGAATGATGCGGCCGCACAGCAGCCTGTTACCCAGGAGATGCTGGATGCCGCCCGCCAGGCAGTGATGGATTCCCGCAAGGACGACATCGGCGCGATCACCCAGCGCCTGGGAAGCGGAGAGAACTTCACTGCTCTGATCAAGGATTACGGGGAGGATCCCGGGATGCTGGATGAGACAACACTGAGCGAAGGCTATCCGGTTCACGTTCAGTCTGTTATCTGGGACCCTGTGTTTACTGCCGCAGCGTTCTCTGAAAAGATGAAACAGCCCGGCGACATCAGCGACCCTGTTGTGGGCAGCAATGGCATCCACATCCTCATGTACCTTCGCGATCTTCCCTCCGGGCTCATCATGACGGACGCCATCCGCCTGGAGATTGAGGATTATCTGTTGGCCAGCAAGAAAAACGAGGCTTTCAGCGTGGCATATACGGAATGGCTGACGCAGGAGCAAGTGATTTACCACCAGGAGGAAATCGATAAAGCTGTTGCAGAGGCGTCCCAAAACGTCATCTCTCCGGAGGAGCAGCCGCTTGAAGCCGTGACGGACGCTGAAGACAGCGATTAAGTGCTTGACAACCATCAGGATGCGCAGTAAGATAATCAATGCGATAAGCAGAAGCAGCCCGCTTCTCACCTGACGAACACGGTTTGTCTGGTGCAGGGATACGAATCATTTCGGATTGGCGGGTTTTTGCCCGCCAATTTTCTATTATCGGAGGTGGATGCAAATCAACACGGAACTGATGATCAACGAAGGGATCCGCGACCGCGAAGTCCGCGTCATCGGCGCTGACGGCGCTCAACTGGGCATTATGCCCACAGAGCGCGCCATGCAGCTGGCTGATGAGGCGCACCTGGACCTGGTCAAGATTGTGCCCAAGGCACAGCCGCCGGTCTGCAAACTGATGAACTTTGACAAGCACCGTTTTGAGCAGGCCAAGCGCGAGAGGGAAATGCGCAAGAACCAGAAGACCGTTTCGCTCAAGGAAGTGCAGCTTTCTGCCACGATTGAGGAGAACGATATCCAGACCAAGGCCAAGAACGCAGTCAAATTCCTAAAAGCCGGGGACAAGGTCAAGGTCACCATCCGTTTCCGCGGCCGTCAGATCACCCACAGCGAGATTGGCTACCGTGTCATGAAGGAATTCGCTGACCGCATCAGCGACGTGGCAGTCATAGAGCGGCCGCCGAACCTGGAAGGCCGCCATATGATCATGATCCTTGTCCCCAAACAGGAAAAACCCGCAAAGACAGACAAAGAGCTTCAGCCTTAAGACCGCAGACGCGGCTGGCCTGCTGCCCAATTGAAGGAGGACAAACCAATGCCCAAGATGAAATCCCACCGCGGCGCGGTCAAACGTTTCCGCGTAACGAAAAGCGGCCTTGTCAAGCACAAGAGCATGAACCTGGACCATATCATGACCAAGAAGAAAACCAAGCGCACCCGCCATCTGCGCGCAGGCGGATTCCTGATGAATAAAAAGGAAGCCGCAACCATCCGCAGGCTGATCCAGCAATAATTTCAACGCTTTTTAAGGAGGAAACCCAACATGGCTCGAATCAAACGGGCAGTGAATGCTAAAAAAAAGCGTCGGAAGATGCTCAAACTGGCCAAGGGATATTACGGCGCAAAATCAAGGCAGTATCGTGCGGCAAGCGAGCAGGTCCGCCGCTCGCTCCGCTATGCATATATCGGCCGCAAGCACAGGAAGCGCGATTTCCGCCGCCTGTGGATCATTCGCATCAACGCGGCGGCACGGCTCAACGGCATGAATTATTCAGCTTTCATCAACGGCCTGAAGCGCAAGGGCATTGTGATCAACCGCAAGATGCTGGCGGACCTGGCAGTCAATGACGCCCTGGCTTTCACACACCTGGCCGAACAGATTAAAAGCGCCTGAGGCATACGCAGCGCAGCAGACCGCGGCATTGTATAACCGCGGTCTTTCTTGTGAAGAGAGAGACGCTGTGGTATAATTCCGCCATCTGGGATATGCGTTAAAAGCCTGATGGGGGAAATCTCTGTGTTGCGTATGCATGTATTCCTGGTCGGAATGTCAGGTGGCGGGAAAACCAGCCTTGGCAGGAAGGCGGCGGCCAATTTGAATGTCCGCTTTTTGGATACCGACCAGCGCGTCAGCGAAATGATGGGGATGAGCGTCAATGAGATTTACGCCGCTTTTGGCGAGGATTTTTTCCGCAATGCCGAGTCCGGCGTGCTCATTGAGCTGGCAGGGGAACCGCCCTGCATCGTTTCAACCGGCGGCGGGCTCCCCACCTTAAGGGAGAATGTGCAGCTGATGCAGAACCATGGCGTCATTATCCATATCGACCGCCCGCTGGATCAGATTTTGTCGGATATCAAGCTTGACCGGCGTCCCACGCTCAGGGATGGCTCCTATGAGGATGTCATCCATGAATACAGCAAGCACATTGGCTTCTACCACGCTTGCGCAGACTATACGCTGGATAATTCTCTCGGCTTTACCGTCGGCGTAAACAACCTGACTGCACTCATCCAAAAACTGAACCAGGAGTGACTGCGGAGTATTAGCACACTCCCTCCTGCCTTCTTATCTTATGCTTGATTCTGCCGGCATATGTGAAACCCTGAAACGTTCCCGTTTCAGGGCTTTCATTGGAGCTGATGATGGGACTCGGACCCATGACCTCATCCTTACCAATGCGGTTTAGGCTGTTTATGTAGGTTGAAGAAAGTGGAATTAAATAAGTGAAATCAACGCTTTTCATGATCTCTCGTATCATTAGGTGCTAACGAGTGATAAGCGCGTAGGGGTAAAAGTAGGGGTCAAAACATATTAGGAAAAATTGGTTTATAGTCAATTGTGTAGTGCACTATTCAACAAACACTGGATACGGAAATTGAAATTCCAGAATCAGAAACCCGAGCATTGTGTACGCTCCACCGCCACCCTTGACAGAACCTTGAGAAACGCTGTTCATGTATCGCCGAAGGCGAAGAACTCATCAGCAAGTCACGAAAGCGGTCGCCGCCGGAAGCGCAAGCATAGCTTTTCCCAAGCACCTGTCAAGGGTAAGCCGCCCTCGGCGGTGGTTGCGCCGCGGGACCCGTAACATCGCCTCCGGCTCTGAATCTATCAGCAAAGGCAGGCGGCGCATGGCGAGCCCTGTATTGCGGCGCCGGCGTCAAGTAATTCAAGGAGTAGGCAGGCCGCTGTTCGTTGAAGAAATGGATGTAGTCCTCGACTTCCCGGCCAATGGATTCATTTCCAGTCACATGGAAATCCGAAAACATCTCAGCCTTGATCCAGCTGTTGATGACTTCCATGGCGGCGTTGTCCGTCGGTGTTCCTGCACGGGACATTGAATGGACAATGTTGTACATCGGGAGCAGCTCATTGAAGCTTTTTGAAGCGTAAACCGAGCCCTGGTCCGAATGCAGAATCGTCTTGTACTGCGGATACTGCTTCTTCACCGTCAGCAGGTCTTCCAGTCCGCTGAGGTACGTCATCCGGTCGCCGCGCTTGGACGACAGTGAATGGCTGATGATTTCGTTTTTCCAGAGATTCATGTACAGCGTCAGCTCATAGTAGATCCCCTTGACCTTGAAGACCGTCATGTCGCTGACGAAGCATTGCAGCGGCGCATCGACGCTCATTTCTGACAGGACAAGGTTCGGGAACACCTTGTGCGACTCGCCGGATTTCCTGTAGCACTTGTGCGCGTAAGGATCCGAGAGGATTAGGCCGGTATCCAGTCAGATTTTCGCGTTCAGCCACCGGTACCCATGAGACGGATACCTCAGATGGTATTCCTGAAACAGCAGGATGGCGCTCACCAGACTCTTGATGCGACGACAAGGATGTGACAGGTGTTTCTTCCAGTTGTAGAAACTGCTCCGCCTGATTCCCATTGTCTCACAAAGCAGCTTCACGGCAAACGCGCCGGACAGCTCCAAGATCACTTGGTATTCTCCTTGCCGAAAGGTATAAATTCCTTCTGCGCACCATCTCCCTTCACGCTGAGGCAATAACGGACAGAACCGGTATGTAGGAAAGAAGCATCGCCAAAAACAACATCATCGTTTTCATGACCATTCTCCATTCACAAGGTCAGACGTATGGGGAAACGGCTCAAGTAGCAAGCACAGTGGTAAATCACAGCTAAATAAAGTTCAACTGAACAATACTACTTAAAGAGCAATGTAGCAATCCTGTTTGCCTGTGAGCCAATCAAAACGCATCTTATGAGAAAGTGCATCGGTTTGACATCAAAGAAAGCATTGTGTTATATATTGGTTAAAAATCAGGAATTAACCGTGGGAGGGGGATGAAAACAACATGCGGAAAGGTTCCTTTGGAATCGCGCATTTCCTGCTCCAGTTTCTCATTGCATGCCTTGGACTTGGCGTCGTCCTGGCCGAACAAGTAACGGTTCCTCCTAGGGACATATTGCAAAGCTATCAAGACGTCTTGCTGGGCAAACGAAGCTACCTGCAGTGTAACTATTATGACGATATCTATCACGAGACGTATATACCGAGTGATATTCTCGAGTGGTATGGTTTTGAGTTTGAGCTTCCGTTGCGATTTGTAGAATTCACTGTCACCGATCTGGATGCGGATGGCTTTCCGGATCTCATCCTGCGGCTTTCGGAGGACTTCGGCTTTGAGTTGTTGCGGTATGAGAACGGACAGGTCTACGGTTTTCCCTTTGTCTCTCGAGCAATGGAAGAAATCACGACCAGTGGTGATATCCACGGCTCCAGCGGTGCGGATGACTTTGGGTGGTATCAGGTACGCTTTTATACCGAAAAGATGGAAACATTTGAAACATGCTGGAAACATGCTGCTGAGAATGGCCGCTATCAATATGTTATATGTAATGAGGAAGTATCCGAAAGTGACTTCACGGAATTCTGTGACGGGCTTTGGAGAAAAGACCATGTCTGTTGGGTAGAATACACGCCTGAAAACCTTAATGCACTCATACCAGACTATTGAATACCAGCAAAACAGCCGCTTGAAAGGCCGGCTGTTTTTGTTTTCGGTAACCGGGATGAGCCTGACAGGAATCAAAATGGTACTGCTTGAGTCAAGCGGAGCATGTTGGTCTGGATGAACAAATCCGCGCACATTTCCTGCTCTGTTGGCTGGTCCTGTTACTGGCATGCATTGTTGAAGTCAGGGTGTGCGACACCTGAAGAAACATCCGCAGGGGAACGGACCATCTGCAAGTCGATTTCTTCGAATCCAGTCACGGCAGTTTCAGCCAGACAAACACTCTCACGGCGGGGCAGAAGAAAATCCTCAATGCGCTAGAGGTGAGCAATCCCCCTTGGATACTGACACGCTCACTGACAAACGAATACAATCGACAAACAAACCCTACTGACGACTATTATGAATAGATGCATGAAAGGAGGCTACATGAAACGTTTTCTTGGGATCATAACCTTTCTGACACTGCTGTTTGGCCTGGTGCTAACTTTTCCTACCCTAGCCGAGGGCAAACTAGCCCTCCGGGAGGAAAAACTGATCTACTATGATGACTTTGACAGGATAACACACTTCAAGTACTCGGCGATCGTCAAGAACACAGGCAAAGATACGACAACGATGCTGGAAAGTTCTTTCAGGCTGCTGGCAAAAGGGGGTGAAATCCTGTTTGAAACAAGCGGTCATCTGGACATGTACCCCCAGGCGCTTCATCCAGGGGAAACAGGCGTCATCTCACTTGACGGAACCCTGCCAGAAGGCAAAACGAAGAAAAACGTCACAGGCCACAAACTGCAGCTAAATTGGGCAGACGAAGCCTTTCCCGTCATTAGCCGCTTTCCGGCCACAGCGGAATATGTCGTTATAAATGAGGATGACGCGGATATGCTGCTGGCAGGGATCCTTGCGGAAGTGACCAACAACACCGGCAGCACGGTCTTTGACCTGCGCTACACAGCTATCTTGAGGGATCAGAAGGGAAAGCTGCTGACCACGCTTTATGACGATGTGCTTGATGTGGGCGTCCCGGCCGGCGGAAAGCTGTTGATGCGCAACTATATCGACCATTATCTGGAAGCCTATATGCGTGAAAACAACATGACGCCAAGCATCGTTGAGGTCATTGCCTTCACGCAGATGTACGACGATTATTAACAAGGGAAGGATACCAACTGCCTACTTCTGCACTAGCTTTTAGCTTGCCACGGGATAACGGGCGCCTTTGACCTCGATTATCTCCAAGCGTACGCGGATATCTGCCAGCTCTTCGGAGGTGAAGCGGATGTCGGCGGCGCCAATGTTGTCCCGGATGTGCTCTACTTTCTTGGTGCCGGGGATAGGTACGATGAAGGGTTTTTGCGCTAGAAGCCAATGCCCAGCTCCTTCAGCACGTCGAGTAGGCTCAATTATTACCGGGAAAAATGCGGGTAGGGATGAATCTTTGCTTGTCATAGTGAGCGAAGAGGGGGAAGTCATGCAGGCCGTCATGTTTCCCAACAAAACAGACTGGCTGATCTACCACGCGGGCAGCTATTACGCTATTGGGACAATGTATCTGGATGTTCCTGACAGTGAGGTAGCATTGGCTGCGACACAGGGGATGCTGACAAGGCTGGATGGCGGGGGCAGCACGTTGTGGTCCAGTGCGTATACGAACGACTCCTATTCCGGCATGACGTTCAGTAAAGGCGTGATGGCCGCTGATTCGCTCATTCTCATTGGAGATGGGTATGACACCGGGGCGAATTCCGTAGCCGGACTTATCCACCGTACGGACTTGAACGGTCAGGTCATGTGGACCACAGAAGTCGCGCTTGGAAGTGATACCATCATCAGCGATATTTGCTTATCCCCTTCAGGCCTGATAACTGGAAGTTTTGCAGACATCCGGTATGATGAGAAGCAAGGTTTCCTGGTGGGGCGTAAAGGCAGTGTGTTCTGCCTTGATATGGACGGCAGGCTACTGTGGGAATTTGCGCTGGACGATACGCTGATGGCCGATTACATTGTGCCCGTTGCGGGTGGTGTTCTCTTGGGCAACCGTAGTATGGACCTGGAATACGACCCATTGCAAGGCGAAGGCTGGCTTTTGCTGATGGACGAGGCGGGAAACGTGAAGGCGACTGACAGCGTGCCTGACATCAGCAGCGGAAAACTTGAGCTGATGGGCTTGAAAACGGACATATCAGGCGAACCCTTGCTGTACGGCGAACTGCTGGACGAGCCGGGTTCCGCGAGCCTGACCTTCCTGGCCTGGCAGGATTTACCGGCAATCGAAAGACCGGAGTACGTGTCCGCGGCGGCATTCGAGATTGAGGACAAGATATTTGTGACAGCGCCGTGTTTAATGGCTCAATAAGTGTGTAGAATCACAAAATAAAGAACTACCATCGTTGTGTCCGCTTCACACCTCCGAGCGGATCCCTTCCTTGATTTATTGGGGCTTTTTCGGTCCAAACGGCCATGCCCGATTCGACCGCATCTCTCGACAGCCGCAAAACGCCGGAACCAATGAGGAACTGTATATGAAGAGAAAATATTTGTCCTATTTACTAGCCTTCATCGGCGTCGCCATGCTTTCCTTACAGGGGGTGAAAGCGGAGCCGGTCCGGCAGGGATTTGAAACCCAGACTATCATGGTGTACATCATCGGCGCAGACCTTGAGTCCGAAGGCGGCATGGCGACCGCCGACATCCTAGAGATGCTGAAGGCAAAACCTGACAAGCAGCGCCTGAACGTGCTGGTGATGACGGGCGGCACCAAGCAGTGGAAGGCACGGACGATCCCCACGGACAAACTCAGTGTGTTCAAGATCGAGGGAGTGAACCCCAAGCTTCTCCATCAGTGGGAACGAGGGAGCATGGGCGAAAGCGCGTCGCTGACGCAGTTTTTGGACTATGGCGTGACCACCTATCAGGCGGATTCATATGGTCTGATCCTCTGGGACCATGGCGGCGGTCCGTTGGTTGGCTTTGGCATGGATACCGCGTACAACAATGACGGCCTGACCTTGCTTGAACTGCGTTCCGCACTGCAGGCAAGCAGCTTTGGCAAGGGCATGCGGCTGGAATGGCTGGCTTTTGACGCTTGCCTGATGGCCTCGCTGGAGGTCGCGTCCCTGCTGGCTGAGTTTGCAGACCACATGATCGCCTCTGAGGAAGCCCTGCCAGGCAGAGGGTTTGACTACACGTTCCTGTCGGACCTGGCCGGTACCGGGTTGACCGGGCCTGAAGTCGCACGGCCCATCATCGACCGTACCTATGCGTTCTACAAGGCGTATGCCGCAAAAAGTCCGGATAACCTTTACCCCGTGACCCTTTCGTTGATGGACCTCAACAAAGTGCGCCCTGTGCAGCAAAAGCTGGATCTGATGTTCACCAGCCTGGACAAGGGGCTTCAGGCGGGGATCTACTCAGATATCGCCCGCAACAGGGACAAGACAAAGGATTACGGCCGCAGCACGACGACAAATGACTACGACCTAATCGACCTGGCCGACCTGAGCGACAACATGGCATCGCTCTATCCCGCGCAGGCTGATGAACTGAGGGCTGCCATCGGGGATATGGTGCTCTACAACAAATCCAATGCGCCCCGCACAAACGGCCTGTCCATTTATTTCCCCCTGCGCAACAAGCAGATGTTTTCAAAAGGGTGGGGAAAGCTGTATCAGGAGTTTGACATTGCCCCTGCCTACAGGCTCTTCATAGAGAAATTCGGGAACATCCTCCTGGCAGACAGCTTGAGCAAGTGGACAGGTGAAGACGCACCCGCCGTCTCTTTTGACGAAGTGACAGGCGAGTATTTCATCCAGCTGACCGCAGACCAGGTCAAGAACTATGAGCGTGGCGAATATTATATCCTGGCGCAGCTTGAAGGTGAGGAATTCCTGCTCAACTACATGTCAAGCGACGTCACGCTGGACGCGCAAAACCGCCTGAAGGCCAACTTCAACGGCAAGACCATGTTCCTAGAGGATCCTACCCTGCAAAACAGTGTGATTCCCTACATGGCGGAAAAAGAGAATATCCAGCAGATCGCACGCTATCAGATCCCCATCGTCGCTGCCCGGACGAACAGCACGGGTCAGCTTGAGTCGATGCGCGCGCAGTTGCTGGCGGAAATCAACAAGGAAACCCAGGAAGCCCGTATCGTTGGTGCGATACGCGACGACGAAAGCGTTAGCCTCTTGGGCAAACGCGACCTGGAGCTGTCCGAATGGGACAACATCTACCTTGTTTACAACAGTTCCTACCTCACCCGGGACGATCAGGGCAACATCCTGCCGCTGGGCGACTGGGCTTCCATCGACTTTCCCCGGGTGATCTCCTACGACCTGAAAAATGGGCTGAACGTCCGCTACGGCGCCCTTCGGGCGGATATGTACGACTTCTACGTCCTGATCTCCATCGTCGATACCCAGGGACATGCCTCCTCCTCGCAGCTCATGCCCCTGAAGTCCGGTGCTGTCCCTGTCGGTGACCTGCCGCCCGTGAAGAGACCGCAGGCAAAGGTCCTTGAGTATCCGGTAAGCGGCAATCAGCCTTTACTGCTGACGCAGCAGCAGGGCATCAAGGTCACGCTGGCTGGCATCGAGCAGATCCTCGATAACCCCCAGCACCCTGGCGCCTCCGCGACCCTGACGCTGAATTTCCTGCTTGAAAACGAGCTGGACGAAGAGGAAGGCATCGAAGTGGACTGGGCAGCGGTAAACGGCATCATGATCAACGCGTCGAGCTATGCCACGATTCCCGCCCGCGGCAGCGCGATCATGACGCTGAACTTTCCCCTTGACGGGTCACCCATCGGCTCAAGCCTACATGAGTCGGGGATCACGCGGGCTGAGGACATCCGTTTCCGCTTTGAGCTCAACCGCAATCAGGTCAACTACTTCAATAGAATCTTCACGCAGGAGATTCAGCTCCTGACAGGCATCGATCTGCTCACGAAGGACAAACCGGTGCCGCAGATCAATGAGGGATCCGGGCTGCTGGCGCAGGAAGGCGGCGTCAAGATCGAACAGCTGGCGGACCCATTGCTCGAAAATGATGCCCTGTATGTGCCGCTGAAGATCACCAACACTTCCGACATCTATGACACTGTGCGCCTTTACCAAAGCTCCGTCAACAGCATCATGGCCCCGATAACAATGGACAATGATGTCCCGCCGGGCACAGTGCTCTACACTTGCGCGCACATCGCCGCCAAGCGGACGGTCCTGCCGCCTGATCTGGCGCAATACCAATACATGTATGACGGCCTTGACAATCTTGAGGCGCTGGAGATCGATCAGGTCAAAGAAATGACCCTGCGCTTCGCCCTTGAACTCAACACCGGGGGAGACCGGCTTGCCGGAGGTGTCATCATGTATCTGATGCAGCCTGTCAGCATCCTTGTGCCGGGCATGGACAGCTTTGTTCAGCCGCTGGACACCGTTGGTGACGAACTGTTCAACCTTCAGGGCATCCGGATTGTCCGCCTGAAAAGCGACCCAGCCGGCAAGAAAATCTACATCCAAAACAGCAGCCCGTATGCCATCCACGTCTCTACCTTTGGCTATGTGAAGGCGGACGGGGAAGACTATGCCGGAAACACGCCCATCAATGCCACAGTCTCACCCGGCAAATCATCCTACGTCAAGCTGTTTGACTTCCTACCCGGCATTGAACCCCAGGCCAGCGAACTTACTTTCTACATCGACATCATCAACCTGGACAACAACACGCTGCTGGCGCAGTCCGACAAGGTTACCCTCCGCTTCCCCATGAGCGAATAAGCCCTATCACATAATTATAGAAAAGGAGAAACAAAATGAAAAAACTGTTCCCGCTTTTGCTGGCCATGGTACTGGTCTTCAACCTGACAAGCGTCTCCGCCGCGAACACGGCACCACTACCCGGTTCCCAACCCGCCGGCCTCAGCGTCAGGATACCCGCTGAGGTGAAGAAGGACCTCGCCGATTCGCGCGCGTCATTCCCCAAGCCCAATGACACGGTTGCCATCAAGGACGGTGTCATCACCATCACCTCAAACAACGTCACAGTGGAATTCCAGGTACCCTTTGGCTGGATCGGCCTCACCCAGGATATCACAAAGCAGATGACCGACTACGCCATGATGACGGATCCGCTGGCTGTCCTCAACTCCCTGATCAACAACAATCTCAGCATTCTGGCGGTGGAGCCCCAGACCAACGCGCTCATGTTCGCCTTCTTTGTCGCGGACAACCTCAGCATACTGTTCAATGACCTGCAGAGCCAGGAAATGCTGGATATCGCGCTTACGACCTACGCGGGAACCGCGGTTGTCGCCGGCGATAGGAATTACGTCAGCGTCATAGAAGACGGCACCCTGATCTTCTTCACCTTCTACAACGGTGTTCGCGTTGGGTTCCAGCTGATCCTGGCGGGCGCTGAGCCAACGTCTGATGAGATTGAGATCCTGACAGCCTTCGTTGAACCGACCAAGTACATTTAGCGCTTCGATGAACAGGCATATAACCTGAATGGCCAAAACATTTGACCTGTCAAAGACCACCTACGAATTTTGCTCAATCAGCTAATCGCTTGTAGAGAGCTTATATGGAATTTTGTTATCCTCTGCATATTTCTGTGAACAGGAACCTTTGTTGATTACTAGAAACAGATTAGGGCACTCCGCGAATGCGTCCTCCCCGATACTGGTCACGCTGTCTGAAATCTATGTGTTAGTCAGGTAGCCACTGAAGTAAAACGCGCGTTCTCCGATGGTTGTCACGCTGTCTGGAATCGATATGATAGTCAGGCTGTCACAGAAGCTAAACGCACTTTCTCCGATGGTTGTCACGCTGTCTGGAATCAAGATGTTAGTTAGCAAATAGCAGCACTGTTCACGACCCATATTCCTCTGTTCAGAATTCGCCTTTGTCGTGTCCGATTTGTACCCCCTCCGTGTCCAGTTTTATCTTTCAAGTTCATAGTTATTAAGTTGTCAATAAGTTGTCAGTAGAAAAAGCTCGCCTGAATGTGGCGGGCTTTTCAATCTTGGTCATATCTAGACAGGAAAATGTGCAGAATACTATGTAACTTTCCCGCTGTTTTGGTGCATTTTGTATGGTTTAGCTCCATGCTTTACTTGGTCCGCCAGCATCAGGAAGCACATCGCGTCACTACAGGGAGCCGTCAAGCAGGCGGTTGAGAACGGCCTGCTCATGAGGAATGTAGTCGAGAATGTCAAGCTGCCCAAGCTTGAAGGGAAGGAGATTGCTTACCTCACGCCAGATGAGCAGCACACGCTGCTGGCGGCCCTGCCGGATAACACCCAAGGCAGGGCGATCCGCTTCATCCTGGGCTCAGGCCTGCGGGCTTCCGAACTCTGCGGCCTGCGCTGGTCTGACATTGATGAGGATTCCTTCACCATTCGCAAGGGTGCACAGTATGTGAAGGAGGCTTCTGGCAAGACGCAGAAGTTGGTCCTCGCTCCACCTAAGACGAGGGCAGGTAAGCGGACCATCCCACTCACCAGTGTCATGTTGGAGCTTCTTGATCAGCAAAGAAAAGCTCAGATTGCCGCTCGTCTGGCTGCAGGGATTGAATGGCAGGGAGGCACACCAGGGGAAAAGAACACGCCAGTATTTGCCACTGAAGTCGGGACGGTATATGATCGGACCAACCTTGACCGGACGCTGAGGATCTGCTTGAAGAAAGCAGGACTCCCCAGCAGAGGTCTCCACGCGCTGCGGCATACCTTTGCCACCAACTGGGTCCGATCCGGCGCAGACCTGCGAACCCTCGCGGAGATTATCGGGCACACCAATGTTGCCTTCACGATGCAGCAGTATGTGCACTCCGATATGACCACCAAAAGGGCAGGCATGCTGGCTGTTGAGCAAGGGCAAAAACAGGCATAAAAATGCTGGTAAGGGTAAAAGTAAGGGTCAATCAGAGAAAAGCGAAATAAATGATTAAAGAAAAACCCTCGATAAACTCAGTGTTATCAAGGGGTTTGAGTTGGAGCTGATGATGGGACTCGGACCCATGACCTCATCCTTACCAAGGATGTGCTCTACCGCCTGAGCTACATCAGCGCGTGAAGTGGATTATAGCCTATATCCTTGCGGTTTGCAAGAAAAATATTCCTGAGGATATAGCCGCCCATTCAGACGTGTTTATTCAGAAAAACACAAAACGTCAAATATCCTGTTGATTCATGCAATTCAGTCTTGCATGGAGGGGAAGCTTGTGATATTCTGAACATATATTCAACAAACAAGTGAGGAAATGTCAGTATCCGAAACACATCGACGCGTAAACAGTTTCTCTTTTCCAACTCATCATCACTACAAACAGTGCCAACTTGATCGGACCTGAAAACCCTGCACGAACAGGGTAAATGGTACGTTAATAAGTTGTTTTAGAAGTCTGCACAATCAGTGCCGAAGCAGTTGTGTCGAAATGTACTGCTATGATGCGCCTGGATGAATGACAGGAAAGCCATCCTTGAATATTATATCGATCAGAAGTCGAATACCCGGAACAACGTGTTATATCAATAAAACAGGAGGCCCAGATGACGGACACGAATTCTCTCGCGGCGATGACTGTCGTGGAGCTGAGAAAATATGCAAGGGAGCAGGGCATCACGCTCTCAACGCTCACGACCAAGGCCGCGATTCTTGAACGCATCAATGAAGCGCTCAATGAAATCTCCATGAAAGCGGGAAAACCCGCATCAGCGGTAAAAACAGACAGGGAGGAAAAAGAGCCTCCTCGCCGGGCGATGATCATCATAGATGATGGCGATGAGCCGCTCCGCACTGACGTTCCGCCGCAACCGCGCCCCCGTCCGGACAAAAACAAAACATCAACCGGAAAGGTAAAGCCTGCCTTTACGCTGCAGGGGTCCCGCGCCTGGCATAATCCACAGCCTTTCTCACAGAACCAGACGCAGCAGGGCAGATATGCCCCCCAGCAGGGCCAGTCCGGCACTTTTGTCCGGGACGCCGGTGAGACTGACTTTGGCGCATATCCGCCTGCCCGTTCACGGACCGCCCTGCCAAAGGTCTCCCGCTTTGGCCCTGAATCTACCTCCGATATCCCCGAACCATCCATCGAAATGATGACTGCGGCTGTCCAGCCTCATGTTTTCCGCACCCCCGCACAGCAGACAACCAGACAGAATGCTTACGGAAGCGGAGCATTCCGCTCTATGCTGCCAGCCCAGGGGCCGGCATTGACACCTGATATGCCGTATGTGCCGGAATTGCCTATGCAAGAGGCGGACCTTATATCAACTGAAACCACAAAGGAAAACCGGCTGACCGCCGCAATCCCGGAATTGCTGGCCGCCGGGGAGCTGGGCGACGGGGCGGGCGTGCTTGAAATCCAGCCGGATGGCTATGGATTCCTGCGTTCCGGAAACCTCCTGCCGGGACGGAATGACGTATACATATCCGGCACCCAAATCCGTCGCTTTCACTTGCGCAATGGGGATTATATCCTCGGCAAGACCCGCCCCCAGCGGGACAGCGACCGCTATGCCGCGATGCTCTACATCACGCACATCAACGACGCGGAAGCGGAGCAGACAGCCAAATTTGGTTCGGCGTTGTCCGAGGCCAAGCAGCGGCGCGACTTTGATGATCTGACACCCGTTTATCCGAACCGGCGCATCCGGCTGTCCAGCCGGGATGAAAATGACCTTGTGCTGAGGCTCATCGACCTGTTCGTGCCGGTTGGTTTTGGTCAGCGCGCCATGATTGTCGCCGCGCCAAAAACCGGGAAGACTACGATTCTTAAAAAAATCGCGCTTTCCCTGAAGCATAACCATCCCGACATCCATACCATCATGCTGCTGGTCGATGAGCGTCCGGAAGAGGTGACAGACCTGAAGGACACGGTCGGCGGGGACATTTTCTATTCAACATTTGACGAACCGGCGGAGAGCCACGCCAAAGTAAGCGAACTGACACTGGATCGCGCAATGCGGCTGGTGGAATCCGGGAAAGATGTCGTCATTCTGCTGGACAGCCTGACCCGCCTGTCCCGCGCCTATAACACGCTGATGCCAAATTCTGCGCGAGTAATGACCGGCGGCCTCGCGGCAGGTGCCATGAATAAGCCCAAGCGCTTTTTTGGCGCCGCGCGTAACCTGAGGGAGGGCGGCAGCCTGACCATCATCGCCACTGCCCTGGTGGATACAGGCAGCCGCATGGACGGCGTCATCTTTGAAGAGTTCAAAGGGACCGGCAACATGGAATTGACACTGGACCGCCTGCTCTCCGAGCGCCGGCTCTTTCCTGCTGTCAGCCTGCTGCGTAGCGGCACCCGCCATGAGGAACTCCTGCTGAGCCAAAAGGAGCTTGACATCACTGCCAAGGTCAGGGGGAACTCCTCAGCCGCAAGCGAGCAGGAGGCCATCTCCCTTCTGTTGTCTATGCTTGAAAAGACCAAGGATAACGATGAGTTCATCACCCGGTATGATGACTGGATGAAAATGCTGCGCAGCAATAGCTGAAACGGGGGATTCCTTATGACGGTTCAACCTTTTAGCGGGGATCAACATGGCCG
>DIWD01000035.1:18194-18900 GCA_002428405.1 bacterium UBA6115
GATGGGCAAACCGTATCGCGGATGCGTCTTTTGAGCACAAAGGGAAAACCTGGCATCTCAACGCCAATGAGGGGCGTAATATTCTTCATGGGGGGAAAGAAGGATTCCATAACAAATTCTGGGAATACCACATCCTCAGCGATACCCGCGTTGTGTTCAGCTATGTGTCCAATGACGGGGAGGAGGGCTTTCCCGGAAGGCTTGAGACAAAGGTCGCATTTACCTTGAATGAGGTGAACGGCATAGCGATTGACTATGAGGCGACCAGCGACAAGGATACCATCATCAACCTGACCAANNTACTGGAAGCGGGACCCGGCCTGATCCCCACCGGCGCATTTCTGCCGGTTGAGGGCACGCCTTATGACCTGCGCATCCCCAGGCGTATTGGCGACAGCCTGAAGATGTATGGGGTGACTGAGATGTTTGATGCCGCGAAGGGCTTTGATGTTGACTATATCCTGCCTGGTGAAAGCCTGCGCGAGGCTGCTGTGCTGAGCGATCCCGCAAGCGGCCGGCTGATGCGGGTCATCACGGACCAGCCTGGCATCCAGGTTTACTCTGGACAGGGGCTTTCAGGGAAAACGGTCAGCCACGGACACCTTCAGCCCTACAGCGGCATCGCGCTGGAAACCCAGCATCATCCGGACAGCGTGCACCATCCCCATCTGCCCAGCACCCTGCTGCAGGCTAAAGAAGTGTTCCG
>DIWD01000035.1:18983-19461 GCA_002428405.1 bacterium UBA6115
AAGCTGCCATCCTTGCGCTTGAGCGCCTGGCGGTGGCAGCCTTCCGCTTTCAGACCCGCCTTTTGCATCACATGGCCGGAGGCGGGATTGAGAACATCGTGGCGCAGGATGATCCTGCGAAAGCCGACCTGAACAAAGAGGAAAGATATCACCCGCTTCAGGGCTTCTGTCATGATGCCCCTGTTCCAATGACTTCTGCTGAGGCAGTAGCCGATTTCACAGTCCAGTTCCCTGTCAGACCAGCGGACAACAGATATATCCCCAATCAGCTTGCCTTCCTCCTCAATCGCCCANNAGTTCCCGGGTGTGTGACACATCTTCATGCGTCGGCCATTTCAGCGTTCTGGTGACCTCCGGGTCGCTTGCCCAGTTTTGAAACATCGCTTCAGCATCCTCGACCCGGTAGGGACGCAGATACAGTCGCAGGCTCCGGAGTTCCTGCGTGCCCAGGTGGCGCAGGGGCGAATCGCCTTGACGG
>DIWD01000008.1:0-12213 GCA_002428405.1 bacterium UBA6115
GCCAGGCCCAGGGAGGGCTCGTCGAACATGAGCAGCTTGGGCAGGGACATGAGTCCCCTGGCCACGGCCACCATCTGCTGCTCGCCGCCGGAGAGGGTGCCGGCAAGCTGTTTCCGGCGTTCCTTCAGGCGGGGGAAATGGGTGAACACCTTTTCCATGTCCGAAGAGATATCGGCGCGATCCTTGCGTGTGAAGGCGCCCATCTCCAGGTTTTCCTGCACCGTCATCCTGGAAAAAACACGGCGGCCCTCCGGCACCTGCGTCAGGCCGCGGGCGGAGAGCTGATAGGCGGGGGTTTTCTTGATGGACGCGTCCTGGAAGAGGATGTCGCCCGAAGCGATGGGGACAAGGCCGGATATCGCGTTGAGGATGGAGCTCTTCCCCGCGCCGTTGGCGCCGATGAGGGAAACGATTTCGCCCTTGCGTACTTCAAAGGATATGCCCCGCAGCGTGTGGATGGCGCCGTAATACAGGTCAATTTCCTGGACTTTAAGCATGGGCGGCTGCCTCCTCTTCCGCCTTCTGGGTCCCCAGATAGGCGGCGATGACCTCCGGATTGCTGCGGATTTCTTCCGGGTTGCCCTGGGCGATGACGCGGCCGTAGTTCAGGACATAAATGCGCTCACAGATGCCCATGACCAGCCGCATGTCGTGCTCAATGAGCAGGACGGCGACAGAAAACTGGTGCCGGATGGTCTTGATGGTCTGCATCAGTTCCATCGTTTCGCTGGGGTTCATGCCGGCGGCGGGCTCGTCCAGCAGCAACACCTTGGGGTTGGAGGCCAATGCGCGGCAGATCTCCAGTTTGCGCTGCTGCCCGTAGGGGAGAGAGCCCGCGCGGACCTCTGCCAGATGCTCCATCTCAAAAACACGGAGCAACTCCCGCGCGCGGATGTCGATGCCGCGCTCCTCGCTGAGGCATTTCGCGTTCCTCAGGATGCCTGACAGCGGGGAATAGTGCATGCGGGAGTGGAAGGCGACCTTGATGTTCTCCAGTGCCGTCATCGACTTGAACAGGCGGATGTTCTGGAATGTTCGCGCGATGCCGTCCTGGGTGATCTGGTGGGTCATTTTGCCGTTGATTGGCTTGCCTAGCAGGATGACTTGTCCCTCCGTCGGCGCATACACGCCGGTCAGCAGGTTGAATACTGTGGTCTTGCCGGCGCCGTTGGGGCCGATGAGCCCGACGATTTCATCATCCATCAGGCGGATATTGATTTTTTCCGCTGCCTTCAATCCGCCAAAAGCGATGCCGAGGTTTTCGGTTTCAAGGACAGGCTTGCCTTCCCAGACATCATAGCGGGGCTGGAAGGGCATGCGGGTCTGGGAGGCTTTCTGTTTGAAAAGGCGTCTGAAGAGCCGTTCCATACCCTCCCATGCCTCGAGCATGGAGAACTCCCTTGTACCCATCAGCCCTGAGGGCCTGAACAGCATCATCAGGATGAGCAGGAGAGAGTAGATGACCAGGCGGTATTCCGAGAAAGCCCGCAGCACTTCCGGAAGGGATATCAGCACCACGGAAGCGATGATGGAGCCGGTGATGGACCCCATGCCGCCCAGAACGATCATGACCAGGTATTCGATGGACTTGTTGAAGCCAAAGTCCTTGGCCATCAGGATGCTCGTCTGGTGAGCGTACAGCCCGCCTGCGATGCCGGCGAAGAAGGCCGCGATGGTGAAGGCCAGCAGTTTGTACTTCGTCGTCGGAATGCCGGTGGCCTCCGCCGCGATGGCGTTCTCCCGGATGGAGATGATCGCGCGGCCGTGGCGGGAGCGGCCCAGGGTGAAGATGCTCGCGATGATCAGCGCAGTGATCCAGAAGACGAGCGTGAACTGGATCGCGCTGGAGAGCGCGCGGTCGGCTGAGAATACGCGCGACATGCGCGCGATGCGCGTCAGGCCCGAGGCTCCGCCCGTGATGTCCAGGTTCACGATAACCACGCGGATGATCTCGCCGAAGCCCAGCGTGATGATGGCGAGGTAATCCCCCTGCAGCCGCAGCGCCGGGATGCCGATGAGCATGCCGAACAGCGCCGCCGTGATGCCGCCCAACAGGAGGGCGATCGGCAGGCTCAGCCCGATGGAGAGCGGGACCGTCTTGGTGAACAGCGCGGCGGTATACGCTCCGATGGCCATGAAACCCGCGTGCCCCAGCGCCAGCTGGCCCAGCAGGCCCGTCGTCACGTTGAGGCTGGCCGTCATGATGACCGTGATGAGCACCGTGACGAGGATGTTGGAGATGTAGTTGTTCATCCCGCCCGTTCCGATGGCGATGGCGATGACAAGGTAGAGCAGCAACAGGCTTAAGGTGTTGAGCAGGATGGACTTGGTTTTCTTGTTCATCTTCGCCTCACACCTTCTCCCTGGAAGTCTTGCCGAGCAGGCCGGTGGGCTTGACCAGCAGGACCACGATCAGGATGCCGTACACCACAGCGTCGGACAGCTGCGTGGAGATGTAGGCCTTGGTCAGGCTTTCGGCAATGCCCATCACGAACCCTCCGAGCATCGCCCCGGGGATGATCCCGATGCCGCCCAGGACCGCCGCGATGAACGCCTTGAGCCCGGGGAGCGAACCCATCGTGGGCGAGATCGAGGGATAGGCCATGCAGTAAAGAAACGCCCCGATGCCTGCCAGCGCGCTTCCGATGGCAAATGTGGCGGTGATGGTGTTGTTGACGTTGATGCCCATGAGCTGCGCAGTGCTTTGGTCCTCGCTCACCGCGCGCATGGCCTTGCCGGTCTTGCTTGAGCGAACGAAAACCGTCAGCAGCGCCATGAGGACCAGAGACACAATCATGGTCAACAGCGTCACGAAGCTCAGCCGGACGCTGCCCACGATGAGCGGATCGACCGATACGACTGACGGAAAGGGGCGGGACTGAGCGCCGAACAGCAGCAGCGCGCTGTTTTGAAGCAGCATGCTCACGCCGATGGCCGTGATCAGCGAGGAGATGCGCGGCGACTTGCGGAGAGGCTTATACGCGACCCGTTCGATCGTGATGCCGAACACCAGACAGAGGGCGACCGCAGCAACCAACGCGATCGGCGCTGACCACCCCAGACTCACCAACGTGATGACCGCTGTGTAGGCGCCGACCATGATGATGTCGCCGTGCGCGAAATTGATCAGCTTTACGATGCCGTACACCATTGTATAGCCCAGGGCGATCAGCGCATAGATGCTTCCCACGTGAACGCCGTTGACCAGCTGGTTCAAGAACAGGCCCATCCGTTCACCTCAATTGTGCTGGTTTACATAAAATGAAGGGGGGGAACCCGTCCGCCCCCCTCATTATGTATCAAAAAGTATTACAGTTCAAGTTCCTTGATAAACACCTTGCTGCCTTCCGCATCGAACGTAATGATGAAAACATTCTTGATCGGGTCGTTATGGTCGTCAAACGCGATGGGACCCGTCACACCCGTGATGCTGCTGTTCTTGATGGCTGCCACAACGGCTTCCTTCTCTGTGGTGCCGGCCGCCTCGATCGCGGAAAGCAGCACAAGCGCGGCGTCATAGCCTGTCGCGGTGAAGGCGATGCTCGGCTTCTTGCCGTATTCGGCCTGATAGTCTGCGAGGAACTTGGATACGATCTCACCAGGCACTTCGTTGGTGAAATGATCGGTGTACACCATGTTGGTCAGCAGGCTCATGTCGGCGATGTTCACGTTGATGTCCGAAATGCCATCCCCGCCGTAGAACTTGACGTCAAGCCCGATCTCTTTGGCCTGGGCAAGGATGAGGGCGGCATCGGAGCCATAGTAGGGAAGGAAGACGGCTTCCGGGGCCGCGGCCTGGATCGTGGTCAGTTGCGTCCGGTAGTCCTTGGCCTTATAGGCTCCGACTTCCTCGGCGACGATCTCGATCCCGAGCTCTTCCGCCTTGGCCTTGAAAGCCTCGCTCAGGCCTTTGGAATAATCATCGGCGTTGTCGTACAGGATGGCCGCTTTTTTGACGCCGATCTCCGCCACGTAGTTCGCGATGCCGATGCCCTGGGTCGGGTCAAGGAAGCAGGTGCGGAAAACGTTGGGCCTGTTCGTGGTCACGTCGTAGGCCGTGGCAGAGGCGGTGATCTGGGGGATCCCATCCTCAGAGGACACTTCGGCGATGGCCTTGGTTTCGCCCGTCAGCACGCCGCCGACAAAGCCGACGATCCCGTCCTGCTCGGTCAGCTTGTAGTAGGCGTTGATCGCCACCGAGGCGTCAGCTTGGGTGTCTTCCCAGAGGATCTCGACCTGCTTGCCCAGCACACCGCCCGCGGCGTTGACCTGCTTGACATACAGGTTCACGCCCTCCTGGACCGCCTGGCCATAAAAGCCGTAGTCGCCGGACAGGACGCCAATCCCGCCGATCTTGATGGTATCTTCCGCCAATGCGGGCGCAGCCGCAGACAGAATCAGAGCGAGCGCTACCAATAGCGTGATGAGGGTTCGCCTTTTCATGACATCCTGACCTCCTTCTTTATTCCGCATTCTTTGCGAATACGAAAATAATACAGATGCATGATTGTTTATACAAGCGACCCCTTGTACTTCCGTTGTACTAAAGCATGAACATGCATAAAATGTGCTGGTTATTATCATTCTTGACATCTGCCGCGCGCCTCAATAGACTCTGCATGGTTGCGTGAATTACTTTACAGGGGAGGCAGCGGGTGAATCGCTATCGTCTGATCGTATCCCGGGAGGGATTCCTTCTCAATGCCATTGTCAGAGAGTTGCCCCTGCTGCCGGAGCGCGCGGTGCGAGAGGCGCTGAAGAGACGGGATATTCTGGTCAACGGCATGAGAACCTCAAAGAATGTGATGGTTAAGCCGGGGGACGAGGTGCTTGTGTATACCCCGCAGGAACAGGCGGAAATCCCTGTCCTGCATGAAGATGAGCAACTCCTTATTGTCGCAAAGCCTTCCGGGGTCAATACGGATGAGAACGCGCGCAGCAGGTTTTCCATTCTGGCGTGGGCAAGGGAGCGCAGCGGGGGAGAATATGAGCCATTTCTGGTGCATCGGCTGGATAATCAGACCAGCGGGCTGCTCCTTCTGGCAAAAGATGAAAAAACAGCGGAAACGCTGATGAACGCTTTCAGGGAACACCGGATTGAAAAAATATACAATTGCCTGGTGAAGGGGGAAATCGCCCCCGCATCAGCCATCCTGACCGCCTGGCTGAAAAAGGACGCGGTTCAAGGAAAGGTAAATGTATCAGAGAAACAAAGCGGGGATGCAAAACGGATCGTCACGGAATACAGCACGCTCAGGGCGGGTAAAGTGTCGTATCTGCAGGTAAAACTTCACACGGGGAGGACCCATCAGATCCGCGCGCACCTGGCCTTCCTCGGGCATCCAGTCATCGGGGATGAGGTATACGGGGACCGCGCGTTCAACCGGGCCTATGGGAAAAGAGGCTTGATGCTATGCGCGTGCGAACTTGCTTTTCCGGACAGGTTTGATGTACCTTGTCTGAGCGGCAAACGCTTTGTCATCAAGCCGCCTTTTAATGAAGAGATACTGGAGAAGAACGGATGAACAATGGTATCAGGCTGATCGCGACGGACCTTGACGGGAGCCTTCTGGATAATTCTTCCCGCATCAGCCCCTATAACCTCACAGCGATCCGGAAAGCGCAGGCCAAGGGGATCATTTTTGCAGCCTGCACAGGCCGGTTTCCGGAGAACGCCGCCATGGTGATGCTGGAAAAAGGAATCGACTGCCCCGTCATCAGCCTCAATGGCTCAGTGATCGAAATGTCCCCGAAAAAGGACAGGATCTTTGAGAAATTCCTGTCACCCAGGAGCGCCGAGGAAACATTTGAGGCGCTGGAAAAGCTGGGCGAGGGATACCATATTTTCGGCAAGGGGACCGTAGTATCCAGGTATGAGGAACACAAGCACCATTCCGAACTGGACTTCAGGAGGAAAGAATACCAGAACAGCGTCCGCTATGAGTACGGGCTCCAGGCCTGCAAAGAGGCGCTATTAAAGCCGGTCTACAAATACTTTATCTACCTGCGCACTCAGAGCAAGCCGCCGGAAGTATTGCGGGCTAAGCTTGGGAATATTGAAGGCGCATCCCTGACCCAATCGGGCGAAATGAACATGGAGGTCATCCCCGCGGACGCGGACAAGGGGAGCGGCCTGAGGATGCTTTCACAGCGCCTGGGCATCCGGCGAGAGGAGATCATGGCGGTGGGCGACCAGCTCAATGATCTGCCGATGCTGCGCTATGCCGGGCTTGGCGTAGCGGTGGCCAACGCGCCGGAGATGGTCCGGCAGGCTGCTGACGCGGTCACCGACCGCAATGATGAAGATGGCGTTGGGAAAGCGATTGAAAAATACTGCCTGTCAGATTAAACATCCTGCCCTGCCTGCCAGAGCCAATAAAATGATTCCGAGCATTCAAGCGTCACATTGCCGTCCGTCAGGGCGGCAAGCTCTCTCTCCAGCGCTTCCCTGTCCGTTTCCCGCAAGGTGAGCGTCAGTGTGACAAAACTGGAAAACTCCCTTTGGATCCCGCACACAGGGAGGCGCTCCAGGGCATAGTTGATCCTGTCCCAGTATACATAGGGGATTTCAGCCGTTATACGGATGCTGCGAAGGGACAAGGCCACGCCGGCGTTTTTGACCGCCAGCGACGCGGCCTGGGTGTAGGCGCGCGCAAGCCCTCCCGTGCCAAGAAGAACGCCGCCGAAATACCGCGTGACGACGGCGGCGCAGTTGACCAGACGGGTCCTCCTGAGCACTTCAAGGATGGGGATGCCCGCGGTGCCCTGCGGTTCCTTATCATCACTGAAGCGCATCAGTCCGGCGTTTTCGCCGATGATATAGGCAAAACAATGGTGGGAGGCATCCCTGTAGCTGGATTTTTCTGTATGGATGAGGGCAAGCGCTTCTTCCTCGCTCTTTACGGGGGCGGCAAGGCCGATGAAATGGCTTTTGCGGATGATGATTTCTTCCCGCCCCGCGGCAGACAAGGTGTAGCAGCCTTCCGGTTCAGTCATCGCCTGAGCAGAACGCGGCAGTAATTCTTTTTACCGCGCCGTAACATCAGACCTTCTTCGGGGAAATCGGCTTCCTCAAGACGCGCTTCCGGATCAGACACCTTTTCTTCGCCGGCCAGCACCGCTCCCTGCTCCACCATTTTGCGTGCCTGGCTGCGGCTGGCGCAAAGACCGCAGAGGAAGAGGACCGTTGTGAGGCGGTTGTCCTCTTTCAGCTGGGGGAGGGGCAGTTCATAGGTGGGGACATTTTCCAGGCTGCCTTTGCCCGTGAACAGCGCCTTGGAGGATTGCTGCGCCTTCTGCGCCTCTTCCTCGCCGTGGACCATCCGGGTCGTCTCATAAGCGAGCGCGGACTTGGCCTCATTGATGTCCGCGTCCTTGAGCGCGCTCAGCCGCCTGACCTCGTCCATGGGCAGGAAGGTCAGCATGGCCAGGGATTTGGGGACGTCGCTGTCAGCGATGTTGCGCCAGTACTGGTAAAATTCATACGGCGGGCAAAGACCCGCGTCCAGCCAGAGGGCGCCGCGTTCTGTCTTGCCCATTTTCTGGCCTTCGGCATTGAGCAGCAGGTTAAAGGTGCAGGCGAATGCCGCGGTCTGTTCCTTGCGCCTGATGAGGTCGGCGCCGGCGAGCATGTTGCTCCATTGGTCGTCCCCGCCCATCTGCAGGATACAGTGATGGCGGCGGTGGAGTTCAAGGAAATCATACGCCTGCATGACCATGTAGTTGAACTCCAGGAAGGTCAGGCCGCGCTCCAGCCGCTGGCGGTAACAATCGGCCGTGATCATGCGGTTGACGGAGAAATGCGCGCCGATTTCCCGGATGAACTCCAGGTAATTCAGCTTCGTCAGCCAGTCGGCGTTATTGGCCAGCAGCGCCTTCCCATCTTCAAAGCTGATGAAGCGGGAGAGCTGTTCACGGATGATCTCCAGGTTTTGCCCGATGACATCGTGTGAGAGCATCCTGCGCATGTCCGTCTTGCCGCTGGGGTCGCCAACCTGAACAGTGCCGCCGCCCAGCAGCGCCAGGGGGATGTGCCCTGCCCGCTGCATGTGCGCCATGGCGAGGATGGGGATGAAATGCCCGAAGTGAAGGCTGGGCGCGGTGGGGTCAAACCCTACATAGAACACGGTGCTCTCGCGTTCAAGCTGCTTATAGAGATCCTCCTCAAAGGTAACCTGGGCGATGAAACCGCGCTCTTTCAAGGTATCCAGAATGTGCATGGCAGACCTCCAACAGCATCAGATCGCAGGATTATTGAAAGATTATAGGATTTTACGATCCGGACTGTCAAGGAATGGCTTTCAGTCAAAGGAGTTTCGACAATTTTCTTGTTTTTTGCCGGAACGCGTGGTATAATCACCCTGTTATCGGACTTTGACCAGGAAAGAAGGGCTTGACGAAGAAAGTGGGGGCTGCAGTTGGCGGGAAGCAGGAGCCGTTTTTCTTGCGCTTTCCTGTCAAGAAGCAGCATCAACCCGCTTTTTGTTTTTGAAAGGAATGAATGGCCAAGAAGGAGAGACCTGTCCAGCTGGCTGAGAAAATCAGCCTGCAGACAGCCCAGGAACTGGGATATGAACTGGTAGAGACCAGCTTTGACAAGGAAGCGACGGGCATGTACCTGCGTGTATACGTGGACAAACCCGGCGGAATAACCCTGCTGGACTGTGAAACCTTTCACCGGGCGATCCAACCCAGGCTGGAAGCGGTGGAATACGACTTCCTCGAGGTCAGCTCCCCCGGCATCGACAGGCCCATTAAAAACGAAAAGGAAGTACTCAAAGCGCTCGGCGCCAGGGTGGAGGTGCGATTGTACCGCCCCCTTGAGGGAAGGAAAGAGTTCTCAGGCGTCCTGCTGGGGCTTGGCAAGGAAGGATTTCGGATCATGGCAGAGAACGGGGAAATGATTTTCCCCGAAAAAGATGTAGCGCTTGTGAGGCGCGAAGTGGATATGAGCGTGCTGGACCAACCCGGCACAAACGAGCGGGAGGAAGAAGAATGAACAGCCAGAAACTGGATCTCATGGATGCCATTTCCATGCTGGCCAGGGAAAAGGACATTAACGAGGAAATCCTCGTGGATACGATTGAGGACGCGTTGAAAGCCGCGTACCGCCGCAATAACCGCCAGGCCAATGTGCCGGTTTCCAATCTCAGCGTCAAGCTGAACCGCAAGGATGGCGCAAGGGTCTACCTCAGGAAGATCGTCTCAGACACGGTGGAAGAGCCGGAAATGCAGATTTCCCTCGGGGACGCGGTGAAAATCCGCCCGGACTTCCATGTGGGCGACATCGTTGAGCTGGATGTCACGCCGGAGAATTTCGGCCGCGTGGCCGCGCAGACGGCCAAGCAGATGCTTGTGCAGCGCATCCGGGAAGCGGAGCGCGGCAAGATTTATGATGAGTACATCGAAAAGGAAAATGAAATCCTCACCGCCATCGTGCAGCGGGTCGAACCCAAGGCTGTGTACCTGGAGTTGGGCCGGACAGAGGGCGTCATGGAAAACAACGAGTATATCCCGGGCGAAAGCTACCGTGACGGAGACCATATCAAGGTGTACGTCCTGAAGGTCCGCCGCTCCGGCAGTGAGTTTGCCCGCAATCCCCAGGTTTATGTCAGCCGGATTCACCCCGGCCTGGTCAAGCGGCTGTTTGAGATGGAAGTTCCCGAAATCGCGACCGGTGTCGTTCAGATCCGTTCCATCGCCCGGGAGGCGGGGAGCAGGACTAAGATCGCCGTTTACTCCGTTGATCCCATGATCGACCCGGTCGGCGCCTGCGTCGGGCCCCGGGGTTCCAGGGTGGAGAAAGTTGTCAGCGAGCTGAAGAACGAAAAAATCGACATTATCAAGTGGTCGCCGGACCCCGCTGAGTTTGTCGCCAACGCCCTCAACCCGGCGCACGTCATCAGCGTGTTCATTTCCGATGAGGAAAAGATCTGCCGCGTGGTGGTGCCGGATATGCAGCTCTCCCTCGCGATCGGCAAAGAGGGCCAGAACGCCCGGCTGGCCGCGAAGCTGACCGGTTGGAAAATCGACATCAAATCCCAGACACAGGTAGAGGAACTGATGCGCCAGCAGGGGTTTGACGAGAGCCTCCTGCAGGAAGAAGGGTCTGACACCGGAGAATCGGAAATGCCTGACAGCAGGCCCTACAACCCGGAGTTTTAAGGAAGAGGCGAAGGCATGCCCAAGAAAACCCCCCTGCGCATGTGCGTGGGCTGCAGGGAAATGAAGCCGAAGAAAGAGCTGCTGCGCGTCGTGCGCACGCCGGAGGATGAAATCGCGATTGACTTTACAGGCAAGAAATCCGGACGCGGCGCGTATGTCTGCCCGAATGAGGTATGCCTGAAGAAAGCCGGAAAGCAGAAGGCGCTGGACCGCGCGCTTGAGCGGGCCATCAGCCTGGACATCATCGAGCAGCTCTCCCGCCAGATCCAGTTCGCCGCAAGAGGTGCGTCGGGTGAAACCTGAAATGGAACTGGCTGGCATTCTGGGCCTGGCTTTCAAAGCCGGGCAGCTCACCCCGGGCGCGGAGATGAGCCTGAGCCTTATCAGGGAGAACAAGGCGGCACTGGCGCTGGTTGATCCGCAGGCAAGCGCGAACACCCGAAAAAAGCTGGAAGACGCCTGCGCGTACCGGGGTGTATCAGTCTTCACGCTCAGGACCGGCCTTCTGGGGCAGGCCTGCGGGCGGACAGGGATGATCGCGGCGGCGCTCAAACAAGGGAACCTGGCGCTCAGGGCGCAAAAGATACTTTCCACGGGAGAGCCTGGGGAGAACCAACAGAGGATTGCGGAGGACAAGGGCTGAATGGCAAAAACTGGTCTTAAGGACACACTCAAGGAACTGAATCAGAAGGCGGGCGTGATCATCTCAGAAGCTGAGCGGGTCAAGCGGAACGCAGACATCATGCTGCAGATGCTCAGGCAGCAGGAGAACATGTTCCTGCGTCATGAAGAAGAAGAAAGAATGCGCCTTCGCCAGGAGCAGCAGCAGCAAATGTTCCAGTCGCACACCAAGGCCTGGACAATGCCTGACGAAGAAGAGCAGGCCATCCTGGATCAGGCCGCAGCACAGGAACAGGCTGAGATGGAAAAACCTTCTCAGAGCATTGCGCCAGCACCTGAAACGGATTCCGTGGCCGCAGCCTCAGTTGAAACTGCTGAAGCCGTTGCTGAGCAGAACGTGCCCGCGCAGGCAGTGAGCCCGCATAAGGAAAAAAAGCAGGAGGGTTCAGCTGCCCCAGTTCAACCTGAACCGCTCACTGAGGCAGTGAAAGAAGCTGTACAGGCTACAAAAGCGCCGGAACAGGCAAACGCTGCGCCGGCAGCCCAGATTCCTGCCCCCATACAGGGCCGGTTCGCACAACCGCAGCAAGCTGGACCCGCCGTCAGCCGCACGATCCCCGGCGCGCCGCAATATGGACGGCCGGCCCCCGATTCACCGCAATATGGCCGACCGGCCCCCGGATCACCGCAATACGGCCGACCGGCCCCCGGCGCACCGCAATACGGCCGACCGGCTCCCGGCTCACCGCAATATGGCCGACCGGCCCCCGGCGCACCGCAATACGGCCGACCGGCTCCCGGCTCACCGCAATATGGCCGACCGGCCCCCGGATCGCCGCAGTACGGCCGTCCAGCACCCGGCGCGCCAATGGCAGGACGTCCTGCTTTCCCGCCGCGCCCGGGAATGGCACGGCCCGGCTTTGGCCGCGGCGCTGTTCCTGTAAAGCCGGCGGCCGACGAGCTGCTCATTCCAATTGAGAAGGAAAGAGTCAGCAATTACGACCCGAATAAAAAGAACTACATCCGCAAGCCCGATCCGGAGCATGTCAGCAAGCAGCGCAAGCAAAGCGTCAGGAAATCACAGCCGCGCTTCATGGAAACAGAAGACGACATCGTCAGGGGAAGGCGCTTAAAGGGCAGAAAACCTTCCGTTCAGCAGATGATGGCTCCAATCAGAATAGAAACGGCCTACATGACGGCGGAAACCATCACGGTCAAGGACCTGACTGAACGCATCGGCAAACCTGCCGGAGAAATCCTCAAAAAACTTCTCTTGATTGGCAACATGGCCACCATCAACAGCGAACTTGACTATGACACCGCCGCACTGGTGTGCTCGGAGTTCAATTGCGAGCTTGTCATCAAACTGGACAAGACGGCGGAAGATCAGATGATCGAGACAGCGGGCACAGAGGACACGGAGGAAAA
>DIWD01000008.1:12224-14724 GCA_002428405.1 bacterium UBA6115
ACCAGCGGCGAAGCCGGCGGGATCACTCAGCACATCGGCGCTTACTCGGTCGATCTGAACGGGCAGCTCATCACCTTCCTGGACACGCCCGGGCATGAGGCCTTTACCGCGATGCGCGCTAGAGGAGCGCAGGCTACCGATATCGCTGTGCTGGTGGTTGCGGCGGATGACGGCGTGATGCCCCAGACAGTTGAAGCCATCAACCACGCCAAGGCGGCAGGCGTTCCTGTCATTGTTGCCATCAATAAGATGGACAAGCCGGAAGCCAATGCCGAACGCATCAAGCAGGACCTGACAGCGCACAGCCTGGTCAGCGAGGAATGGGGCGGAGACACCATCATGGTGCCCGTTTCCGCCAAAACCGGGGAAGGCATTGACCAGCTGCTGGAAATGATCCTCCTGCAGTCGGAAGTCTTGCAGCTACGCGCTAACCCGGACCGTCTGGCACGGGGCATCATCATCGAAGCCAAGCTGGACCGCAACCGCGGCGCGCTGGCGACAGTATTACTGAAAAACGGGACCCTCAGGGTGGGGGACAACATCATCGCGGGCATGGCCTCCGGCCGTGTGCGCGCTCTGCTCAACGACAAGGGGGAGAGCGTCAAGGAAGCCGGGCCCTCCATGCCCGTGGAGATATCGGGCTTCAGCTCGGTGCCGCAGGCTGGGGATGAGATGATCGTTGTCGAAGACGACAAACTCGTCCGCCAGGTTACCAGGGAGCGCGAGGATAAAGCCAGGGAGTCCCGTGTTGCCTCCTCGACCGTCTCTCTGGACAATCTCTACCAGAGCATCAAGGAAGGCGAACAGTTGACGCTGAATGTGCTCATCAAAGCCGACGTGCAGGGCAGCGCGGAAGCGGTCCGCCAGTCTCTTGAAAAACTCAGCAGTGCCCAGGTGAAAATCAATGTGCTGCACAGCGGCGTCGGCGCGATCACCAAGGATGACGTCAACCTTGCCGCCACCGCCAAGGCCATCATCATCGGCTTTAACATCCGGCCGGACAACAATGCAAAGGAAGTCGCCGCCAAGGAGAACATCGATATCCGCCTGTACAGGATCATTTACCAGGCGATCGAAGACATTGAGAAGGCCATGAAAGGCATGCTGGCGCCTGAGTTCAAGGAGAACATCCTGGGCCACGCCGAGGTGCGCAATGTGTTCAGGATCACCGGCGCGGGAACCATAGCGGGCAGCTATGTGCTTGACGGGAAAATGCTGCGCAACCAGTCCGTCCGCCTCCTGCGCGACAATGTGGTGGTTTTTGAAGGCAAACTGTCCTCGCTGCGCCGTTTCAAGGAAGACGTGCGCGAGGTTGCCGCAGGATACGAATGCGGCATCGGGCTTGAAAATTATAATGACGTCAAGGAAAAAGATATCATTGAGTGCTTCATGATGGAAGAAATTGAGAGGTAAGGGATTTCGTGGCACAGTATCGCCAGAACCGCGCGGCTGAAGAAATCAGGAAGGCTCTGGACCGCATCATCCGGGAGGAACTGCGGGACCCCAGGATTGCCGGGACCTTCAGCATCACGCGTGTGGAACCCACCCATGACCTTCGTCATGCCAAGGTATTCATCAGCGCACTGGAAGAGGACAAGCTGGATACCATGGTCAAGGTCTTAAACGGGGCGACAGGGATGCTGAGGCATTCCCTGGGCAGTACGCTCTCTGTGCGCTACATACCTGATTTGCAGTTCATCGCTGACCGCAACATTGCCTATGGGCTTCATATAGCCGGAGTACTCAAGAAGGTGCTTGGAGATGAGGGAAGCCGTGAGCAGGACTGACAGGATAGACCTGATGACGACGCTGGACACGCTGCGTAAAGCGCGGCGTGTCCTTTTATGCACCCATGTTCAGCCGGACGGCGACGCCATCGGTTCCCTTCTGGGCCTCAACTCGCTGCTTACAGCGATGGGCAAGGGCACGATGATGATTTGCCATGACCCGGTGCCTGAAAACCTTCATATCCTGCCAGGCTGGGAAGACATCCTCCCTCCTGAAGCGGCGGAGAACGAGAGCTTTGACCTGGGCTGCTCCCTTGACGCCTCTGATTATGAACGGATCGGCATGGCCGGTGTCTTCTTCAACACCTGCCCGGCCACCCTTGTCATCGACCACCATGCATCCAACACCTATTTTGGGCAGAAGAATTATGTGGACAGCTTCGTCGCTGCGACCGGCAATCTTGTGTACCGGCTGTTTCAGGCCGCGAAAGTCGAAATCGATGAAAAAACCGCGTTGAACTTGTATGCCGCCGTGTCAACCGACACAGGGAACTTCAGCTTTGGCCTGATGGATGAGGAGTTTTTCATGCAGATGGCCGGTCTGATGCGGGCCAGGCTGGATATTGCTGCCGCTTCGCGTTTGCTGCACCTGACCCGGCACCCAGCCTTCATCCGCCTGCTGGGGCGAGCGCTCAACTCGCTTGCCTTTTACTGCGGGGGAAAATTGAGCGTGATGAAGCTGAGAGCGGCTGATTTCGATGAAACAGGAGCCT
>DIWD01000024.1 GCA_002428405.1 bacterium UBA6115
TTTTTATGAATCATACGGCCGGTTCTTCCGGCCGGTGAAATAAATCCATCAAGGAGGAACCCCAACACTATGAAAAAACTCCTGTCCTTGTCGCTGGTCCTTGTGATGTTGTTCGGGCTGACGGCTGCGCTGGCTGAGACCGCGCTGCCCGAAGAACTGGACATCCGTGCCCTGATCTGGAAATATGATGATACCTACGGCTCCACCGTCCGTGTGGCGATGGAAAAATGGATGAAATCCTACGCCGATGAAATGGGCATCAAGATCAATTTCCAGATGTATGACGCCGCGGATGACATGGCCAAACAGATCGAGCAGGCGCAGATCCTGGTCGGCGAGAAACCGGACTTCGTCATCATCAACCTGGCGGAGGTCACCAACGGCCAGGTCCTGGTCGACATGTTCAAGGCCGCTGAGATCCCCTTCCTGTTCTACAACAAGCAGCCCGCTGAAGAAACCACCCAGTCTGTGCTGGTCGACACCGGCACCATCTTCATCGGCACCCTGGCCCGCCAGGCCGGCGACATGCAGGGCGAGATCCTGGCTGACCTGTACAAGGCAGACCCCACGATCGACCTGAACGGCGACGGCGTGCTGCAGTACGTCATGCTGATGGGCGAGCCCTCCAACCCCGAAGCCATCGCGCGCTCCCAGTACTCTGTGGAGACGGCGATTCTCAATGGCCTGAAACTCGAGCAGATCGGCGAGACCCTCGTGTGCAACTGGGACCAGGCGCAGGCGCAGGACGCCATCAACGCTGTCTGGTCCGCCAATCCCGACGGCAAGATCGAAGTCATCTTCGCCAACAACGACATGATGGGCCTGGGCGCTGTCGCGGCGCTGAACGGCTTTGGCTGGAACACCGGCAAAGAGGGTGACCCCAAGGTTGTCATCATCGGCGTGGACGCGGTTGACTCCGCCATGGAATCCATCAAGGCCGGCGGCATGACAGCGACCGTCCAGCAGGACGGCGACGCCATGGGCAAAGCGAATGTCCGCATCGCCATCAACGGCGCCCTGGGGCGTGAGTGGCTGGACGGGACGGAATATCAGTACACGACTGATCCCTATTTCTGCATCCGCATCCCCTATGCCAAGATCACAGAAGTCGAATAAACTCTGAAACCCGGGCTGCCGCGCCGAGCGGCAGCCCTCCTTTTTTGAATCTCAGGGGGAGAAGGATGGAAAAAGAGCAGGCACCCTTGCTCCAGATGATGGATGTTGACAAGCATTTTCCGGGCGTGCAGGCCTTGAGCAAGGCCAGGCTGATCCTGCGGGCGGGCACCGTTCACTCCCTGATGGGTGAGAACGGCGCGGGAAAATCCACCCTGATGAAGTGCCTGTTCGGTATCTACAGCATGGACGCGGGCAGCATCTTCATGCAGGGCAAGCCGGTCAAATTTGAAAATCCGCGCCACGCGCTGGACAACGGTGTGGCCATGGTGCACCAGGAACTCAACCAGGTGCTGCGCCGCAACGTGATGGAGAATGTCTGGCTGGGGCGCTTCCCGCTGAAAAACGGCCTGGTGGACTCCAAGCAGATGTACAGCCGGACGAAGAAGATTTTCGAAGACCTGCAGATGGACATCGATCCCAAAGCCATCATCGGCACCCTGTCGGTCTCCCGGCGCCAGATGATTGAGATCGCCAAGGCGGTATCCTATGACGCCAAGGTGCTGGTGCTGGACGAGCCCACCTCTTCCCTGACGGAAAATGAGGTCGAGCACCTCTTCCGCATCATCAAGCAGCTGACCGGGCGCGGGGTGGGCATCATCTATATTTCCCATAAGATGGATGAGATCCTGCGCATCTCCGACGAGGTCACCATCATGCGGGACGGTGCCTGGATCGCGACCCGGGAGGCGAAGTCCCTCACCAACGAAGAAATCATCCGCCTGATGGTCAACCGGGAGATGAAGCAGCGATTCCCTCCGAAAAGCAATCAGCCGGGTGAGGTCGCCCTGGAGGTCAAAAACCTCAGCGGCAAGTATGAGCCTACCTTCCATGACGTGTCCTTCACCCTGCGCAAAGGCGAGGTGCTGGGCATTTCGGGGCTGGTCGGCTCCCGGCGTACTGAGCTGCTCAACACCATTTTCGGCTTTTACGTCAAGGAATGCGGCGAAATCGTGCTCAACGGCAAGAAAATGGACAACAGCCAGCCGGACCGCGCGAAACAGAACGGATTTTCCCTTCTGACAGAGGAGCGCCGTGCCACCGGCCTTTTCCCGCAGATGAACATCACCTTCAATTCCATTATCGCCAATGTCCGCTCCTACGGGAAGCTGCTGCTGGACGGCAAGAAGATGAACAGCGACGCCGACTGGGTCATTCAGGCCATCAACGTCAAAACGCCGACCAAGCGCACCCTCATCCGCTCCCTCTCGGGCGGCAATCAGCAAAAGGTCATCATCGGCCGCTGGCTGCTGACCGCGCCGGAAGTGCTGCTGCTGGATGAGCCCACCCGCGGCATCGACGTGGGCGCCAAGTATGAGATTTATAACCTGATTCTTAAACTCGCCCAGGAGGGCAAGAGCGTCATCATGGTGTCCAGCGAGATGCCGGAACTGATCGGCATCTGCGACCGCATCCTCGTCATGTCCAACGGCCGCATGGCCGGTATCGTGGAGCGGGGAAGGGATTATGACAACATTCCCGGGGAGCAGGAAACCATCCTGACCCTGGCCGCGAAGTACGTATAGGGGAGAAGCGAAAGATATGCAAAAAGCAATCAGGTGGAACCGGCAGAAAACGATGGATTTCCTTCTCCACTATGCGATGTACATCATCCTGCTGGCGATTCTGGTCGTGGTCAGTGTCATCAGGCCCAATTTCCTCGCCTTCAGCAACATCCTGAACATCCTCAAGCAGGCCTCCACCAAGGGCATCCTGGCCCTGGGCTGCGCGGGGCTGATCGTGCTGGCGGGCACCGACCTGTCCATCGGCCGGGTCATGGGCTTTTCCGCCGCGGTCACCGCGGCCCTGGTGCAGTCGGTCACCTATAAATCCCGTTATTTCCTGGGGATGACGCAGGATCTGCCGCTGATCGTCCCCTTGATGGCCTCCATTGCCGTGGCCGTCATCTTTTCCCTGATCAACGGCTTTGGCGTGTCCAAGCTGAAGATGCACGCCTTTATCATCACCCTGGGCACCCAGCTGATCGCCTTTGGCGCCAACTGCCTGTTTATCGAAGCCCAGCCTTCCGGCACCGCGCAGGCGCTGTCCACCTTCAACCAGACCTTCAAGGACGTCGCGGCGGGCGATCTGATGCTGGGAACGGTGCGCATCCCGCTGGTTGTGCTGTACTTCCTGACGCTTGCGGCCATCATGTGGGTGGTGTGGAACAAGACGCGCCTGGGCAAGAACATGTTCGCCGTGGGCGGCAACGAGGAAGCCGCGCGCGTGTCCGGCGTCAACGTCGCCCGGACCATCATGCTGGTCTACCTGATCGCCGGCGTGCTGTACGGCGTCGCGGCCTTCCTGGAGGCGGCGCGCATCCAGTCTGTGGGTGCCAACACCGGCCTGGGCTATGAGACGGACGCGATTTCCGCCTGCGTCATCGGCGGCGTTTCCTTCACCGGCGGCGTGGGCACCATCCAGGGTGTGGTCATCGGCGCAGTCATCCTGCAGGCCATCAACTTCTCCCTCAACTTTATCGGCGTCAATCCCTACTACCAGTACATCATCCGCGGCCTGATCATTGTGCTGGCTGTTGCCATCGACGTGCGCAAGTACATCGTCAAGAAGTGATGAAGCATGATGACCTGAGGGAAACCCGCGCGGAGATGGCGGAAGCGGAAAATACTGTCCGGCCGCGCAAGCCCTGGCGGGACCGCGTATACGGCAGGCTGAAGGTGTCCGTCCGCACGATGGACCTCATCATTTATGCCGTAGTCATCTTGCTTGCGGCAATGCTCATCCTGGGCGTCCTGACAGCGGGCAGGTGAGGTCCCTGACGTTCCTGATCAGACTTCCTCACGTAAATGTTAAATACAGGAGAACTTGAACAGCAATAAAATCAACCGCCCTCTGACAAGGGCGGTTTTCGATCTTTGTACTGAATTTCTTGAAATATCACGGCGAATGGGGTACATTCTTTGGAGCAAATGGCCGTGCGGCCAAAAAAACGAGGAAGGCAGACGCAAGTATGATGAAATTCAGTGAGATGAAGTACGAGCGCCCGGATTTTGACCGGGTATTTGGGGAGATGAAGTCGCTGCTGGGGCAGCTGGAGGGGGCGAAGTCCGGGGAGGACTTCTTTGCCGCCCTGAAGGAGCTGGACAAGCTGGGGCGCGCCCTGGCCACCCAGGCGACCCTGTGCCAGATCCGCCACACCATCAACACCAAGGACGAGTTCTATGCCGCGGAGCAGGACGTAATGGACGAATCGCTGCCAAGGTTCCAGGAGATCGCGACGGAGACGGCGCGCGTCACCCTGGCGTCCCCCTTCAGGGACGAGGTGGCCAAGGCCTATGGCCCGCACATTCTGGAGAAGTTCGAGGTGCAGCTGAAGACCTTCCGGCCGGAGATCGTGCCGGATTTGGTGGAGGAGAACAAGCTGGGCTCCGAATATGAAAAGCTGATGGCCTCCGCGCAGATCGAGTTTGAGGGGAAGATCTATAATCTCTCAGGATTGATTCCCTTTATGGAATCCACGGACCGGGGCATGAGAAAGCGCGCGAACGCCGCGCACTGGAACTGGATCGCCGGGCATGGGGACACGCTGGATGAGCTTTACGGCAAGCTGGTGAGCGTCCGCCAGCGCATCGCCGAAAAGCTGGGCTACAAAAACTTCATCCCCGTCGCCTACGCGCGCATGGGGCGGACCGACTGGACGCCGGAGGACGCGAAGGTCTACCGCGCGCAGATCGTGGAGTCCGTCGTGCCGCTGACGCAGAAGCTGTACCGTGAACAGTCGAAGCGCATCGGGATTCCGGACATGAAAAACTATGACTACCAGCTGGAGTTCCTCTCCGGCAACCCCAAGCCACAGGGAGATGAACCCTACCTGGTCAGCCATGCCAAGAAAATGTACGGGGAACTGTCCCCGGAGACGGACGCGTTCTTCGGCGTGATGACCTCCCAGGAGCTGATGGACCTGACCACCAAGCCGGGCAAGGCCAACGGCGGGTACATGACTTTCCTGCCGGACTACAAGGTGCCCTTCATCTTCAGCAACTTCAACGGCACCTCCGGCGATGTGGATGTATTGACCCACGAAGCCGGACACGCTTTCCAGGGCTGGCTGCAGCGGGATGTGGAGCTGTCCGCCATCGCGGACTACACCAGTGAAGTGGCGGAGATCCACTCCATGAGCATGGAGTTCTTCACCCATCCCTGGATGGAGGGCTTTTTCGGGCCCGACACCGAAAAATATTACTACAGCCACGTCGTGGACGCGCTGAAGTTCCTTCCCTACGGCGCTTCCATCGACGAGTTCCAGGAGTGGGTGTACGAGAACGTGGACGCCACTCCGGAGCAGCGCCGCGCGAAGTACCGGGAAATCGAGAAGAAATACCTGCCACACCTGGATTACGACGGGATGAAGTTCCTGGAAAAGGGCGGCCGCTGGCAAAAGCAGCTGCATGTCTACCTCTATCCCTTCTATTACCTGGACTATACCCTCTCCCAGATCTGCGCCCTGCAGTATTTCGCCTGGGACAGGAAGGACCATCAGAAGGCCTGGGAATCCTACCTCACCCTGTGCCATGAGTCCGGCCGGCTGCCGTTCAAGCAGCTGGTGCCCAAATCGGGGCTGAAGAGCCCGTTTGTGAACGGCACCATCGCTTTGGTCACGCCGGAACTGGAAAAGTACCTGGACGGACTGGACAAGAGTAAAATCAGATAACCGGACAAGAAGAACAGGGGCTGCCCGCAAAAGAGCGCGGCAGCCCCTTTTGGTTGAGCCTCAATGAATGTTTGGTGTATGCCTATATGTAGGAATCAGCATGACTGAAGGAGGCAGACACGGATGAAGATCATGAATACCGAGGAGATACCGGAAGTATTTATCTGGCGGGATACTATTGTTTAGGCTGCGAAATCCCTGGGCGCGGCGGGAGGAAGCCAAAAAATATATGTCAACATCGATTCCGTTCCGGATTGCGGAAAAAAAGAGCGGGCTTGACTTGATGGGGTGGGGGAATTATACTGATAGCTGTATCAGAATGTGCGACAAACAAGTGCGACGGGTGCATGCAAGGCAAACCCGTTCCTGCCTTATCACGATCCTGTGGATAATCAGTCACAGACAGGTCCTGAGAATACCCGTTACACGCAATCAGACAAAGGTAATAACAGGAGAGAAGGGCCGGATCAATGAAAACACGATATAGCAGGAGGATCATCCCTGTCATTGCGGCGGTGCTGCTGACAGGCGTTCTGGCGATGCCCGCGCCGGCCCTGGCAGCCCAGGCGCCGGTTCTGCTGGGCACAACAGAGCAGTTCGCGATTCTGGCAGGCTCTGCGATCACCAATACAGGGGATACCACAATCAGCGGGGATGCCGGCGCGGATGTCGGGATATATCCCGGTACTTCGATTACGGGCACCGGGTCGATTACGCTGGCGCCGGGGGGCGAATACCACATTGCAGACGGGGTTGCGCAGGTAGCCAAGGACGACCTTGTGACCGCGTACGACGACGCCGCCGGAAGGCTGCCGGTCACCAGGATCGCCACCGAACTGGGCGGGCAGACCCTGTTGCCAGGCGTCTATGATTCGGCAGACGGTACGTTTGAGATTACCGGCACGCTGACGCTTGACGCGGGCGGTGACCCTGACGGCGTCTTTATCTTCCTGACGGAATCAACGCTCATCACGGCGTCCAGCAGTGTCGTATCCCTCATCAACGAAGCCAGGTACTGCCGCGTGTTCTGGCAGGTTGGCAGCTCCGCCACGCTGGGAACGGACTCGACCTTTGTCGGCCACATCTTTGCGATGACCTCCATTACGGCCAACACCCGCGCCTTCATCCAGGGGCAGCTGCTGGCGCGAAACGGAGCGGTCACACTGGACACCAACACCATCGTCAATGGATTTTGCCCACCCGTCGCTACGCCCACCCCGGAAGTGACCGCGACGCCCGTGCCGACCGGGACGCCTGGACCGACTGCGACGCCTGGACCGACTGCGACGCCTGGACCGACTGCGACGCCCGGGCCCACTGTCTCGCCGACGACCCTTCCACCAACGGGCGACAGCACCGATGGCATCACAACGCTTGGCATCATTGCGATGTGCACGGGCCTTGTGTTTGTCCTCGCCGGGATTTACCTGCACCTTATCAGGCAGAAAAAAACGAAGTCCTGACAAAGGAACAGAATGCCCGTTTCCACACAGCCTGTACAGTTGACAGGCTGTGTCTGATTTTCTGATCAATATAGGGGAGGCCTCCGCCGTTGCCGTATCCAGGGAAGAAGACAACAAACAGGGACAAAGCGGGCGAAACCACCTGGCGCCAGGGCTATTATCCCGAGCAGCCTGATATCTCGCATCAGCACATTGCGAAGAACGACCCTGACTCCGTCCGCCGCAGACCTCCTGGCCGCAGGGAAAGCCGTTTCTGGCTGGTCATGCTGATATCGGGTATTGCGCTGCTTCTGGTTGCGGCGGGGCTGCTGATTCCTGTGATTTTGGCAAGGGTGAACCGGCAGAAAACGGAATCCGCGCTGCAAACCATTTACTATCAGACAGCCGCTCCGGTTATGACCGAGGTTCCTTCCCCTTCCGTAATTCCAACCGCCGCGGCTTTCGCGTCTGCCCTGCCCCAGGCGACAGCATCGCCGCTTCGTTCATTTGCCACACGCGCCCCCTGGAAGGTCAATGTGACCAGGGACCGCTTCCTGTCCCTTCGAAGGATCAACAAGGATGTGGCCGGTTGGCTGACCATCAACGGCGTTCTTGATCTTCCCGTGGTGCAGCGCGACAACACCTATTATCTGACGCGTGATTTTTATGGGAAAACGAATTATTCCGGCACCCTGTTTCTGGATGAAAACTATGATGTGGGCCCGCCCAGCGAAAACCTGCTCATCCACGGGCACAACATGCGCGACGGCTCCATGTTCGGGCGCTTGTACAGGTACAATGAAAAGGCGTTTTACGCGGACCACTGGCTTGTCCGGTTTGAAACGCTCTATGAGCAGAGCGACTACGCTGTGTTCGCGGCTTTCACCACATCCAGCGACAGCGCTGACCCTTCCTACTTCCGCTATGCGTACAACCGCTTTGCCACGGATTCCGAGTTTACGGCGTTCATCGCTGCTGTCAGGAAACGCTCTGTGATCAGAAGCGGCCTGGAGGTACTGCCTACCGACAGGCTGATCATGCTTTCGACCTGCATGGACGGCGATCAGTACTTTGTTGTGATGGGCAGGAGGATCAGGGATGATGAAACCATCCCAGGCGTTGAGCTCATCTGCGTCCTCTCCGCTTACCAATGATGCCGGCGAATAAAGGCAAGCTGACAATAAAACCATATGATCTCCCGCGGCATCAAGGGGACATGAAATTGAACGGAAAAATCCTGATGTTTTAAGAGCCCGGGTACTATTCGGGTTTCTTCCCTTGCCTATCCATTGGCTGCCGTGTTTTTACAGGCAGCCTTTTGTTTTGTAATGAAGCGTATGAAGATCGTTTTTTGGGCCAGCGGCAGGACTCAGGCGATCCTGTGCCGGTCCGCGCGGCATTGAATGACTGGCTTGACTTGACGGGACGGGGGAATTATACTGATATTTGCATTATTATGTACAACAAACAAGTGCGACGGGACCATGCAAGACGAACCCATTCCTGCCTTATTACGATCCTGTAATCATGCAATTGCAAACATCCCAAAGACACCCCTTTATACTCAACCGGACAAAAGAGAATACAGGAGAGAAGGGCCGGATCAATGAAAACGCGATATAGCAGGAGGATCATCCCCGTCATTGCAGCGGTGCTGCTGACAGGCGTTCTGGCGATGCCCGCGCCGGCTCTGGCAGCCCAGGCGCCGGTTCTGCTGGGCACAACCGAGCAGTTCGCGGTCCTGGCGGGCTCTGCGATCACCAATACGGGGCCAACCACAATCAGCGGGGATGCCGGCGCGGATATCGGGGTATATCCCGGTACTTCGATTACAGGCCTCGGATCGATTACGCTGGCGCCGGGGGGCGTATACCACATTGCGGACGCCGTTGCGCAGGCAGCCAAGGTTGACCTGGTGACCGCGTACGACGACGCCGCCGGAAGGCTGCCGGTCAGCAGGATCCCAACCGAACTGGGCGGGCAGACCCTGTCCCCCGGCGTCTATGATTCGGCAGACGGAACGTTTGGAATTACCGGCACGCTGACGCTTGACGCGGGCGGGGACCCTGACGGCGTCTTTATCTTCCTGACGCAGTCAACGCTCATCACGGCGTCCGGCAGCATCGTATCCCTCATCAACGAAGCCAGGTACTGCCGCGTGTTCTGGCAGGTTGGCAGTTCTGCCACCCTGGGCACGGGCTCGACCTTTGTCGGCCACATCTTTGCGATGACCTCCATTACGGCCAACACCCTCGCTTTCATCCAGGGGCAGCTGCTGGCGCGGGAGGGCGCGGTCACACTGGACACCAACACCATC
>DIWD01000036.1 GCA_002428405.1 bacterium UBA6115
GCAAGCACGGCGTGGTTCGGGAGGCCGCGACACACGAACAGGTCATCCGCGGCCTGCGCGATTTTGTGCGCGGCATGAATTGGCGGATGGACAAGCTGGATTATTCACCCATCAAGGGGCCCAAGGGCAACATTGAATTCCTGGCGCAGCTTCTCTATGGCGGAGAGCCTTCCGTTGGGGATGAGGATATCAATCAAATTGTAAAAGAAGCGCATATCGCGCTGAAATAACAATTCTTTCAGCCATTGGAAAAGCGTTCCGTGAGGTGCGCTTTTTGCTTTTCAGTCTGCCCTGTAGGCGGCGATGGTCAGCGCGCCGTCCTGTACGGTGCCGTCAAGACGGACGGGGTACTGATAGGAATTCTGTATGATGAAGTTTTGCGTATCGCTGCCCACCGCCGCGTCCGCCCCGTGGGGGAGGTAACTGGCCGCCGCCGGGCCGTGTGCCCGGCGATGGATGATTCGGATTCCGGGCAGCTGCAGGATGACATTGTACAAGGTGCTGGATACCTGGCAAGTACCGCCTCCGTAGCCTTGCACCACCTCTCCCTGGACCAGCGCGTTGGCCGGCAGGTAGCCGTTGCTGCGGGAATATGGGCCGATCTGGGTGTTGAAGTTCAGCCTGTCTCCGTTTTTCAGGGTATACAGGCCAAAGCGTTCACATGCCACTTTGAGGTTCTCAATGCGGTTGAGGTTGCTCTCATCCGTGGTGATCCTGTAAAAAGAGGTGTAGGCCGCGATCGGAGCGTCATCCCCTTGCACTTCCATCTTGTTGACGGGCTGGATCTCGCTGAAATGACGGGTATCTACATAACCATACTGCCGGTGGTAGATGACCCGGCCCCAGCCGTCTGTGATGTCGATGAGTGCAAGCCTTGCGCCTTTGTGAAGGGTAATCAGCGTTTCGGCGTTTTCTTTTGGAGAAGACAAAACCAGCGCTTCATCGCGCACCCAGGCCAGCCACCCGCAGACCACCGCGGCATAAGGCGGCGTGCCGGCCGGATCCTTTGGCTTGACGGTGATGTCGTTTAGATAATTGCGCCTGATATAGCCGGTCAGCGTGTCCTTGTAGCGGATTTTCAGCCAGGCCGGCTCTACCTCGAGGATGTCGACAAAAGCGCCTTGCCTGATATATCCCAGACGCTTGGCGTATATGTCCGGCTCGTCCAGCACTGTGCCGCTCACGCGCAGCTGTCCTGTGTACAAGGCAACTTGCGGCGCCTGCTCAGCCAGGGAAGGCACTTGCAGCAGCAGGAGAATCAGAAACAGGGAAAGGAAACGTCTGGTCATGAGGCCTTATAGAACGCGATAAACAGCGAACCGTCCTGCACGTGGGTTTTGATGCTCACCGGGAAGGCATAGTCGTTGCGGAAAACAAAGTTGAGCCCGCCGGAGGAGGCGTCGACCCCGTGCGGCAGGTATTTGGCGCCGTTGGCGCCGTGCGGCGCGCGGCGCAGGACGGTCAGGCCGTTCAGCTGGAGCACGGCATTGTACAGGGTGCTGGAAACCTGGCAGGAGCCGCCGCCGTATACGTCAAAAACCAGTTCGCCGTCAACCAGCCCGCCGGCCGGTTTGTAGCCGTTTTTCGCGGTGAAGGGGCCTACCTCGTTATTGAAGTCCAGCGACTGGCCGGGTTCAATCATCCTGGACATGCGTTCCCCGCCCACAATCAGGTTGTTGATGCGGTTGGCGTTGTTCTCGTTTTCGGATATATCATAAAAGGAATTGTAAACGGCGATGGGGATTTCGCTTGTCCCGTCTTCCTCGCTTTGCGCGACCATCATCAATTCCGGCAGCAGCCGGGTGTCCACATAACCATACTGGCGCTTAAAGATCGTTCGGGCCCAGCCGTCAGTCACGTCCAGAAAACCGATCATCGCGCCGCGGGTCAGCGTGATCAGGGTCTCGCTGTCCGAGTCAGGCGATGCTTTGACAGAGACATCCTCCCCAATGACAGCGAAGAAACGGTTGAACGCCGTCCCGAACCGCGGGGTATTTTTAAAATCGACCGCGACCGGCTCCATAATGCGGTGCCTGAGTACCCAGCCGACACGGCTGCCCAGCAGGATACCCACATAGTTGGGCTGCACATCGACAATCTGGATCGCCTGGCCGGGCTGGTAATTGGCCAGGACCGCGCTGTCCTTGTCCGGCTTTGCGTAGACCAGTGTGGTGCTGTTGGGGAAATAGGTGCTGATTTTTGCGGTATACAAAACTTTTTTTCCCGCAGCGAGAGCCGGCAGGACCGACAGCAATACCAGCAGCGCCGCCAGCAGAGCCGGCAGCTGTTTAGTCCTGGTCTTTTTTGCGTAGTTTTTCATATTTTCCATCCTTGTTTTGAACATAAACCTGATCAAGAGCCGTTTCAACGCCCTCGCGGAACTCCTTGAGGTAAACCTTGCGAAGCGCGTCCTGCTCTGCCTGTTCTTCTATGGTCAGACCCTTGGCCTTCTTCAACCGCGCCAAATGGTTGATCCGGTCAATCAGTTTTTTGTTCAATCCGATCCTCCTTTTGATGCAGCAAGATGCCCAGAGCCAGTGGGAACGCGAGGATCAGGAGATACAGGGCATAGCTGAACAGCTTGCCAAGCGCTGAGCGGTCCACCATGAACTCCGCGCCGATAATGCCCCCCAGGATCAGCGGCAGGAGGATCAGCGACAACAAAGGCAGGGCTTTTAAGCCTGCCTGATGCCTAAGCAGCCTGGCAGCAAGGAGTATGATCACACCGGAGAACAGGGCGGCAGAGAGGACCTGCTGGACGCCAATGAAACTGTGCCGAAGGTGGCCGTCATAGCGCAGGCTTTCCATCAGCGTCTGCGTGACGCCATACAGTAGGCATCCCAGTGTGAACACCCGGCCGTTTTTCGGTTTTCCTGATAATATTCGCAGAAGGACCAGCAGGATGACCAATGCGATGAACGCTTCCAGCAGATAGGTGCGCAGGTAGGCGTCATACTCGTCCCGCATCGCCAGAAAACTGTCCGAAAGCCATTGCGTGGTCAGCGGCCGGCTGACGCCAAGCGTGGTGAATCCCTCGCCCAGGCGTGCGGGTATCAGGAAGGCTGCCAGCGCCGGGGAGAGCAGATCCAGCGTCCTGGCGGGCTTCACACCGGAGAACCGCGATGCGGTCAGGGCGGCAAGCACGGCTCCCACGAGCGCGCCGTACATCGAAAAACCGCCTGTGGTCACGTCCAGCGCGTTTTTTAGGTTCATCAGGGGCGCAAACGAGGGGTCGCCCAGACAGTAGAGTGCCCGTGACAGCAGGATCCCCAGCGGCAGGGACAACAGCGCGGTCAGTGAAGCGGCCTTTCTTTCGTTTTCCCTGCCGCGGCTGAGGAAAAGAATCACGGCAAAGCCCAGCCAGCAGCCTATCATGACCATCAGGCCATAGGCATAGACCTGCACCCCAAAAAGCGGGAAGGAGAGCGCGCCCTCAAACATTTTCCACCTCAGCGGGGGATGGCGCTTGCGAAATAGATCATATCGCTTTGCGCGCGCTCATTGGCAATGGTCTTGTTCTGGTAATAGCCGCCATTGAACACCATCGTGGCGGAATTGCCGCCATCCAGATTGAATGCCTGCATGCAGCCCAGGTCAAACATGAAGTTCGCCAGTTCTTCGTGGGACACGCCCAAAGAGTCCTTGCTGCGTCCCTCGGCCAGCACCATCACATAATTCAGCGGAGAGGTCTGTCCGATGGCCATGCGCGGCTCATCGCCTTTGGGGTTATAGCCGTACTCGGCGTCAAGCCGCAGCAGTTCCCCATCCTTCACCAGCGCGGGACCGAATGTGAATGCGTTGATGATCTGACGGCCTGATTGAAGGAAGGCGTCGACTTCCTCCTTGCGGGACTTGACAAAAAGGTTGAAATCGGCATTCTCATCAATGATGAGCAGGTCCTTGGTGCGGTTGAGTTTGGCCCTCACCTTCTGGCCCATGCGGTATTCATAGCTTGTTTTGACCGGATCGTTGGCCATGTAATTGGCGTTGATCGCGATGACCGCGTTGTTTTTTCCGGCCATGGAGGAAATCAGCGCAGGGCGGCTGGAGGTCAGCTTGCCCGCGGTCGCGGTGCGCAGCTGGCTGGGATGGGCGATGGACACCCGGGCGACCCTGTAAACAACGCCGTCCTTCTTGATTGTTTCCAGCCTCAGCTCAATGCTTTCATCTACATAGCCATTCTCGCTGAAACCTTCCGGATCGAGCGCATATCCAGGGGTGAAGTCAACGGGCAGCGGGGTTACTGGCTGGCTTTCTGCCCTGGCAGATGGGAGCAGCCAAAGGAGAAACCCGCTTTCCTCATTCTCCTGTGCTTCCCAAACTTCCTCCAGCAGCCTCGTTTTATGCTCATCCAGCATCGCGCCGGAGGGGAGGATGAATGGGATAGCAAGGGTCAGCAGAAACGCAAGGATCATGATCAGAGAGGTTCCTTTTTTCATGCGTCGTTTTTCCTTTCATCAGGGCAGAAGAACACCCATGCTTTCTGGATGCGGTAATTGATAAAGAACAGACCGGTGTCCACAATGATCTTCGCGAGGGTCTTATCCATCCCCAGCAACTGGTTCAGCGCGGATACCAGCGTGGCTGAAGTCAGGAGTACCAGGACCACCAGGGCGGCGTAACGGGCCATCGCCCCCTTGCAGCGGTGGATATGGAACACGAACTGCCGGTTGACCCTGTAATTGAACAGCGAGGAGCATACCCGCGCGAACGCAGTCGCGCTCAAGACCAGCGCGTAATCCCTGATGGTCAGAAAAACCGGGAACAGGGCGGGCAGCAGCCATTTGTCAAGAATGGTGAACAACCCGACATCTATCAGGGTTGACAGCGCGCTGGCGGAGGCGAACCTGAAGAAGTTGCTGAAGAGGAGTTTATATATGAGGGCGGAATCACTGAAAGGCCGGAAATGCGTCCCCTTGTTTTCCTGAAGGTAAATCGTGCTGATGGGGACCAAAAGAAAATCCAGGCGCCATCCGGCGCAGTGGATCAGCATGTTCATCTCGTACTCAAACCGCTCGCCGGGGATCGCCAGCATCCGGGACAGTAATTCACGGCTGATCCCGCGCAGCCCGGTCTGGGTGTCCGGAAGCCAGTGCCCGTATAATATCGCGAAAAAGACGCTGGTCAGCCGATTGCCTGCCCTGCTCTTTCCGGGCACATTCTTTTGATTGAAATTCCTTGTTCCCAGAATCAGTTTCCTGGGCTGGGACAGCATCGCCCCTGACACCTTCAGGCAGTCTTCCGCCGTATGCTGACCGTCTGAATCCGCCGTGACCACACCCGGCGCGTCCGGATAGGCTTCCAGGATATGCTGGATGCCGTGTTTGAGGGCATGCCCCTTCCCGCCATTCTTTGGATAGCTGAGCACTTCGCACCCGGGATAATCGGTCAACCGGTCAAAAACATGTTTGTAGTGCGGGCCTGACCCATCGTCAACAACCACGATTTTTTCAAATCCGCTGGCTGACAGTTCGCTCACGTACTGCTCCAGCTTTTCGTCCGGATGCAGCGAGGGAATCAGTACGATGGCATCTTCAGGTCGGTTCAATGCGTCCGCTCCGTCTGCGCTTGCTTGCGCGGTTAATCAGGGTTTCCATGCGGGAGTCCAAGAAGTCCCTTTCCGCCGCATATTATAACCTCTGCATGGATGGAATGCAAAATTGTTACATCCGCGGCTTACTTGCGCGGCGCCTGTTCAGTCTGTATGCTGATGACAGCATTTAGGAGGCAACTGATATGATAGAGTATGGCTGGGCCAGGCGGGATGAGGAGGAAGAGCTGCTGGATTTTGCCAATTATGTGTTCAGCGCGGCTGATAAGCCTGTCGACTTCCGGCGTCTGCTGCCCAAGGTATACGAAAAGCCCGGTTTCTCCGAAATTTCCGTGGTCGCAAGGGAAGGCGGCCGCATCAAGGCGCTGGCGAACGCGGTTCATGGCGAACTGCGGGTCGGGGATGAAAAGCTCAGCTGGGGCTATGTCGGTACTGTCTGTGTCCATCCCTATATGCGCGGGCGCGGCATGATGAAGCGCGTTGTACCCATGGTGATGGACAGCTGCGCGCGCCAGGGCTGCCAGTTTATCGCACTCTCGGGCGAGCGTCAGCTGTACCGGCAGTTTGGTTTTGAGGATGCCGGATCGCTCCTGAGCCTGAACCTGACCAAAGCCAGCCTTTCTGCGGCGCGCAAGGGCGGCATATGGGACAGCTTTCAGTTCGTCAAGCTGGAAGAGGCGGGAGAGGATGCGCTGGCTATGGCAGTCAGGCTGCACGCCGGGCTTGGGATGGCAGCCATCCGGGAGAAACCGGAGTTCATCACTGTCCTGAAAAGCTGGCAGGGCCAGCCGTATGCCGTCATGAGGGAAGGGGAACCCTTCGGTTACCTGTATAGGGTAGGCGGCTGTATACCTGAGTTCGCCTTGCAGGACAACGGCGCGGCGCCTTCTGTCTTCGCCTCCTTTTTGGAGCGGGAGGGCTTGGACGAGGCACAGGTTTCCCCCTGTCTTTTTGATATGCCGCGGTATACCGCCCTGTTTCAGGCATCCGATAGTTTTGAAATCAAACCTTCCTGCATGATCCGCGTTCTGGATTGGAAGGGCTTTATTGGAGCGTTGCTGAAACTGCAGGGCAGCATTGCCAGGCTGATTCCCGGCAAAGCGGTGCTGGCCATCGGGGAAGAGGCCAGGCTGCTCATCACTGTGGATGATAAGGGGACCCAGGTGCAGGAAAGCAATCAGGAAGCGGATTTGAACCTGGATCCGCAGGCGGCGGTAAGGCTGCTGAGCCACCCGCTGTCTCAGACTCTGTATCCAGATCACCCGTTTGCGAATTGGTTTCCGCTGCCTTTCCAGTTTCCTAGGGCGGATATGTTCTGACATTACGGGACAGTTTCATACATAGTGTTTTAAAAACAACAATCAGTAGTTTATAGGGATGCGCCTGTTCCGCGCATCCTGTATAATTCTTTCCAGCGCCCTGCGATGGCCCGGCGCCGGAGGGAACATGATACGATTCAGCGAAAGCGTTATCAGGCACCGGAACCTTATTATCATATTGACATTGGTTTTATGCGCGGTCAGCCTGTTTGCCATGCAGCAGGTAGAAGTCAGCTATGACATGAGCGCATACCTTCCCCCTGATGCGCCGACCCGGCAGGCGCTCAACCTCCTGACTTCCCCAATGCCCAACCTGCAGCTGTACCTGCCCGGGGTCAGTCCGGCGGACTCACTGGAAGAGAAGGAAACCCTGGAAGGGATAAAGGGCGTTCTGGATGTTATCTGGCTGGATGATTCGATGGACCTGCGCGGCGTTCCCTTTGAAGCCGTCTCCTCTGACACCGTGTCACCGTATTACAGCGACGGACCGCTTTTTCAGCTGACACTGGATGAAAAAACGCAAAGCGATACTGTGCTGACCATCAAGGAACGTTATCCCGATGGCATGATGAAGGGGACCGCGGTCGACAGTGCGCAGCAAATCAACGGCACCATGCCGCAGGTTGCCTCCATCATGCTCTATGTGCTGCCGCTGTGCCTGCTGATCCTCATCCTGGCGACCCGGCACTGGGTGGAGCCGCTCCTGTTCCTTATCGCCATCGGCGCCGCCATCCTGCTAAACGAAGGCAGCAACATTTTCCTCGGAAGGATCTCATATATCACCCGCGCCTGCGCTGCCCTGCTTCAGCTGGCGGTTTCAATTGATTACGCCATCTTCCTTTTGCAGCGGTTCAATGAACTGCGGGATGAAGGGATGCCGCCTGAGGAAGCGATGAAGCAGGCGATGCGAAAGGCGGCCTCCTCGATCGCCGCCAGCGCGCTTACGACGGTGTTTGGCTTTCTGGCTTTGATCCTCATGGATTTTTCGCTCGGGAAAGACATGGGCCTTGTGCTCGCAAAAGGCGTGCTGCTAAGCTTCCTGAGCGTCATGGTCCTCCTGCCGGCGGCCGCCATTGCCAGTGTGAAATGGATCGACAGGACGCTGCACCGCAGCTTCATGCCTTCTTTCAAGCGTACAAGCCGCCTGGTTTTGCGTTTTGCCGCGCCGCTTGCGGTGATTGTCATCCTCGTGCTGCCCTTGGCTTATATCGCCCAGCGTCAAAACGTCTTCCTTTACGGGAGCGGCGGGATGCACAGCCCGGACTCTCTGCTTAGGCTTGAGCAAAACGAGATTGAGGAACGTTTTGGCAGCGGGCGCATGATGCTTGTCCTGGTTCCCTCCGGTGACAGGGGAAGGGAGGCGGCAATGGGCAAGGCGCTGCAGGAAGTGCCGGAGGTACGCAGTGTCATGTCCTATGCGGATACTGTTTCCCCCTATATTCCGCCTGAAGTGCTGGATCAAGAGGCTTCCAAAGCTTTTTATCAGGACGGCTATGCCCGGTTTATTCTCAATGTGGAGATAGCAGACGAGGGTGAAATGGCGTTTCGGATTGTTGACAGGCTGAAAGAAACAGCGGAGGCCTATTATCCGGGCAAGACGCACCTGCTGGGGGAAAGCGCGGTCAATTATGACCTGATGAAAACCATTACCGGTGACAGTCTCAAGGTACTGCTGGCAGGACTTTTCTCCATCGGCCTGGTACTGATGATTTCCTTCCGGAGCTTTTCCATACCCTTGATTCTGCTGCTTGTGATCCAGGGGTCTATCTGGCTGAATATGGGACTGCCCTATTTCCAGGGAAGCCATCTGAATTACATCGGTTATCTGATTGTGTCCTCCGTGCAGCTGGGCGCAACGGTGGACTACGGCATCCTTCTGTCCCAGCGCTACCTGGAAGGAAGGCGGACAATGCCGCCCAGGGAGGCGGCAGCCTGGGCGCTTGCGGTGTCCGCCGGTTCCATACTGCCCCCCGCGATGATCCTGACCCTGGCAGGCACTATCCTGGGCATGATGGTGAGTGGAAACGGCATCATCAGCGAAATGGGTGTCATCATCGGCCGCGGCGCAGCGATTTCCTGCGGCATGGTGCTGCTGGTGTTGCCGCATATCCTGGTTTGGTGCGATGGTCTCATTAAAAGGACGACGCTGAAAAGCGGGAAGGAATAATAATGAAAAGAAAGCTGCTCATAGCCCTTTTCTGCCTGCTGCTTATTTCAGGCATTTTAACAAACGCCCTGGGGGAAGCGCTGAAGGATGAAGTGGTGTATGCCCGCCTTTCGCAGACGGGTGAGACCGGGACGGTCTATATCGTCAATTCCTTTGAGGCGCAGGGCAGGGAAGAAGTTGCCGACTGGGGGGATTACTCAGAAGTCTTTCCCCTTGATGATCCGGAAGAATTTCTTTATTCAGACGGACTGGCGCGGTTTGTCATGCAGGAGGGCCGCTTTCATTACCAGGGCACAATGAAAACAAGGCGCCTGCCCTGGGAAATCCGGCTGGAGTATCTTCTGGACGGCCAGCCTGTCAGCCCGGAAGCGCTCTCTGGTGCCCATGGCCGCCTTGAAATCAGCCTGGATGTTCAGCTTATCGAAGATATGCGTGTCTATGCTGACAGCATCACGCTGCAGATAACCCTTACACTGGACGGGGATAAGTGCCTGAATATCATCTCTGACCGGGCCACCCAGGCCGTCAGCGGCGGAGACCGGGTGATCAGCTTCGTGATCCTGCCCGGGCAAGGTGCGAACTACCTCATCACAGCCGACGTAAGGGATTTTTCCATGCCCGGCATCCAGGCGGCCGGGGTGCGCATTTCGATGGATGAGCAGATGTATGTGTCCGCCGCGCGGCGCGCGCTGGCGGGTTCTCCCCTGGAGTCAGCCGTTAGCGGGATCATGGGGAACTTCATCGCCGGCATGCAGGGCGCGGCCCCAGTCTCCTTCGCCGACAGCCGCAACGCTGTACGTTCCTTGCAGTTTGTCCTGATGGGGGAGGGGATCAATGCATTGCCGGAATACCAGGATCAGGAGGAAGCGCCGCGGGAAGAGAATTTCTGGGACCGTGTCCTGCGTTTGTTTGGTATTTGATTTTTCTGATCCAATCCTGCCGCAATGCAATATATCTCATGCCTCATGCGTTGGATGGGTATAATCCTATCCTGACAGGAGGAAAGCTGGTGCATGAGTTCAGAACATCAGAATCGTGTCCTGCGTTTTGAGCAGCTGGCGGCGCCGCTTGAAAGGCAGGTTTATTTTACTTGCCTGAACATGATGGGCGGCCATGAAGACGCAGAGGACTGCGCGCAGGAGACAATGGTGCGTGCCTTCCGCAAGCTCGACAGCTTTCGGGGAGATTCGAAGTTCTCCACTTGGCTGCACGCCATCGCCGCACATGTCTGCCTGGACGCACTTAGGAAAAGGAAGCAAACCTATTCCCTGGAGATGATGCGTGAAAGCGGCTGGGATGTGCCGGACACAGCGCCGGATTTGTACCTTCAGATGGAAACGAAGGAGCGCCGCCAAAAGCTCAGGTCAGCCATCGCGCTTCTTCCCCCGGAGTTCCGCGCCCCGCAGGTCCTGGTCGACCTGCAGGGGCTTTCATACCAGGAAACAGCAAAGGCGCTGGGACTGCCTTTGGGCACGGTAAAAAGCCGGGTAAACCGCGCTCGGCAGGCACTGATGAAAATCTTGCTGGACAGCGGGGAACTTTCTGGATCCAATGGCCGTCTGAATGATGAAAGGAGGGGTGATTGATGGATTGCAAGCATTTTGAATCCCTCCTTGATGGCTACCTTGAAGGCACGCTGGACGAAAGCGCGAGGCTGAATGCGGAAGAACACCTGCGTACCTGCCCCGCCTGCCGCATGCGCCTGAAGGTGGCTGAAGACTGCCGGACCCTGAATGAAGAGGACGAGGTACCCGTCAGCTTTTCAGAGGGCTACCGGGAGCGGATCATGAAGGAGGAGACGATCCCCGTGAAGAAGAACTTCCCCAAAATCACCCGATGGCTTGCTGTCGCGGCCGCCCTGGTCTTTGTCGCCGGCGGCACTTTCCTGGCGGGTCAGAACCGAAGAAACAGCACCCCGGAGTCCGCAAAGATACCTGAGGGCAGCTACGCGATGGAGGATACCGCCAGCGTGCGCGGACTGGGAAATGTATACGCCCCTGCCCCAGCTAATGATTACAGCTTCAGCGCGGCTGAAAAACAGGCGGCCGGTGATGAACAAGTCGAAAAAATCATCCGCACTGTACGAGTGGAGCTGTCCACCCGCAGCTTTGACGGAGACTATGCCATGATCCGTCAAGCCCTCCTGACATCGGGAGGAAGGATTCAGGAAGCAAACCTCTACATCGGATACGGCAACCTGCGCACCGCCTACATGACGCTGCGCGTGCCTGTCGCAAAGCTGGATACCCTGACCGCGTCGGTCAAGGATGTTGGCCGCCTGGTTTCCTTCAGCGAAACAGCGGAGGATGTCAGCGAACAGTACGCCGATACGTCCATGCGGCTGAAGACCCAGCAGACCAAGATGGAACGGCTTCAGGCCCTTCTGGCCAAGGCCGAAAGCGTGGAAGACCTGATTGCCATTGAAAATGGCATTTCCGACACCCAGTACGAGATCGACCGGCTGACCGGCCTGCTGCTGGGCATGGACAGCAAGGTGGACTATTCCACCCTGAACATCACCCTCAATGAGCTCAGCGCGGCGGAAACCTCCCAGGACAAGGAAGAGACCCTGCTGGAGCGCATTAAAAACGGCATAGCCGCAGCCTGGGAGAATTTCACTTACATCCTCAGCGACCTGGCGGTCTTCCTGACAGTCGTATTGCCCTACCTGGCTGCCCTTACCATCCTCATTCTGGTTATCAGGTTCATCATTAAAAGGAGAAAGAAATGAAAAAACTCATCATTGCCCTGTTTGCCCTTGTCGTCGCCCTCTCACTGACTATTCCCGGGCTTGCGGAGGATGACACGTCCAGGCTGATTGTCACCGGCACTGCCACGATCTCCCTTCCGGCGGATTCGGCCACCATTGAAATCGGCGCGCAGACCCGCGGGCGCACTGTCGCAGAGGCCCATCAGGAAAACGCACGCATCATGGAAGACGTTATCCGCGAAATGGAAAAGTTCGGCGTTTTAAAGGATGACATCCGCACCAGCCAGTTTTATGTCTACTTTGAACAAAATGACAACATGTACAGCGCTGCTGAGAACCTGATCGGCGGCAGCTATACCGTGACGAATATGGTGTTCATCACCATCCGCGACATCTCCCGTGTATCTGAAGCCATTGATGCGGCGGCTTCCGTTGGCGCCAATAACATCTACAACCTGACCTTCCAGTCCTCCAAAAGCACCGAAGGCTACAACCAGGCGCTGAAGCGCGCAGTGGAGGACGCAAGGGCCAAGGCGCTGGTCCTGGCGGAAGCTTCGGGAAAAACCCTGGGGGACATCATCCTGATTGAATCCAATGACACCTATGGTGCTCCTTACGGTATTCAGAACCGCGCGGACTTTGCCGGCGATGCCGCTGTGAGCACGCCGATCCTTTCCGGCGATGTGTCCATCAGCGCGTATGTGACCCTCACATTTGCCCTTCAATAAGCTCTCAGGCTTCCAGAGCGCCGGGTTTTTACCCGGTGCTCTTTTTGTACAGGGTTTGAGTAGCGCATTGGCCTGTGATATAATCGCCCATGAAATCTGCGGCGGGAGGCGTGCTTGTTCCGACGTTTTTTCTCTGTGAGACAGGTGCTGGCAGGCGCGGAAATCGACCTTTGCCTCCGTGAGCGCAATACCGTGGATCTCTCCACCGGCATCCGTGAGAGTTTTACCTATGACATCTGCCTGTCTGGCAGCCGGGCAGCAATGGGATATGTCAGCCTGAGGCTGGGGGAAAGCCCGGAACTATATTACCTGGGACACATCGGCTACCGGGTGGAAGAAGGTTTTCGGGGGCATGGTTACGCAGGCAAGGCGGTCGCGATGCTTTTACCGGTCATGAACAGGCTGTGCCTGAGGAGCGTGGTCATCACCACCGACACGGACAACATCCCTTCCCGCGTCACCTGCGAGCGCCTTGGCTGCGTTCTGGAACGCGTTGTGACAGTCCCGCCGCGGTACAGGCCGCTGTGCATGATGTCACCGGCGAAATGCCGGTACATTCTGCAGATTTCCGAAACAGGACCGGAAGGAGGCAGACAGGCTTGATTTTGCAGGTTGACGGTATCAGGACCCATGTTGAAACCCTCGAGGGGAACGGCGAATCCCTGCTGCTGATGCATGGCTGGGGGCCTGCTTCGGTTTCGCTTGAAAAACACCTCATGCCCCTTGGCAGGATGTTGGGTGACCGCTACCGGGTCACGATGGTCGACTTTCCCGGACACGGGGATTCCGGGATGCCTGACGGGAACTGGGGCGTTCCGGAATATGCGGAGTGGACCCTGAAGGTCATGGACCAGCTTGCTATCCGGCAGACTGCCCTCGTGGCGCATTCCTTCGGCGGCCGTATCGCGCTCTGGCTGGCTGCGCATCATCCCGAGCGCGTCAGCCGCATGGTTCTCACCGGCTGTGCGGGAATTCGCCCGAAACGGGGACTGAACGCCCGTCTGCGCACGCTGGTGTTCAAAGCCGGCCGAACCGGGGTAAAGGCCATGGCCCTTATCCCGAAATACAAGTTGAAAGCAGATAAATGGCTCAATGACCTGCGAGCGGAGTTCGCTTCTTCCGATTACCTCGCCACGCCTGAACCTTTGCGCGGCAGTTTCAGCCAGGTGGTCCGGAGGGATTTGCGTCCTCTTCTCCCTAAAATAGAACAGCCGGTGCTGCTGGTCTGGGGCGGGAAAGACAGCGCCACGCCATTATGGATGGGGGAGATGATGCGCAAACTGATGCCGGACGCCCGGCTGCTTGTATATCTGTCAGATGATCATTGGGCGTATAAAAACCAATTGGCGCGATTTTATANNTCGCTGCTGCCATCCTGTTGACCGCGTCAGCTGCTGCAATGCTGCCCGCGTCCAAACGTCTGATGCAGTATTACCAGCTGGGCAGCTATCAGTTCGGCGCCTTTGCGCGCACCTTCAGGCGGCAGACGAAGAAATGCCTCTGGCCCGGTCTTATTCTGGGCCTTGTATCTGCCCTGCTTGTCCTCGCCGTGATCCCAGCGCTCGGCTGGGCGCCTGTTCCTGCGATGATCTTCGCATTGTTCATTGCTGTCCTGATTCTTTTAGCCGGATATGTGATTGGCCTGATTTCCTATCACGAGAAAAAAGTCAAGACCCGGCTGGTGATCACCACACGTGTCAAGCGCCTTTACATGGCGCTGATGCTGGTGGGGCTGCTTTTATCCTTCTTATTGTTATGGCAGGCCCGTCAATTCTGGCTGCCGGCGCTGATCCCTTTCCTGATGCCGCTGTGGCTCATCCTGGCTGCTTTCATCATGTGGCCTGTTGAAAAGGGGATCCAGTTGCTTTACCGGCACGACGCGAAGAGAATCCTGGATGATTACCGCGCCACAGGGCTTTCTATCATTGGCATTACCGGTTCCTATGGCAAGACAACGGTCAAAAATATCCTGGCTGCCATGCTCTCCCAGCGGTACCTGACCCTGGCTTCTCCTGCGAGTTTCAATACGCCCATGGGCCTGGCCCGCTGTATTCGGGAGGAACTGGGCCAACAGCACCTCTTCTTTATCGCTGAGATGGGTGCGCGCCATCCGCACGATATTCAGGCGCTAAGCCGCTTTATCCGCCCTCATGCCGGCATCCTGACCTCCATCGGACCCCAGCACCTTGAAACCATGGGCAGTATCCAGCAAATCGGCGACGCCAAGTATGACCTTATCCGGGGCCTGCCCCCGGATGGTTTCGCGGTGTTCAACTTTGACGGGAAATATGTCAGCGAATACTACGAAAAAACGAGCATCCCAAAGGCCCTGGCCGGTATCCCCGGCAGCGATCTGTGGGCGGAAGACCTTGATCTGTACCCTGAAGGCAGCCGGTTCATCCTTTGCCTGCCTTCAGGGGAACGCGTGGCCTGCGAGACAAGGCTGGCCGGCGACCATAATGTGCGCAACATCCTGCTTGCTGCCCTCATGGCGATGCATTACGGCATCACCCCGGGGCAGATCCGCAATGCCCTGGTGACGGTCAATCCCCCCGCTTCCCGCCTTCAGGTCACTATGCATGGGAAGGGATATAAAGTCATAAACAATGGCTTCAACTCCAATCCGGACTCAAGCCGCAAGGCACTGCAGGTGCTCTCATCACATCCGGGACGGCATATTGTGGTCACACCCGGGTTTATTGAGCTGGGCCGGCAGGAGGAGCAGTCCAACCGCAGGCTGGGCAACGATATCGCCGCGGTCGCGCAGGAAATCCTGCTGGTGGGGGAAAAGCATACCCGGCCCATCCGGGAGGGGCTGCTGGAGAGCGGCATGGCAGAGGGAAACATCCATGTCTTCCCCTCCCTGGCGCAGGCGAACGAATTTATTCAAGAATCATGCGGACCGGGCGATGTGGTGCTGTACGAGAATGACCTGCCCGACCATTACAGCTGAGGAGGTGGGAGCGAATGCCTGAGAAACTGCAGCTGGGGATCCTCTATGGCAGCCGAAGCTGTGAGCATGAGGTGTCTATCATCAGTGCGCTTCAGCTTGCCGGCGTGGCGGATCCCTTCAAATATGAGGTCATTCCAGTCTATATCTCAAAACGGGGCGAGTGGTTCATTGGCGGCGCGCTGTGGAAACTGGAAACCTACCTGGATTTTGATCCGCGCGCCAGCGGCCTGACCCGCGTGTTCCCTGATTTGACCTCAGGCTCCCGCGATTTGATGGCCTTTGAGCGCGGAAGACTGTTCGCCGGGGAAAAGCGTCGCGCTGCCGCGCGGCTGGACTGCGTGATCCCGGTCATGCACGGCTTGAACGGGGAGGACGGCAGCCTGCAAGGGATGCTTGAGCTGATGGATGTGCCCTATGCCTCCACGGGCGTAGCCGGAAGCGCGGTGGGCATGGATAAAATCATGATGAAGCGATTGTTTGCCGGCTGCGGGTTCCCCGTTCTGCCGGATACATCCCTTGCGCGCAGCGAGTTTGAAAGGGATCCTGAAGCTGCCTGCAGCAAAGTTGAGGCCAAACTGCCGTATCCGGTATTCGTCAAGCCCGCGAACCTGGGTTCATCCATCGGTGTGAGCCGGGCGGAAAACCGTCAGCAGCTCATGGATGCACTGAATCTTGCTTTCTCGCTGGACCGCCGGAGCCTGATCGAATCAGGGCTGAATGACCCGCTTGAGGTGAACTGCTCCGTGCTTGGTTTTGATGATACCGTCGAAACTTCGGTGGTAGAGCAGCCGGTGCGCCAGGGCCAGTTGCTGGATTTCAATACCAAATACCTGGCAAGCGGCCGGGAGAATGGCATGGCTTCGCTGACCCGCATCATCCCTGCGCCCATCAGCGAGCAGGACACCGAAAAGGTCAAAGCCCTTTCAGCGGATATCTTTCGTGCACTGGATTGCAGGGGCGTTGTGCGCGTGGACTTCATGATCGACCGGGGAACCGGGGAACTGTACATCACGGAAATCAATACCATTCCCGGATCCATGGCCTTTTATCTGTGGGAAAAGACCGGAAACGGCCTGCGGTACCGGCATCTGGTGGACCGCCTGGTTCAGGACGCCTTCAGGGCGCAGGAACAAAAAGAAAAAATCATCACCTCCTTCCACTCGGACATTATTCCCTCCGCCATCGCCCGGGCTGGCAGCGGAGCCAAAGGCGCGAAAGGATAAGAAGGGAAATATGAACATGTATACCGCCAAAGTGCTTGGGGATCTGGAAGCCCGCTGCGCGCATGAACCTGAGTTTCTCCAGGCCGCCCGGGAGATGCTGCCCAGCCTGTCTCCTGTGTTTGACCAGCATCCGGAGTATGAAAAGTCCGGATTGCTCGAGCGTTTTGTGGAGGCGGAGCGCATCATCATCTTCAGGGTTCCCTGGCTGGATGACGCCAGGCGGCCGCGGATCAACCGCGCCTACCGTGTTCAGTTTTCCTCCGCCATCGGGCCCTACAAGGGCGGAATGCGCTTTCATCCCAGCGTGAACCTGAGCATCCTCAAGTTCCTGGCACTGGAGCAAACGCTCAAGAACAGCCTGACCGGTCTTCCCATTGGCGGCGGGAAGGGTGGGACCGATTTTGATCCAAGGGGAAAGTCTGATAACGAGGTCATGTGTTTCTGCCAGAGCCTGATGAACGAATTATATCGCCACATCGGGCCAAACATTGACGTGCCGGCGGGCGATATCGGCGTGGGCGAAAGGGAAGTCGGCTATATGTACGGCCAGTATAAGCGCCTGACAGGACAGCACGACGGCGCTTTTACGGGAAAGGGGCTCGCCTACGGAGGTTCCAATGGCCGTACCCAGGCAACCGGCTATGGTTTGATGTACCTGGTGGAAGCAATGCTGATAAAGAACAAGCTTCAGATCAGCGGGATGCGCGCTGCCATCTCCGGCTCCGGCAACGTCGCTGTTTATGCTGCGGAAAAGGCCATGCAGATGGGGGCGACCGTTGTCGCGATGAGCGACTCGGAAGGCTTTATCCATGATGAAAACGGCATCAATCTGGAGGCTGTCAAGGAGATCAAGCTAAATAAGCGCGGCCGTATCAGCCAGTACACTGCCCTGGCCGGCAGCGGACGGTATCAAGATGGCGCGTTTGGTATCTGGAATCTGCCTTGTGAATTGGCACTCCCCTGCGCCACACAGAATGAACTGAACTGCAAAAGTGCGCAGACGCTGGTAAAAAACGGCGTAATTGCGGTAGCGGAAGGAGCCAACATGCCCGCCACCATAGAGGCTACGGAGTGTTTTCAAAAAGCCGGTGTGCTCTTCGCCTCCGGCAAGGCGGCCAACGCAGGCGGCGTCGCGGTCAGCGCGCTGGAGATGAGCCAGAACGCCATGCGCCTGAGCTGGTCCTTTGAAGAGGTGGACCGCGAACTCAAGGGCATCATGAACCGAATTTTTGAGACCATCAGCACGACAGCTGAAAAATATGACCAACCCGAGAACTATGTCTCCGGCGCAAACATAGCCGGATTCATGAAAGTGGCGGAGGCCATGATGGCGCAGGGACAGGCCTGAATATGGATGCGGATAAGGCGAAACGGTTCTATTCGCCCGCGCTTAAGGCAATCATTATTATTGCTGGTGTTTTCGGACAGGCTGTGAGTCTGAGACGGGGCGGTTTCGATTCGGGCGCATACTTTTTATACTACACGAACATCAGCAATATCCTTGTGACGCTGTTCAGCGTGATTTTTCTGGTCCTTGATCTGTCTGCGCGGAACAGGGGAGAGCCGCTCACCCTGCCGCGATGGCTTCTGACGGTCCGGTTCACACTGACTGCGGGCATCCTTCTGACATTCGCGGTATTCTCCCTGCTGCTCATCCCGACTGTGTCGCTGAGTTATCTTGCCTCCCCCGCCAACCTTCTGGTACACAATCTGGTGCCTCTGCTGGCTTGCCTGGACTTTATCCTTTTCAGGCACACATGGGAAGAAAAGCAGCCGCTGCTGCCCGGTTTGGCGCTTCCATTCATATACTTTGCTTTCATCATGGCCCTCACATTTTCCGGGGTGCGCTTCAACGGCCAGGCCGTGCCCTATTACTTCCTGGATTTTAGGGCCAACGGCTGGTTCACGGCCGGGGCGGGAACGCTTGGGGTATTCTGGTGGCTGCTGATCCTGGGGGCATTGACCACGCTGCTGGCTTATATTCTGCGGGGACTTCAGCGGCTCTCAGCCCGGAGGGAAAAAATCCCGATATAATATTGGACGAATAAAAAGCAGCGCTGCCAGGAATGGGCAGCGCTTTTTATGATAATGGAACCGGCCTGCCGCTTATCCCTTGACCGCGCCGGCAGTCAGCCCGGCGATAAACTGCTTGCTCATCAGAAGGTAGAGCGAGATGACGGGCACCGCTGAGAGAGTGAGGACGGCAAGAACCTTCGACCAGTCCGTCTGGTACTGGCCAAAGAGCCGCGTTACGCCCAGGAGAAGCGTCTTTTCAGACTCAACTGAAATAAAAAGGAGCGGGAACCAAAGGTCGTTCCAGAAGGGGACCAGGTTATAGATGGCGACCGTGGCCAGGGCTGGCCGCATCAAAGGGATGACGATGGTGGAAAAGATGCGGAAATGGCCTGCCCCGTCAATATAGCCCGCCTCGATCAGCTCATGCGGGGTTTGTCTGATAAACTCTGTCAGCACAAAGACTGACATGGGGATGCCCATGGCCAGGTATATGGGGACCAGCGACCATTTATTGTTCATCAGACCCAGATTCCGGATGATTTCAAGGAGTTTGATGGATCCGATCCTGATGGGCAGCATCATGCCGGCAATCAGGAAGAAAAAGAGCGCGGAGGAGATGCGGCCGCGCCAGTTGGCCAGCGCATAGGCGGCCAGCGCGCCAATGATGAGGACAAGGGACAGCGAGGTCACAACCACAAGGAAACTGTTGAGGAAATACCGAAGGAAATCACTGCTGTTGAGGATGTCTGTATAATTGCTGACATTCCATTTTCCCGGGAGGCCGAAAGTGTTTGTGTAAATTGACCGCTTGTCCTTGAATGAACCCATGATCATGATCCAGAGGGGAATCAGCACGATGGCCGACCAGGCAATCAGGATCAGATGGGAAGGGATGTGCAGATTCATGACGCGCAGTGAGCGTATTTTATTATTCTGTGCGCGGTTCATGCTCACAACTGTGCCTCCTTGCTCTGGGTGAGGCGCAAAGTTGGAATGACAAAGGCAGCCAGCACGATGAAGGTGATGACCGCGATGGCCGCGCCCAGGCCCTGGTCCGGTATTCCGACAGGATGCTGCCCGGCGATACCGACGCGATAAAACAGCGTACCGATGATATCCGTCGCGTAGTTTGGCCCCCCGTTGACGGTTTCAAGGGCGTATACAGCGTCAAAAGCGTTGAAATTGCTGACAAAGGTGAGAATCGCAACCATTCCGGCCACGGATTTTATCAAAGGGAGTTTAATGTACCAGAACGTCTGGATGCTGCTGCAGCCCTCGATGTCCGCGGCTTCCAGCAGGTCCTCGCTGATATTGCGCAGCGCGGCTACAAACATCATTGTCGGAATCCCAAGCCATTGCCAGCAGGAAACCAGGGAGACGGCAATGAGAGCGGAAGAGGATTCACCCAGCCATGGCCGCGCCAGAAAAGACAGCCCTAGCGGATTGAGCGCGGCGCGGCTCCATAAGGGATTCAGAAGCAATTTCCAAAGATATCCTGTGACCAGAACCGCAAAGGTCGTGGGAAGAAAAATGATGGTCTGATAGAAGAGGCGGCCTTTCATGGTGCGGTTGGTGAGCATGGCTGCAAACAGGATGCCCAGCACGTTCTGCACCCCCATGTGAACCGCGAAAAATACCCAGGTATGCCAGAATGCGCCCCAGTACCTTGTGCTGATTTCACCCCCCGCGAACAGCTTTTTAAAGTTGTCCAGGCCAACAAAACTGCGGTTGGCCTGGTTCCCTGTGTACAGGCTCAGCTGAATCGAGGACAACAGGGGCCAGGCCATGAACACCGCGTATACCGCCAGCGCAGGCAACAGGTACATGAGCCAGTACCATCCGCAGGGATGGAGCCTGCTGTTTCTGATTCTGTGTAAGGCCGGCATTGCGCTCATACGATGTCCTTCCTGCATAAAAAGAAAAGGTGGCCGCACCTTTGTGATGCGGCCACCGGACTGTCAGGGAATCAGGGCTGCCAGCGCGTCGGCTGCCTGCTGCGGCGTGGTTTCACCCTTCAGTACTTTGATGACCTCCTGGTCCATCGGGGCATAAAGGTCCATCAGCTTCGGCCAGACAAAACGCGCGTCGGTTTCCTTGCCGGCATTCAGGGCCAGGAACTCATTCGCATGCTCGTCAGATAGGGTGATGGGTGCATTGATCATCGGATAGAAACCGGTCGGCAGTTTTTCAGACGCGATGGCGGCGCCTTCCGGCGAAGCAAGCCAGGCCAGGAAGGCCTTGCTCTCCTCGGGGTATTTGGTGGCTGCGTTCATGGTGATGGCCATGTCCGGATGGAAGGTGATGCGGGTCGCCTTTCCCTCGGGCGCCGGGATCGCGAAGACGCCCCATTTGAAGCCCACATCGCCAAAGGTGCCGGCGGACCAGGACCCGTCAACGTACATGGCGCATTGTTCAATGGCAAAGAGGTTCGCGCTGTCGTTATAGGTGACGGCGGAGAAGCCTTCGGGCAGGAAGGGCGTGAGTTTAGCCAGGTCGGTGAAGGCCTCGACAAATGCCGGGTCATTCAGCTTCTTTTCGCCGGATTCATACTTGACCCGTTCTTCAGCGCCGCCAACATAGTTGGGTAGCATGCCCAGGAACAGGCACTCCAGAATATCCCACTCATCGGCGACACCATTGCCAAGCGGGGTGATCCCCTTGTCTTTCAGAGTCTGGCAGACTGTGAGAAATTCTTCAAAGGTCTGGGGAATCTGAAGGTCATTCTGAGCGAAGATATCCTTGTTGTAATAAACAGCGTGCGACACTGCCGCGAATGGCACGGCGAACAGCTTGCCTTCGGCTGTCTGCCAAGGCGCCAGAGAGGAAGCGGCGAAGTTATCCTTAATGCCGGGGATGTCAGTGCAATCAGCGAAATAGCCGGCTTCAAACAGTTCTACGCCGGTCGCGTAGGAACGCGCATACATCAGGTCGGGGCCAGTCCCGTTGTCGAGCTGCAGACGTAGCGTCGCGTTATATTCGTTGGCAATTGTGGGCTGGAAAGTGATTTCCACTCCAGTTTTCTCTTTGTACAGGGCCAGCAGGTTGTTCATCTGCTCAACATCATCGGCCCGCCAGGAGCCCATGGTCAGTTTCACTGCCTCTGCCTGTGCGATCAAAGGCAGAACGCTGAGCAGCATCAGTACAGAAAGGAGCAACGCGGTCAGTTTTTTCATGGATGATAATCCCTCCTTATTCAAATGTGTCCTTAGGAATCATAACACAATCCGCTTGCCTGTACAAGATGAATTAGATGATTCAGATGTCATTTGTTCAGGATGTGACTCTTTTCCCCATGATGAATACCGCCTCGGGCTTTACCGCGACGTCAAGGCAGTTGCCTTTCATCAATATGATGTCCGCATCCTTGCCCGCTTCAAGAGAGCCGACCCTGTCCGCGATACCGGAATGGATGGCGGGATTGATGGTGATGGCCTGTAGGGCCTGGAAAGGGTCCATTCCGGACTTAACCGCCAGCGCCGCGCACATGGGGAGGTATTCCTGGGGAATGACAGGCGCGTCGGTAATAATGGAAACCAGGCAGCCGGCTTTCGCAAGGATGCCGGGCGTCTCGAAGGTTTTATTGCGTAGCTCGAACTTGCTGGCGCCGGTGAGTGAGGGGCCGACGGCCAACGGCACACCCTCCTTTGCCAGCTCCTCCACAATCAGGTGTCCTTCAGTGACATGTTCCAGCGTGATTTTGAGATGAAACTCACGTGCGATGCGGAGGGCTGTAAAGATGTCTTCCACTGCGTGCGCGTGGGCTTTCAGGGGCATGTCCCCGCGGATAACAGGCAGAAGGGCTTCCAGTTTCATGTCAAAGGACGGCAGTTTGCTGATGTCACTTCCGGCCGCCTTCTTTTTCTCCTCATATTCGTGTGCCTTAAACAGCATCTCGCGCAATTTGGCGGCGGTAGTCATCCGGCTGGAATCACTCTTTTCCCGGTAGACCCGTTTGGGATTTTCGCCAAAGGCGCATTTCATGGCGGTTTCCATTTTTACCAGCATGTCTTCTGCGCGCCTTCCGACGGTTTTCACAGCCAGGAAGGTTCCGCCCAGCACGTTTGCGCTGCCGGGGCCTGTATTGACTGTGGTGACACCGGCCAGCGCGGCATGCAGAAAGTCCGGCTGCCCGGGCTTGAAGCCGTCGATTCCACGCAGATGCGGGCTGACGATGTCGTTCATCTCGTTGTAGTCAGCGCCTTCATACCCTATGCCGTAGCCGTCCAGGCCCAGGTGGCTGTGGGCGTCGACAAACCCCGGATAAACCCGAAGCCCGGCTGCGCTGACGATTTCTGCGCTTCCGGCTTTCAGGCCTTTTCCGATCCTGCTGATTTTTCCTTCCTTAACCAGGATGTCTGCGATATAGCCTTCCTGATGGATACCGTCGTGGATCTCTCCTCCTTTGATGAGCAGCATGTTTTCCTCCTATAAAAATGGTTTTACGAATCAGAGCAGGGAAGGTCAATCGCTCAGACGTTCTTTTTCCGTGCTCCGTCTTTTCTGATGATCATGAACCAGACCAGCGCCGCCAGGTAAATAAGGCACAGGAAGAGGGTAAGCAGAAGCATTCCCATGCTGTTGGGCGCCAGGCCGATCATGATCAGGATCGGCGCGCCAAAAAGAATACCGGTGCCGCTTCCAACAACCAGCTGGTCTGCGGCCGGGGTTTTGAATTCGGGATCAATCTGCCTAAGCGGCAGAATGCCCGAGCTGATGGTGCCGGTAAGCATCCCGTACATCGCTACAAAGCTCTCGTCCGCAAAATCCGGCGTCATGCGCGGAATCACATATTTGAGATAGGCGTATGTGACAATTGATCCTGTGACAGCCATCAGCAGGAAGGGGAGCCAGAGGCCCTGAAGGTCCGAGATGTTGATGGAGGCTATGCCCGCCACGATCATTAGGTCAAAAGCCAACCCGGAGATGCGGTTGAGCAGGTAATTGTTCTGATACTGCCTGGTCATCCAGCCGAACCTGCGCAAACTGCTCAGCACACCGCGCGCTCCCATGCCCACCAGGGAGCCGGTAATGAAATTGAAGCCCCAAAACAGCGGAACAAGGGTCTTGGATGCGCCGGGGGAAACCGCTGTGATTCCGACGGTGATCCCCAGGGTGATCAGGAAGGTGATCAGGTAGGAAACGAAGATCAGCGCGATTTGTATGGACAGCCTGTCCACCGATTCGCTCAGGGGCACTTCATTGGCATCCTGGAAAGAATCGGTCATGACTGAGCCTGGAACGTATTGAGGATCAGCAGGACGAATGCCCCGCCGTTTCAGGATCCTGCGGGTTGACCAAATGCCCACCAGGCAAGCGGTCAGGTAACCGGCCGCGGCGAGGGAGAGGCCGAAGGAGCGTCCGCCTGCAAAACCCAGGTTTTCATAGGTGGTTCCGACATTATTCGCCTGCCCCGGCCCCTGGCCATAGGCCATTGGCAGCAGGATGCCGGAGGCCGGGAAAAGCTGAGGCATGATGGTATAAAACAGAAAAACAGATATCACCAGTCCAATGACCGCCTGAACCAGATAAGTGGAGACAATCAGCGCGCCGGATTTGAAGGCGAACAGACCCCCCGTTTCACCTTTTGTTGTTCTCAGGGACAGCGCGATAAAGCCGATGGCAATGCCGTGATAGGTGATCATCTCCAAAAGCCCCTGCGGTATCTTCAGCACGCCGGCTGCCCTCATGCCCAGCAGAATAAAGCCGGCCAGTGCTGCCACCGGCATCAGGCTTTTGCGGATGAGGGTCACTTTTCGCGTCATGATATTGGCTAAAAGGAGCAGCAGCGCAATGACGCCACCCCAGACAAAGACATCCCACAATCCGTGGTTCAGGTTTGAAAAATCCATTCAATCACTCCTTCTCTTCTTTTATGATGCGGTAAAGGTCGCGGTATTTCAGCGCGCAAAAACCTTCGGACGGTTTCGTCTGAAAGCGGCGGCCGTCCCTGAGTGTGAACTGAAATATATTTTTACGGAAAATTTCAAGTCCTGCAATGTCGCTGACAAGCGTTTCAAACTCACCGATTTTCAGTAAGCCCCTTCCCATGCTCATTTTCCCGCGAGTAAATGGAAGGAGTTTTCCATCGCTGTCCTGAAGCATCAGGTGCTGCGGGCCATCTGACAAAATCGCTTCTTTGGCTCCGTTCTCCAGCATGTCCTGTATCCGTCCGCGCTGCCAGTCCGTCCATTCGCGGACGCCCGGGAAGGGGTTGTCTCCTTCAAAAAAGCCATAAGGGGTATAGCGCGTATGCATCCCGCAGGCGAGGCATCGCACTTCATCGCCAATGCCGCGAATCGTTCCCTGTCCCTGGCAGGAAGGACATAAGTACAGCGCGTGCTCAATCCCCTCTGCAAGTCGTTTTCCCTTATATGCAATTGGATTTCTCTTTTGTTCCGCATAAGCGTCAGCGCTCAGGTCGCTGACCAGCAGCCGGTTGATTTCTTCAGCGCTCATTGCCTGCAGCGCTTCTTTTGGATATGTATTGACCACCCGGCATTCTGTGCGGCCCCGCCTGATGCCCTTGCCCCAGCGCGGCATCGAGAAATAACCGCCCTCAATCCGGCAGGTGATGAGGCCGGCGTTCACTGCGCGCAGCAGGTTGCCTGTCGCTTCGGGAATCCGGTCTGTTCTGCCGTCAAAGGAGGTGTTGCCCTCCGCAAACAGGCAGATGTTGCGGCCCTCCTGCAGCCTGCGCGCCATGCCCATGGTGGTCCGGACGTCTGCCGTGCCTTTTTGCTTGGCGATGGAGCCATACAGCCAGGTCAGCAGGAATTTCAGCGGCCTGATGCGGAGCAGCCCCTGTCCTACAATGAAGCCCATCGGTTCCCTGAACACCTTGCCCAGGAAAAAGAAATCCAACTCGGTCACGTGATTGGATATAACGATATAAGGCGGCGGCAGTTCAGGCTGGGGAATGGCATTCATGTTGAACCGCCAGGAAAAATAGGGAACCAGCAAAGCCCTGGTCACGCGATAGGCGATTTCCTGCCGTCTGCGGCCGGGGCGGTTTTTTGCCACTTCATCTCCTCTTTCTGTCCAGGCCGCGAATCACCTGATTGTGCGGAGACAGGCTGGAATGATCATATCCAATTATACATCTTATCGACACTTTTTTCCATACTGTCAGTTTCCGTCTGCGATCTGCTCTGTCATTGCCTTGGCGCAGCGCAGTCCGTCGACCGCCGCGGACATGATCCCGCCTGCGCGGCCGGCCCCTTCCCCGGCCGGATAGACCCCTGGCAGACTGGA
>DIWD01000055.1:0-3650 GCA_002428405.1 bacterium UBA6115
CTGATCACGGTCCTGATGGGAGACAAAGTGGAACCGCGCCGCGATTACATCAGCGAGCACGCCAACTTCAACAAGCCGGACCTGTTTATGGCCAGGCAACGCTGAGGAGCAGTATGCGCAAGAAAGATTTCGTAGATCAATTGGACCAGGTCATCCAGGCGTCGCTGGAAGAAGTGATGGACAGGAGCATGATGCCCTATGCGGAGCATGTCATCCTGGAGCGCGCCATCCCGCGGGTTGAGGACGGGCTGAAGCCTGTTCAGCGCCGCATCCTCTATACCATGCTTGAGCTGTCCCTCTCCCCTGACAAGCCGCACCGCAAATGCGCGCGTATCGTAGGCGATTGCCTGGGCAAGTACCATCCGCACGGGGATACTTCCGTATATGATGCGCTGGTGCGTTTGGCCCAGCCTTTCTCGATGCGCGCCATGCTGGTGGACGGCCACGGCAATTTCGGCTCCATCGACGGGGATACCGCGGCCGCCATGCGATATACTGAGGCGCGCATGTCCCCACTGGCGCTTGAGATGCTGCGGGACTTGCAAAAGGACACCGTTCCCTTCAGACTCAATTTCGATGACACACTCAAGGAGCCAGACCTGCTGCCAGCACGCTACCCCAACCTGCTGGTCAACGGCGCTTCCGGCATCGCAGTTGGGCTGGCCACCAACATTCCGCCGCACAACCTTGCCGAAGCCTGCAACGCAGTGATCCAGCTGATTGACCACCCGGGCATAACGCTTGAGGAACTGATGCGTATCATGCCCGCGCCGGATTTTCCCACAGGCGGCATCCTTATCAATAATGGTGAAATCCTCGGTGCTTATCAGACTGGGCGCGGCAAACTGATCCTGCGCGCAAAAGTCGGGATTGAGGAAGGCAGGGCGGGCCGGCATCTCCTGTGCATCACGGAAATCCCCTACCAGGTCAACAAGGCCCAGATGCTGGAAAAGATCCTGAAGCTGTCTGAAGAGCGCAAGGCTGCCCTGGGCAGCATTTATGACATCCGCGACGAGTCCGACCGCACGGGATTACGCGCAGTGATAGAGCTGAAAAAGGAAGCGGATCCGCTTTCGGTTCTTGCCTATCTATACCGCTACAGCGACCTGCAGGTGACCTTTGGCGTGAACCTTGTGGCCATCGCAAACGGCAAGCCTGTACAGATGGGCGTCATTGAAGCGCTCAAACACTACATTGGCCATCAAAAGGAAGTTGTCAGCCGCCGCACCCGGTATGACCTGGAGCAGGCAAAACAGAAACTCCATATATTGGAAGGCCTGATTACTGCCGTTGACAACCTTGACGAGGTCATCGCGCTCATCCGCGCCTCCAGAAACGCAAAAGAAGCCAAGGAAACGCTGATCGCGCGCTTTTTATTCAGCGACGCCCAGGCACAGGCGATCCTTGATCTGCGGCTTCAGCGTCTGACCGGGCTTGAGATACTGGCGCTTCGAAGCGATTACGAAAGCACCGTCAAACTGATTGAACAGCTGGAGGCCATCCTTAGCAGTGAAGTCAGGCTGATGAAGGTCATCAAGAACGAATTGAGAGAAATAGCTGAAAAGTACAGCGATCCCCGCCGCACGCAAATTGCTGAGCCTGATAGGGACGAAACGTCAAATGTGATTTTCAGCCAGGTGCCTGTGCCGGAGGAGACCATGGTGCTCCTGACCCGGAGCGGGCAGTTGAAGCGCATGCACCAGCGTGTGTTTGACCGGATGGAACTGCCCTCCGTCCCATCGGACATGCCTTTGATCATTTTTAATACCATGACAGACCATACCTTGCTGTTCTTTACCCAAATCGGGAATTGCTATCAGGTTCCTGTCTCGGGGCTTGATGAACTGCTCCGGCCAAAAGACCGCGGCACTGTGCTGGCAGGGGTCCTCAGCGGCCTTGAAGACGGCGAGGCATGCATATCCATGCTGGACATGCCGTGTGACGGACTGGAGAGCCTTCCGGATCTCTTCTTCTTTACAAGGGACGGCATTGTCAAGCGCACACCGTTTGCGGAATACTCTGTCCGCCGCGGGAAAGTCGCGGCCATTACACTGTCAAAGGGCGATTCGCTGATACAGGTTGGCGTCCTGCGTGCGCAGGATGACCTCTATTGCCTGAGTAAAACCGGCATGCTCATCCGCTTTTCAGAGGAGGAGGTGCCCTGCACAGGTAGAGTCACAAGGGGAGTGCGCGGGATGAAGCTTCATCCTGGTGATACGCTTCTCTCATCCGGAGGCATCCAGAACGGCGACTCCCTTCTGCTCATCAGCGAGCGGGGCTATATGAAACGCGTGCCTGCCAGTATGATTGACTTGCAGCGCCGCGCAGGCAAGGGTGTTCGTTCCTTCTATTTCAACAAGAACGGCAGCAACGGCAGCTTTATCGCCGCCAGCGCCGTGCTCAGCCTGCCGCGTTCATTCACTGTTCAAACTTCCTTGGGCCAGCTTGTCCCGCTTCAAAGCGAGGAAATCACGCAGCAGAAACTCTCTGAACGCGGCAAGCCCTATCTGATGGCTGTGATGGATGATATTGTTACTGAGATCATCCTGTAGATGAGGATTGGATTCTTGACACCTCCTTACGCGACAAGTAGAATACCGTCAGGGTAAACGTTGAGGGAAAAATGGAAATGAGGCAGCGATGCGGCAGTTGAGGTATCTGGTCAGCCCGAAGCGGTCCCTCATCATGCTTGCGCTGATCGGCCTTGTTGTTTGGGCGTTGCAGTCAGGCGCATTGCCGGCTGTGACCTATCTTGGGTTTGGGATGATCCTTTTCCCGGTCCTGCTGCTGATCATGGCAGCGCTTGGCGGCATTCTGCCCTCCCTGCTGTCGCTTCTGGCCATCGTTTTGGCAGCCATCAAAGTCTACGGCCCGGGCGGCTTGTGGCTGCTGGCCTATCTGCTGCCGGTTCTGCTGTCCTTTTTGGCATGCCTTGAACTACGTTTCCCTTTTTTCAAGGCAGCGGGAGTCGTTTTGGCGGTATTTATCCTCAGCACGCTGGCCCTCTTCGTGACTTTTCAATACAAGGCAGGCGGCAACCTGTACAGCGCGATTGCCCAGGCGGCAGTCGACGGGCTGGACAGGCTGCCGTGGAGGGACAGCCTGCTATACACCCTTTGGAAAAGCGGGTTGATTTCAAACGGACAGGAAACCGGGGCGCAGGTGTTTGCCAACGCTGAAACAGGATGGACATTCAAGCCGGAAATCATTCAGGAGTTTTACAAAGGGATCAGGGTCCGTATCAGCGCCCTGGCAGCATCCCTGATGCCCGGAATGCTGACCACCTACAGCATCACCCTGTCCACCCTGGGCATGGGCTTCGCGGTCCATCTTGGTTCAAAATGGAAAACCTGCCCGGATCTGTTGATGCCGCCCTTTTCTCTCTGGCACATCCCCTGGGCTGCCGGAAAAAAGCTTTGGATCCTGGCGGCCGGCTATCTGCTGGCGCTGCTGTCGTCAAACCTGGTTTTTATTGTCGCGGGGCAGATGATGTATAATGTGTTTTTCTCGCTGTACGCGATTCAGGGGCTGTCCCTTCTTGATTTCCGTTTCAAGGCGCGTGGAATGAAACCCTGGCTGCGGATGGGTCTGCTCCTTCTTCTGTTTGCCATCCTCCCGCCGGTAGCCATGATATTCGGGGTTTATGACCA
>DIWD01000055.1:3681-32341 GCA_002428405.1 bacterium UBA6115
CCGACGGCTACGCGCGCAACTTCCTCTTTCCCAAAAAATGGGCGATGGAAGCAACACAGGCCGCTGTACGGGAGATTGAACGCCGCGATGAACAGGAGCGCGCCAAGGAAGCTGCCCGCCGCCAGGAGGCGGAAGAGCTTGCCGCCAAATTAAAGGGCAAGGTGATCCTGCTTCAGGAAAAGAGCGGCGAAAAAGGCCGGTTATATGGCAGCGTGACAGGTCAGGAAATCGCGGATGCCCTGAATGCCCAGCACGGGATCGTTCTGGACAAGCGCAGGATTGAGCTGGCGGAACCCATCCGCACGGTCGGGGACAGCGAGATCACCGTTTCTCTTTATTCCGGCGTGAAGATCCAGATGACTGTCAGGGTTTCAGCAATCCATTGAGTAAACCATTCGAAGAAACATGAACAGGAGCAAGCGATGACGTCTTACGCCTCGGGTGATCCAATCCGCGTGCTGCCTCAGAGCATGGAGGCCGAACGCGCTGTACTGGGCGCAAGCCTGCAGGACCCGGCTGCGCTGATACTGGTGATGGAAACCTTGCAGCCGGAGGACTTTTTCCATCCGCAGCACTCGGTTATTCTGCGTGCCATGTCGCAGTTGTTCTCCCAGGCCAGGAGCGTTGACCTGGTCACCATGGACACGGAGCTCTCCCGCGCAGGCGCACTGGACGGAATCGGCGGCACGGACTATCTCATCCAGCTCATCCGCTCCGTCCCCACCACTGCTTACCTGCGCCACTATATTGAGATCGTCCTGGAGAAGTCGACGCTGAGGAAACTCATCTCTGCCTCCAATGACATCAGCCGTGCCTGCTTTGAGGAGAGGCTTGGGCTGGATGAGACCCTTCTGTACGCTGAAAAAGCGATTTTTGATATTGTCATGAAGCGCACTGGTTCCCAGCAGCTGACCCCCATCCGTGAGGTCATGAAAAAAACCCTCGCGAAGATTGAGGACCTGGTCCGAAACAAGGGGAAGATTGCCGGCGTGCCCACAGGGTTCACGCTGCTTGACTGGCTGCTGACCGGACTGCACGGGGGTGAACTGGTCTTGGTCGGCGCGCGCCCCAGCATGGGCAAGACCAGTTTTGCCATGAACATCGCTTCCTATGCCGCCAGGCATGGCAAGTCCGTTGCCATATTCAGCCTTGAAATGCCCAAGGAGCAGATTGCCTTGCGCATCCTGTGCGGCGACGCAAGGGTGAATATGCAGTCCGTCCGCTCCGGCGCGCTGACTGCCAAAGACTGGGAACGTTTGTCTACGGCACTCGGCCCGCTGTCTGAAACCAAGATGTACCTGGACGACAGCTCGTCCCTCACCCCGACCCAGTTGCGAAGCCGCTGCCGCAGGCTGATGACGGAGCGTGGGCTGGACCTGATTGTGGTGGACTATATGCAGCTGATGAGCGCAGACGGCCGCTCAGAAAACCGCCAGCTTGAGGTCAGCGAGATTTCCAGAAAACTGAAGGGCATCGCGCTGGAACTGAAAGTGCCCCTGCTGGCCTGTGCCCAGCTTTCCCGCGCCAATGTCAAGCGTACCGGCAGCGTCAAGCCGGTGCTCAGCGACCTGCGCGATTCCGGTTCCATCGAACAGGACGCCGATGTGGTCATGTTCCTGCACCGCCCATATTATTATGAGAAAGAGGACAACGACCCCAGCGAGGCGGAGGTCATCATCTCCAAGCAGCGAAACGGCCCGCTGGGGACCGTGCCCCTTAAATGGCTGGAGGAGTTCACCTTGTTTGAAGACCGTAATGAGACCACAGGAGCGTACCATGAATCAGATTAAAGTCAGCGAACTTATCAAGGATCAGAAATTTGAAGGATTCCTGATTGTCAAGTCAGCGGAGAAACGCGTCAATAAAAACGGCGATCCTTACCTGGACATCACATTTGCGGACGATTCTCAGGATATCAACGCCAAGGTTTGGAACAGCGACGAAGCTCCCCCTCTTCCGGGGTCTGTGCTGAAGATCCGCGCAACGGTCACGGAGTATAACAACCGGCTGCAGATGAAGATCGAACGCATGAGGGAAACCGAAGAAGGCGATGTGGTCGACCTTTCTGAACTTGTTCCCGCCGCGCCTCGGCCATCAGGTGAGATGTTCCAGGAAATTATGGATGTGATCTCCGGGATGCAGAACCCTGTCATAAAGGCGATCACGGGTGAACTCATCAAAAGGGCTGAAGAGAAGATCCAGTATTATCCGGCGGCGCAGAGTATGCATCATGCCGAGCGCAGCGGACTGCTTCACCATTTGACGGACATGCTCGCTGCCGCCAAAGCCATATGCGCCTGTTACCCCTATCTGGACCAGGATCTTCTGCTGGCCGGCGTCATCGTCCACGATTTGGGAAAGCTGGACGAAATGCTATCAAGCCCGCTGGGCAGCGTGACAGAATATTCAAAGCAGGGCCTTTTACTGGGACATATCGTAACCGGCGTCGCCGATGTCCGTGACACTGCCCGCGCCTTGGGATATAAGGAGGATGACGAGTATCCCCTGCTGCTGGCCCACATGATCCTAAGCCACCACGGCATCCCTGAGTACGGCAGCCCCAAGCCCCCCATGTTCCCGGAAGCAGAGGTGCTCAACTGGCTTGATGTACTGGATTCCAGACTCAATGAGATGCAGTCAGCGATTTCCCGTACCAAGCCTGGTGCCTTCAGCGACAGGGTGTTTGCCCTTGACCGGCGTGTTTACCACCCTGTCTATCAAAACGATTCCTATCCCGGCGAAGACGGGCAAGCAGTGCCTTTTGAACCTGGGAACGGGGATGATGAGCTCCCCCCTGCGCGCATCAAACCAGACGACGCCGAGCGCGCGTATAACCGTATTCTGTAACCCATTCCAGAGCGCTTGACGGAACGCCGCATAATTGTTACAATAATTTTACAAACTAGCCTCGCGGTCAGAAAACGGAGGTCGAACGTATGAAAAAGTTATTGACTGTCAGTCTGCTGGCACTGGTTGCCCTGCTGGTCATTGGCTGCCAGCCGCAAACCCAGGCGCCTGCTTCCTCTCCAACAAACACCATCCAGACACAGCAGTCGCCGCTTGAGATCCCGACTGACAATCCTGATATCCCTGGCGTGCCGGAAGGATATGATCCCTCCTCAGAGGAAGATACGGACAATGCGCTGTCAGATACCGATTTTTCTGAATCCGGCATCGCCATGTTCGCAGGCGCGACCCCGATTCCGCTGGATCCGGTAGACATGCCCACCCCCACGCCGCGCCAGCCGCTGGCCTTTACCTATTCCACTTATACCGCGACCAAACTGGGACTATCCTTTGAATGCGTTGCGGGATACACAGTGGACGATTCCCAGTCTGACACCTATATCCTCAGTGAACCGGCGGAGCAGCAGAAAGAGAATTACTCCGTGCAGTTCACCCTTACGCTCAGCCCCACAACAGCAACCTATGCGATCGGCAATGTCCGCACCGATGTCCGCGCATTTGCAAACGACCTTGGCAAGGTCAACTACAAGGAGTGGAGGATATCGGAAACCGCCGAGCGCACATTGATGGGAAAGCCCGGTTACTATGTCACATACCGCGGCGTGATGCATGACGGCACCATTGTCAGGGGCCGGGTGCACATGGCGCTGATGGACAACAACCGGCTGCTGACGCTGCATTATACCGGCCCTGGCGAATATAACAGCGACTACACCAATGTATTTTACCGTATCCGGGAAACCCTCAAGGCAATTTAGGAAGCTGACAGGATTGAATGAAAAACCGCCGGTTTTGATGTCCGGCGGTTATTCTTTGCTTTCAAGAGCGGATGCGTCATTCACAAGAGCGTAGGGCATGGAGTTCATGGGTAGATCCGCAAGGCTGCTCAGGCCGAAATGGGAGAGGAACTGCTCTGTCGTGCAGTAGAGGATTGGCCGTCCCAGTGTTTCCTTCCGGCCGGATTCCCGGATCAGGCCCTTTTGCATGAGCGATTGAAGCGAATAATCGCACTTCACGCCCCGCACTGACTCTATCTCCTGGCGTGTGACGGGCTGCCGGCATGCCACGATGACCAGTGTTTCCAGCGCGGACTGAGACAGTGTCAAACGTTGGGCCGGCTGCAGGACCCGTTCAACATCCTGTGAGTAATCTGCTTTGCTGGCCAACTGAACCAGATTTGCGAAGCGTTTGAGGTGAAGGCCTCTCCCTTCCTGCGCATAGTCTCCCTCAAGCATGATCAATGCCCGCTCAATTTCGTCACGCGTAACTTCCAGAGGCGCTGCCAGGCTGTCAACGGACACGGCTTCCCCGCAGACAAATAGGATGGATTCAATGATCCCTTTCAATCGCTCAGAATTCACGCACAATTCCCCCCTTTGTTCCCCTTGAGAGGATAATATCTTCCCCGTCTTTCTCCTGCGAGGCGCTCAGCCGTCCCTGTTTGAGCAGTTCCAGCAGCGCAAGGAACAATGTGACCACCTCATTGCGTGTAGGTTTTTGGCTCAAAAGGCTTGTGAAACTCTGGCTGCCTTTCCTCGTCTTTTTCAGGATTTCCGCCATGCACCTGGGCACAGTGTGCTCCTCCAGCAGGATGAGGGTTTCCTGTTCCGCTTCCTCCACCGCCTTCTCAGTATGCCTGGCGCTTAAGCGGGCAAAGGCCTGGATCAGTTTTCCCAGCGTCAGGCCTTCCAGTTCATAGGTCGCAGGACGCATGGGAAGCTCTTCAGGCAGTTTGGTGAACAATCGCGAAGCAGCCTGTTCAAATCCCTGCATTTTCGCCGCTATCTCCTGAAAGTACGCGTACTCCTCCAGCTGACGGATGAGCTGTTCCTCCGGGTCCTCTTCTTCAGGCGATGCCGGAACGGGCAGCATGGAGCGGCTTTTGATCAGCAGAAGGGTAGCAGCCATTTGGATAAAGCCGCTGGCTTCCTCCATATCCATGATAGCGGACTGTTGAATAATTCTGATATATTGTTCCGTCACTTCTGACACAAAGATATCCCTGATATCGATTTTCGCGTTTCCAATCAGGTGCAGCAGCAGGTCCAGAGGACCCTTGAATGATTTCAGTTCAAAAACAACTCCCATATTAAACAGGGAAGATAGCCAGCAGCAGCGGGAGGATCGCCCCCTGCACGGCGTAAATCGCTCCGCTGATCCATGTTCCGATAAAATTGGTTGAGAACAGAAGCAGAAGCAGCGCGATTTGCGCGAAGCGAAAAACTTTACCGCTGATATTCAGCCTGCCTTTGAAAAGGATATCATTGACCACGTGAAACCCGTCAAGCGGCGGGATAGGCAGCAGGTTGAACAGTCCCATGCCGATATTGACCATGGCCAGCTGGAACAGAAAACGCTGAACATGGATCAGCCAGGGCGTTTTCAACAGGAAAGCCAAAACCTGGTCGTTTTCCGGAAAGAGCTGCATGTTGAAACCATCCTGTTGAAAACTCAGGAAAAACTCAGCGCCATATATAGTCAACGCTTCAGGGCGGTATAAAGCGCGGCTGAGCAGGATTGTCGCCACCGAGGCCAAAAGGAAAAGAATGATATTGGTGATTACCCCTGCCAGGGACACTTTCAGATCGTCCCAGCGTCCATTCCTGAAACGCGCCGGATTCACCGGAACTGGTTTTGCCCAGCCGATACCCATCAGAAACATGCTGATCGTGCCAACCAGGTCAAGGTGTCTCAATGGATTCAGCGACAGCCGCCCCATGTCCCTGGCGGTTGTGTCGCCGCACTTGAGCGCAACATAACCATGCGCCAGTTCATGCAGGCTCAGCGCCAGCAGCACTGCCGGCGCACGGTAAAGCATGAACCGGAGGAAACCCCATGGATCCTGTTGCAGCCAATTCAACAATTCAGTCTGCCCCTTCCTTCACCCTTGCCAGCGCTTCTTCGGCCATCCTGCGGTTGACATGGTTCAGCGGCGAAAAATTACCGGCGAGCGCAGTTTCAAGCTTTTCCGCAGCATCCCCGGGCCGCCCCTCCTGCTCATCATAGGCCGCCAGGAAATACAGCGTATCAATCTGCTGGGGCTTGATTTCATGCGCTTTGATAAAATATGGTTTGGCTTTTTCCCTGTCATTGAGCAGACGGTAATATACCTGGCCAAGGTTATCCAGCGTAATGGCGTCCTCATCATCATATTCCAGCGCTTCCAAATTGTACTTCAACGCTTTTTCCGCGTCCCCGGCCTCGATGTACAGAAAGCCAAGGGACTGGTATGTCAGGCTGCAGGGCGCCTGGCGGTGAGATGATTCCAGCGTGCTGATCGCTTTTTCAAGGTTACCGGTCTTCCATATTGCGATGGAATAATTCATCAGCAGCTGCTGGCGCCGTTCCGCCGTCATGTCAGGCGCTTTCTGCGCTTTGACCATGATTTCCCTGACTTTGTTAAACACATCTTCACCGCCGGAGCGCAGGAGTAAAACGCTGTAGGGCAGCATATAGGCGGCCAGTACAACGCCATCCCTGTATAGGGATTCATAAATTGCCAGAGCCTCTTCCTTTTGGCCTTTCTGGTGTTTGAGCAGCGCGCTCCTGATCCTGAGTCTGTCTTGTATTGTCATCTTGTAATCGTTTTACCTTTCTCATCAGTCTCTGGCTGCGGTGTTCCAAATCAGTGAATTCTTCCCTGGCCGCATCGGATAAGGCGATGCGTTCGGAACAATATATCATGCCCTGCCTTGCGATTTCAAGCGCGCGGGCAGGCTTGTGGAATCGGTGTTCATATATCTTAGCCAGCGCGATGTAAACGCGCCCGGTCATGGCCTTTCCCAAGCGCAGCGCTTCATATTCCCGCACTGCTTCCTCATCCATCCGGTTTTTCCTGTACATTTCGGCAAGCTGCAGGCGGGCCATGTCGTGTACGCTGTTTGCGCTGCAGGCCTGATAACATTCCTGTGCCTTAGCATGCTTCTTCTGGCGCTCGAAAACCTTGCCCATGCTGAACAGGTCTTCCTGGTGCTCTGTTTCAAGCGGCCGATCATGCATGCGGACCATGTGAAAAAACAACCTGGCAAGGGATACGATGTCCTGGCGGTTGTGGTCCAGCACTTGTTCCAGCAATCCTTCGTCATGGCTATTCAGATACTCGAAATACCGATTGGGGACCTCAGAGCCTGGCAGGTCATCCTTCCGGGTTTCACGGAAAACCTCTTCCTCCATCCGGGACAGGCTGCAGCGTCCAAGGCGCAGTTTGAACACCCTCCTTGCCGCGTACAACAGGTCGATATGATCCATTTCCGACAGAGGATCTTCCATGCGGTTGATGATCATCCGTCCCTGCAGCAGCGGCAGGTCAAAACCCGCGCCATTGTAGGTGACAAGGCATTTGGCTTTTTTCGTGTGCTGTAAAAGTTCCCTGATCATCTCTGCTTCCTGGTGATAATCGCGCATCAGGATTTGATTGACTGCGATGTTTTCACCCTCTATGCGGCCAAGCCCGATCAGAAAGGCCAGTGTGCCTGCACCGCCTGAAAGGCCGGTGGTCTCCGTGTCCAGAAACAGGAAATCCTCGGGATTGTACTCCGTATCTGTTTTACCGCCGGATAAAAAGGACATCGCCTGTGAGTTGGCATGTATTGAACAGGATTGGTCAAGGCGGACCTGCACAGATCGCGTCAGGCATTCTCTTTCGCCGTCACGCGGTAGGGGTTGTGATCTGATGGGTTGAGCGCTTTTCAGCCTGTCATAAAGCGAAGCCATTTTATCCGCCCTTTTCAGGGGAAAGACGCGTTTCCTCATCAAGGTCCACCCGCGGTGCGGACGTCGGCCTGGGCGTGGGGTATGCGTACCACAGCGCCTGCTCATAACTCATCCCGTCTTGCAGATACGGCGCAGTGGCAGCTCGCAGAACAGCGTCATGATCTCCATTGACGGCTTCAATAAGAGCTTTTATTTCCTCCGGTTCCCTTCCCTCCATCATGTCCCGAATCAATCCAATCAGCAGCACATGGCTGGCGCCGGTGAGCACGTACTCCGGCAGCCTCAGCGCCAAGTCCGTGTACGTCTCAAGCGGGATGTTCAGTTCATATATTGCGGCAGCGTGTGCGATGCCAACATAGCGTATATGCCAGGGCTCTTCACTGTACCCGGTGATGTCCCGCCATTCTTCTTTATACCTGAGAATAAAGCCGAATCGGTGGGCATTTTGCGATACCCATTTCCCCTCCTTCGTACTGCCAAAGCCGGTATTGAGGTTTAATTGGGAAGGCGCCTGCACATCCATGGCCAGGCCAAGCTGGTGCTCGCTGGTTCCCGCGGGTGCTACGCGCCGCTCAGCCGCTTCCCGGCTCCCGACCTCTTCCACCTTGCTGTTGAAAAGGATCTGCTGGATGCCATAGCTGCGGTAGCCTGATGCGGCATAAAGGGTGTATCCCTTCTCGTAATAAGCTGCCTGGAACATCCTTTCAAGCGCCCTGGCCGCCGTTTTACGCAACATTATCCGTTCCTGAAGGCTGTCTTTTCTGGTCTTGACAGCTGGTTTTACAAGGTCTTCGGGTTCATAGGCCTTGCTGATACGGTGTTGTCGGGATATGAGGAAGAGGTCGCCGCCAAGGGAAAGAATCGAGCTCTCTGCCTGCAGCCCGGGGGTCGGCGAAGGCGATACCGCGTCCGCCGTTCCCTGGAATCCCGTTAACAGCAGCAGTATAATAAGCAGTAAAACCGGCAGCTTCTTCATTCTCATCATTTATGGTGTGGTATAGAAGAGCGAGATCTCGCCGTCCCCCTCCCCATCTCCTTCATCCAGAAAAACAGCAGGCGGCGGCGCGTTCAGTTTTCGGCACAGCTCCAAAAAGTCGCCGCCGGCTTTTGAATACTCGGTGATGGCGTTTTGGCATTCCTCCGTGAACTCCTCCAGGGAAATCCGATGATCCATGATGTATTTCGCCGCTTCCAGCCCAACATAGCGCAGGTGCCATGGTTCATAGATAATTCCAGTGATATCCTGCTTTTCAGGCAGGTAGCGGATAATGAAACCAAAAGCCGCGCAGTTCGCCTCCATCCATTTTGCCTCCGCTGTTTCGCCGAAGGCAGGCGTCATTCCCTCACGCTTTGACCATTCCCGATTGAGCACGTCTGCCGCAAGGCCCGTTTGATGATCAGAGGATCCAGGAGGCGCGACAACGCTATCGTCCTTACCGTATTTCTCAAGGCGGTTCTGGTACATCGTGTTCTGGGTTCCCCAACTTCGATAACTGCTCTTCAGGTACAGCTCTATGCCGTCCTTCTCGGCGGCCGTGAACAGGGCGTCCAGCGCTTCCGCTGCTTCCCGGCGCAGCTCATGCGGGCCGCTGACCCCGCGCAGTTTGACCGGGACAATATTCCGGGGAATGAACTCCTCGTCCAGCAGGTTGTCCCTGTTTGCAAGGATAAGGAAACCGCTCCTGTTTTCAAGGATGTTGGCAGCCAGCGGATAGGTCCATTCAATTGATTGCGCAAACGCTGCCGGGGTAAAAAGGATCATGGCCGCTATCAGCAGTATGCTCGCCTTTTTCTTCAGAACGGTCTCAATCATCGGTAAAATACTCTCCGAACGCTTGTATTGCCAGTTTCTCAACATAGGTTTCCAGCGGAATGTTCAAACTGTAAATTGCCTGGGCGTGTTCCTTCCCGACATACCGTATATGCCATGGCTCGTCCGCATATCCGGTGATCGCTGTCCATTCTGCCTTGTAACGGATGATGAACCCGAAACGATGCGCGTTCTCCTTCAGCCACAGTCCCTCTTTGGACTTGCCGAAAGCGCCGTTGAGGTTTGCGCTGTCCTGGCGGGCGATATCAAGCGCCAATCCAAGCTGGTGCTCGCTCGCGCCAGGCGGGGCAACCAGCAGCATCGCCTTCTCCAGGCTCCCGCTTGTCCGCTGTTTCCTCCGGAATATGGCATCCTGCCTATCATAGCTGCGATATCCGGACACCGCGACCAGGGTCATTTTCATTTCCTTGGCCGCCTTGAACAGTTCCTCAAGCATTCCTGCCGCTTCACGCCGAAGCTGTATCCCTGAGGTCAGCTTTCTGACATTCAGCTCTACCAGGTCATCCGGCTCATATGCCTGGGTGAGCCGGTAGGTACGGTTAACCAGGTACAGCGTTCCGCCTAAACTGGTGTGGTCGGCATAGGAGCCGATTCCGGTTTGAACCAGGCTCAGACACAGCAAAAAAAGCGATGCAATCCTAATAATCAATCGCCTGCCCTCTGGAAAAGCTCCCCGTAGAGGGACTTGAGCCGCTGGAAAGCCGGATTGTTCAGCTGAATTTTGATCAGCGTCCCTTCTTCGCTGTGCGTTTCTTCAAGGATGCGCCCATGCTTGCGGATTTCCCCCAGAAGGGAATAGCGTTCAAACGGCACAAGCAGAGCGTGGGCGCGTTCCTGCTTTCGCAGGAAAAATGCTATGGCGTCCAGCAACTGCGGGATTCCTTCCCCTGTTTTCGCCGATACTTTCATCGCACCTGGCGGAAGGGAAATATTCCGGGGAGACACGATGTCCCACTTGTTATAGACCTCAATCCGCGGCTGCTCTGTTGCACCCAGGCTCAAAAGCACTTCTTCCACCACTTCCCTCTGCGTGTTTGCCTGGGGGTTTGATGCGTCCGACACGATGACCAGGATGTCCGCCCCAAGCGCTTCATCCAGGGTGGAACGGAACGCTTCCACCAAATCGGTGGGCAACTTGCTGATGAATCCGACGGAATCACTCAGCAGGAACTCGTCCCCTTCTTCCAGGATGACCCGGCGGGAGACGGTGTCCAAGGTCGCGAACAGCTGGTCTTTCACCAGCACGTCAGAACCGGAAAGCAGGTTCAGCAGGGTCGACTTGCCTGTATTGGTGTAACCAACCAGCGCTACGGAGAGGATGTCACTGCCCTGGCGGTTCTTGCGCCGAACATCGCGCTGGCGTTCCAGCTCCTTCAGGTCTTCTTTCAATTTCTGAATACGTCCCCTGATGTATCTTCGGTCCATTTCCAATTTGCTTTCACCTGGCCCGCGGGTGCCAATGCCGCCTGCAAGGCGTGATAGCTGGGCCCGCGCGCCGATGAGCCTGCTGGCTTTGTAGTTCAGTTGTGCCAATCCCACCTGAAGCTTGCCCTCGCTGCTGGTGGCTCTCTGAGCGAAAATATCAAGGATCAGGGTCGTTCTGTCAATGACTGGGATGCCAACAATCTCCTCAAGGCGCCTGGCCTGCACAGCGCTGAGTTCGTCATCGACAATCAGGATATTGGCCCCGTTCGCCTGCGCCTGGAGTGAGATTTCAGCGGCCTTTCCGCTGCCGATATATGTTGCGGGATCCGGCCTTGATTTTGCTTGAAGCGCGCTGCCAACCACCAGCGCACCCGCGCTTTCAGCCAGGGCAGCAAGTTCCAAAAGGGAACGCTCCGTGTCCACACTGACAAGGAAAGCCCATTCATTCTCTTCGTCTGTCGTTTCTCCGCCCGGTGTGAACAGCAGGTCGTTATTCCTGATGGCCTCCATCAGCGTTGGGTCCTCAAGCCCCTGGACAAAAACACGCTGTATGGGGCCCGCTTTAAGTGCGCCTGTCTCATCTGTCGAAAGAAAGGAAAGGCTCGCGCCGGTTAATTGGCCGGTTTCATCCACACCAAGCGCGCACATCGCGTCCAAACGCAGGCTCTCAAGTGCTGCCAGGTCGACATCCGACAAGGTCTCATCCCCGTTGGGATGGGTGTGCACGCAGCGTACGCGGCTGAGCCGTCTCAGGCTGCGGCGCTGCCCGAAGTCTTCCAGCGGGACGCTGTCGCTGATTCCGATGGAAACGCTGAGGATTTCACCGCTTCGGGAGATGTATACAGCTATTTCCCTGTTGATCAGACTGGTCAGTTCAGCCATCTGTCCGGCCAGTTCAGCCGGAATAAACTCAAATGGGCCAACCGGGATGTCGTATAACTCCTTCAGGCGTTTTTTAATACTGTCCCTCAGTCCGGATAGGTTCCCTGACAGTTCAGGCATTTATTCTCCTTGTCTTGACTTTTGTCGGTAGTCCTCAATCGCCGCACGGATGGCCTCCTCCGCCAGCACTGAGCAATGCATTTTTTGCGGTGGCAGGCCGTCAAGCGCCTCCGCAACCGCCTTGTTTGACAGTTTCAGCGCTTCTTCCACAGTTTTGCCCTTGACCATTTCCGTGGCCATGGAACTTGTGGCAATCGCGGCGCCGCAGCCGAAGGTTTTGAAACGCACGTCCCTGATGACGCCGTCCTCAACGCGCAGATACATCCTCATGATGTCCCCGCACTTCGCGTTCCCGACAGTGCCGATGCCGTTGGCATCCTCCAACACCCCAACATTGCGGGGATGATTGAAGTGTTCCATGACTTTTTCGCTGTACATAATGCCCTCCTTATCCGAACAGCGGGGACATGTCTCTGAGTGTCTGGACTATGCCTGGCAGCACCCGCAGGACCTCATCCACTTCCTCATGGGTGGTTTCCTCCGACAGTGTCAGGCGAAGGCTTCCGTGCGCGATTTCATGCGGCAGGCCGATCGCCAGAAGCACATGGGACGGATCCAGGGATCCGGAGGTGCAGGCCGATCCGGAGGAACCCGCGATGCCCATCATATCAAGCCTCAGCAGCAGGGCTTCCCCCTCAATATAACGGACGGAAACATTGACATTGTTGGGCAGGCGGTTGACCGGATCGCCATTCAGGCGGACCTCGGGTATCTTTTGGAGTATGCCCTCTATCAGCGCATCTCGCATAGCGGCGATGCGCGGCGCAGTTTCCATCCGGGTTTCGCCCGCCCGTTTGATGGCCGCGCCCAGGCCGACAATGCCGGGTACATTCTCTGTCCCAGCCCTCCGGTTGCCTTCCTGCGCTCCGCCGTGAACCAGAGGGTCAAGGCGCGTCCCTTTGCGGATATAGAGCGCGCCAACGCCTTTGGGCCCGTGGAATTTATGCGCTGACAGGGATAGCATGTCCACACCCCAGGCCTTCACATCAACCGGAATCGCGCCAATCGCCTGCACAGCATCGGTATGGAAGAGGATTTTTTTCTCCCTGGCAATCTGTCCAATCTCTCCAATCGGCTGTATCGTGCCGATTTCATTGTTGGCGGCCATCACGGAGATGAGAATGGTATCCCCCCGGATCGCCTGGCGGACCGTCTCAGGATCCACTCTGCCAAATTGATCAACCGGGACCCGGCTGAATTCAAATCCCTGTTTTTCAAGCCATTCCAGGGCATGCAGCACGGCATGATGCTCGATCGCGCTGGCAATAATGTGCCGGCCTTTTCCCCGGTTGGCAAAAGCCGCACCTTTCAGTGCCCAGTTGTCGCTCTCCGTTCCTCCGCTGGTGAAATACAATTCCTGTGGGCTGCAGTTGAGGGCAAAAGCCACCTTTCGCCGCGCATCGCTGACCGCTTTGCGGGAGTCCCGCCCTGTGGCATAAATGCTGGAAGCATTGCCGTACTGTTCTGTGAAGTACGGCAGCATCTCCTCAAACACGCTCCTGTTCAGCGGTGTCGTAGCCGCGTTGTCCATGTATATCCTGTTCAATTCTGCGGCCCCTCATCATATATGTTCTTGTTTACATCAGGTAAAAGATCCTGCAGGGTCATCCCTTCCATCAGATCATTGATGCCTTTTGTCAAGTTGACCCAAGCGCCGCGCAGGCCGCATTCCGGGCTGTTGGAGCAGGTTTTCGCATCCTGCACACACTCGCAGAGCACAAGCGGCCCTTCCACTGCGCCGATGATTTCACCCAGGGCGATTTCCCGGGCCGGTTTTGCCAGATAATATCCGCCTCCAGCTCCGCGGGATGCCGCAACAAGGCCTGAACGTCTCAGACTGCCCAGCAGCTGCTCAAGGTAATCCTTTGGAAGGCCGCAGTCTGATATCCGGCTCAAGCTCTGCGGGCCTTTGTTTTCCTCCTGCGCCAGAAACAGCATTGCGCGTACCGCATACCGGCTTTTCGCTGTGAGTTTCAATCCTTGTCTCCATTCCCGACCCGTTCACACGGGATTGCATGAATGATAACACCGGATTGCCATGATGTCAAACCATTTCAGTGCATCCCGGCGGATGCCAGTCTCCCTGCGTATTTCCTCTGTGCCAGTTGCTTGAGCGTTTCATACAGCCCGTCGTCTGACATGTCATTGATGATGACCTGCTCAAAGCATTCAGCGGTCTCCTTGATCATCTTTACGTTGCTGATGCCGTAGGCATCAAGCATCCTTCCGTGCTGCCTGGTTCCAAGGAACTCTCCGGGACCCCGCAGTTCAAGATCCTTCTGCGCGATCAGGAAGCCGTCATTTGTCTGGGTAAGGATCGACAGCCGCTCATTGGGTTCCCCCAGCAGGAAACACCAGCTCTCCTTATGACCCCTTCCGATTCTGCCGCGGAGCTGGTGCAGCTGCGCCAGGCCGAACATTTCCGCGTCCTCCACTACCATCGTGGTGGCTTCCGGAACGTCCATTCCAACCTCAATCACGGTTGTTGAAACCAGCACCTTAACGCGTCCGGCGTAAAAATCAGAGAGCGCTGCCTCCTTCTCCTCCGCCTGCTGATCACCGTAGGTCAGCGCGACCGGCACGTCCTTGAGCGGTCCGTCTTTCAGTTGACGGTATATGCTGAGGGCTGATTTTGCTTCAGACTCTTCGCTGTCCTCAACCAGAGGACACACCAGGTAGCTCTGCTCCCCCGCTTTTGCCTTATCACGAATATAGGTGTACAGGCTCTGCCGCTTGCTGTCCGGAACGATCCTTGTCCTGACAGGCTGCCTTCCCGGCGGCAGTTCATCCATCACGCTCACCTTCAAATCGCCATAGAGCACCAAGGCAAGTGAGCGCGGAATCGGCGTGGCGGAAAGGGCCAGGATATGAGGCGTCCATTCCTCCCCTGCCCTGTCGGCCAGCGTCTGGCGCTGGCGTACGCCGAAGCGATGCTGCTCATCGGTGATGACAAGACCCAGGTTATGGTATTGCACTCCTTGGCTGATGAGGGCGTGGGTGCCTATGACAAGCCCCCAGTCGCCATCCTTGATCCTGTCAAGCGCCTCCCGCTTCTCCTTTGCCCGCATGGAGCCCGTCAGCAGTCCGCAGCTGACTCCGAAAGGCAAAAGCATCTTCATGGCGGTTTCATAATGTTGTCTTGCCAGCAGTTCTGTCGGCGCCATCAGCGCGCACTGGTATCCGCACGCGTTGGCGAAAATCGCCGCGCCAAAGGCGACCGCAGTCTTCCCGCTGCCTACGTCCCCCTGAACCAGTCTGCGCATCGCATCATCCATTGACATGTCCGCCACAATCTGATCCAGGGCTCTCCGCTGAGCTCCAGTGGGTTTAAAAGGCATCTTCTCCCAGAATTGATCTGCGCTCAAGCCATGCCCGTGCATCCTCGGCCCTTTTTGTCCCAATGGCCCCGCGAGCCTCAGGGCGATTTGGTAAAGCAGCAGATTTTCAAAGGCGAGTCTGCGCATCGCCATCTCGATTTCCTGTTCATTTTCGGGGAAATGAGCCATCCGCCATGCATCTGTCTTGGCGCAAAGGCGATGCCGGGCTAAAAATGATTCCGGCAGGGTTTCAAGGTTGCTGATGCCTTCCTGCGCAAGCGCTTGCCCGACAAGGTTTGAAAACACCTTGCCCGGCAATCCCGTAAGGGGCTTATATTGCGGTTTGATGCCCCGCTCATGGATGACCTTCGGATTGACGAGGCTCAACCTTCCCTGATAATCCTGGACACGCCCCAGAAGAATCATCTGCTGTCCTTTGCTCAGCTGCCGGGCCATCCAGGGCTGGTTGAACCAGAACACCCTGAGCTGAACGCCGTTCTCCTCCAGGGCAGCGCGCACAATGCTGCGTCCGCCGTAATACTGAAGGCTGGGCTTGTCCGAAAGATGTCCTGAAAGGCAATTCTCGCCTGGGCTTGCCTGGCTGACAGGAAGAGGGTTTTTTGCGTTGAGATACCCTTTAGGCAAATAGTTCAAAAGGTCTTCCACACTGCTGACGCCAGCCTCGTGAAGTGACTGAAGCCGTTTTGGCCCAAGGCCTCGCAGGTCCTCCAGCTTCAGCATAGCCCCTCCTTAAAAAAGCTGCCCATAGGGCAGCTTTCAAACAAACGTTTCATTTTTCATTCAACCGAGAGCAGATAGTAGTACAGCTGCTGTCCGCCGCGGTGGACTTCCACGTCACAGAAGGGGAACATCCCCTCAATTTTATCCCTGAGTGCCTTCGCGTCCTTTGCCCTTGTCTTTTCTCCGTAATAAATCGTAATCAGGCCATCGTCATCTGTCACGATCTCTTTCATCAGCGCGATGGCCGCTTCCTCCGCCGTTTGGCTGTTGACTGTGATGCGACCGTTATTCAGGCCAATAATGCTGCCTTCCCTGATGTGCATGCCCTCAAGGTCCGTATCCCGCACAGCGAAGGTGATCATTCCGGTGCGGACTTTCTGCGCGGCATCGTCCATCCGGCTGTAATTCGTTTCAGGCGTTTCCTCAGGCTGGAAGGCAATGACCGCAGCGATGCCCATCGCGACATTTTTGGTGGGCAGCATAAGAACCTGTTTGTCACATAATTCAGCAGCCTGTTGAGCGGCAAGGGTGATGTTCCCGTTGTTGGGCAGGATAAAGATGTTCCTGGCGTGAACATTGTCCAGTGCCTTCTTCAGGTTCTCAATGCTTGGATTCATGGTCTGGCCGCCCTCGACGATGTAGTCAACTCCCAAATCCTTGAAAATCTCCGAGAATCCGCTGCCCTGCGACACTGCGACAAAGCCATACTCCTTCTCGTCCTGGTCCTGGGATTTTTGGTCGTCAAGGTCACGCCGCTGCTGCAGCATGTTTTCAATTTTCAGCCCGTTCAGCTCGCCCATTGTCAGCGCGTGCTGAAGAACTTTTCCCGGATCGTTGGTGTGTACATGCACCTTGACCAGCTGCTTGTCTCCCACCACCAGCACGCAATCGCCGATGCGGGATAACTTGCGCCTGAGCGAAGAGATGTCTTCATCCCCCATTTCCGGCTTCAGCTGCTGGATTAAAAACTCTGTGCAGTAGGCGAACTGGATATCCTCCAGCAGGTTGTGATCGTCGATAAACTCGGTTTCCTTGGCGCTGTCGCCGCTCATGTCCACCACCAGGTCTTCGATCTGCTCCCCGTTGATGACAGCGGAGTACCCGGTGTAAATCAGAAGCAGGCCGCGACCGCCGGCATCCACCACGCCGGCCTGTGTGAGAGCGGGAAGCATCTCCTGCGTGCGTTTGAGGATGCTTTCACCGCTTTGGAGGATCACATGAAAAAGCTCAGAGAAACTGTCGGGATCCAATTCAGCCTGCCGCACCGCGTCCTCGGCTATCACGCGGGCCACAGTGAGGATCGTGCCTTCTTTGGGCTTCATGACAGCCTTGTAAGCTGTATCCGAGCCTGCTTTGAGCGCCGCGGCAAACTCTGCCGGATTGACTGCCTGCTTGTCCGCCAGCGCCTTTGAAAAACCGCGGTACAACTGGGACATGATGACCCCGGAGTTCCCCCTTGCGCCGCGCAGCGCACCCTTTGATAGCGACTCTGCCATTTCGTTGATGGAAGACGTTTCACGGCCGTTCATCTCGCGGACAGCGGAAATCATGGTCATGGACATATTTGTGCCTGTGTCGCCGTCAGGTACCGGGAATACATTCAGCGCGTTGACAGCCTCGCGGTTTTTTTCCAGAAGCGCAGCACCCGCGATGACCATCTCCCGCAGCGTGTTGGCGTCAATCAGACGATAATCCGGCATTTATTTCCCTCCGAACCCGCCTTTGTCAAACGCGGATCCCCTCAACTGTGATGTTCACATTGCGCACCTTGACCCCAGTCATGCTTTCCAGCTTGTAGCGAACGACTTCCTTGATGGAATTGCAGACTGCGGTAACTGAAATCCCGTATTCAACAACGATGTACAGGTCGATGTCAATCATGTCATCGACGGCACGCAGCTGAACGCCTCGGCTGAGGTTTTCGCGTCCCAGCCATTCCACCAGCCCGTCTTTGGCCCGCTTGGAAGACATGGCCACAATGCCGTAGCACTCCAGGGTCGCGTAACCGACAACCTTCAGCATCACCTCTTCAGATATACAGATGGTGCCGATCTCATTCTTAATTTTAAATTCCATCTTCGACCTCCCCTATGGATTCCAATCCACTTGCCTTCAGTATACAGGTTCCGGCTTTACCACGCAATATGTGTCGCCTTATGTCCAAGAAACGAGGCTAAAATCCGTTGTCTTTGTTGATTTTGTCAATCTCGGATATTCTCAGCGGCGGATTGCAGTAGGGGCAGGGGGTCAGTTTTTTGAATGCATCGCTGTCCAGATCCTGATAGCTTATTTCGCCCGCCAGCGGCAGGTACCTGTCCTTGATGCTGGAGCAATTCTGATCCAGGTGATAGTACTTTCCTCCCTGGGGATTGAAGAACAGGGACAGGCTGTCTTCGGGATATTCGTAGTATCGGCCGGGGAAATCATCCCAGACGAGCACTTTGGTGTTGTTTTTGATGTTGTTCCAAAGCCAGGTCATGTTGATGCCTTCCGCATTGTTGACGCGCTGAACCCGAATGCAGCCGTGGCTCGCCTTTTTCCCCAGCTGGGCTTCCTGGGAGGAATAATCCCAGTAACCGGTCGTCTGGTTGACGATGTAGGGCACCTCGTGAATCAGCGAACCGCCGTTGATGCGCATCGCCATGCGGCAAACCAGGTTGCCCGCATAGAACTCACCCACCCTGCTGACCATGAGGTACTCACCTGAAGGCGTCTCGTTCCACGGTTGCTGTTTGGTGGGTACGCCGGTTGAAATAATCAGTTCCGTAAAGAGCTTTCCTTCCCTGAAGACATACAGGCGCTGTTTGAGCTTGTCAATCAGCAGTCCATAATCTTCCCTGGGCGTAATGGTTTTCAGCTCGCTGGTCCGCACATACCCGCGGATGATTTCATCGGTGTTTCCATATCCCCTGCGCGTTCGGTTATTGGGTCCGTAAGAGGAGTTGTATGTTTCAACCAGGGACCATCCGTCATCACTCTGCTCAATGATGTTCACACCCTGGGACTGATAGGTGATCTCACCCAGGATGTTTTCCCTCTTCAGGCTGTCATCCTTGGCCGCGCGCAGCTTGTAGGTCTCCCTTTGATCCTCGCCCCAGAGCACGATGATGGGCTGCAGCATCACTTTCCAGATGGCCTCCTCGTTCCATTCACCTACCGGCAGATGCCAGAAGCTGCTCCCGAGAAGTTCCTCCGGTACTTTCTCCTCGGTCGGAACGGTATAATGGCTGACTTCGGGAGTAGGAGCAGTGGTCATTTCCGGGGTCGCGGACGGCGATGGTTCCGGGGTCAGCGGAGGTTCTGTCACATCCAGGGTGATATGCTGCTGATTGGCCGGAAAGCCTGTCTCATCAAGAAACACGACGGACATGGTGTGCCGGCCTGGAGGCGGCTGCTTTCCCTTTATCATCCCGTCCCATGCAACGATGGCAACTCCTGCTTCAACCTTGCCGCGAAAGATCTCATGCTGTATGTCCGCAATATGAAAAACCACGATCAATTCACCTGGCATATTGACATTGACGGACAGATCCCACCCATTTCCCGGGATGATCTGCGCGTCCTTCAGCATCATCTGAGTGATCTGGGGCGCTGGATCGCCAAGCAGGATCCTCTGCTCGGCTGCGTCCTCATCCACGCTCAGCAGCAGGCGGTACTCGCCTGGGCCGACCGGCTGCATTTCTTTGTTGAAACCGTTCCATGTCAGGCTGTTTTCACCCTGAGATACCGTGATATTGTCAAAGATGATACTGGCGGAACTGCCTGCCGTGTCCGTCAGGGCAAGGCTGCCGCTTCCCTCATGGGAGGAAAAGAAGATAATCCGTTCAGTTTTTCCGGGGCGTATATAGTCGGGTGCTTCAATTATATAAAGGTGCATGTCATTTGCGTTTGCGCCAATCATGCTGGTCATCAAAGATAATGCGAGGAATAAGGCCACTGTTTTCCTGTTCATTCAATCCTCCCGTTCATGAATAGCCGAATCATATCAAATTGAGTACTACCCGGCAAGGCATAGTTATAAACACATTGTAAACATTTCTGTCACAAGCTATAATGATTGTGTAATGACTATATCTGGAGGTCTCATGGGGTTGACGCTGGATGGGGTTCTGGAGGCGGTGCGGTCCATCCGGGCGCCTGTGGTCCGGAGTGAAAATGACCTTCACGGCATTGTGTCCTCCGCGCTCCTTAAGGCCGGCATCTCTTTTCGGCATGAGGTGATGGTTGCGCCGAGGTGCCGGATTGATTTTCTGCTGTCCGGCATTGGGATTGAAATAAAACGGTCCAGACCGAACCTGAAGGCGCTCACAGGTCAGGCGACTCGGTATCTGGCCTCCCCGATGGTGTCCGCATTGATGATCATCTGCGAACGTGATCCGGGCATGCCGGACAGACTGCTGGGAAAGCCGCTCATGGTCGTCAGCCTTTCCCGCCTGTGGGGCATCGCGGCGCCCGCGGGGAATCCTTTATCCAGCCTGCCTGAAATGTTCCCGGCAATTGAACCGGCGCACACGATTCCTGACCAGGAAACAAAGGACACATCCGTCCTGCCTGCCTACCTTCGCCCAAGTGAGCATGATGACCGGGTATACGGTACCCTTTCCTATCAGGCCAGAGGCAAATACTGGGTCATCAAAGGCGACCCGGCTGTCACGGAGCTGGCAAAGCGATTGTTTCCCGGCGCTGATTCCGGCAAGCGCGGCATAGCTCGTTTCAGCGCGCACAGAAGGCTGGTCGGCGAACTGAACTGGCTGATGCAGCGTTATCCCCTGGCAGTAATGCCTGGTGACCTTGACCGTTGGCACCAGTCCCTCGAGGAGGCACGCCAGCACTTTATCCGCCAGGATACCTTCCGAACGAAAGCGCCTTCCTATCAGGATCCTCACGGAACCTTTCAGGGCGTCCTGCGCCCTTTCCAGCAGTACGGCGCCAGTTGGCTGTGCCATACCGGCCGCGCTCTGCTGGCGGACGAAATGGGCCTTGGCAAGACGGTGCAGTCCTTGGCCGCGCTGGCTTCAACTGACAGTTTTCCCGTCCTGATCGTTGTCCCTCCCCACCTGGTCAGCAACTGGCACAGCGAAATCAACCGCTTCCTGAGTTTCAGGGGCAAACCTCCGGTGATCCATGTCATCCGTGGGATGACACCCCAACCCCTGCCCCAAGCGGATGTCTACCTCATCCATTACCTCCTCCTGAGGGGATGGAAGGACGCCTTGCCCGAAATGCCCCTTAAGGCAGTGATATTTGATGAGATTCAGGAACTTCGCCGCCGGGGCACAGAGAAATACAGCGCGGCAAGCCTTCTGGCCAACTCATGCGAGAGGGTGTACGGCCTGTCCGGCACGCCCATTTACAATCATGGCGGTGAAATATGGAATGTGGTGAATATCCTGGACTATCACCTTCTGGGCGATTGGGAGTCCTTTACGCGCGAATGGTGCTATGGCTATGGCAACGCCGTGGTCATCCATCCTGACTGGCTGGGTGAGCACCTGCGCCGGGAAGGCCTGATGCTCAGGCGTACAAAAAAGGAAGTCCTTCCGGAACTGCCTGACAAGAGGCGGCTGGTCCAGATGATCGATGCGGATGATACGCTGTTTGTCAAACTGATGCAGCCTGTTGTAAAGGAACTTCGCGGGTGGGCGGAGCTTTCTTCACTCACCCCTTCACGGCGTGCTTTGCTTGAAAACAAGCTGTCCCAGGGTGAACGGCAGGCGAGCGGCATCGCCAAAGCGCTCTATGTGACACAGTTTGTGCGCGCCTTGCTGGAGTCCGGCGAGAAGGTCCTTCTTTTTGCACATCACCATTCGGTCATGGACCTGTATCATACAGAACTCAAGCGCTTTTCCCCGGCGTTTATCACGGGACGAGAGACCGGAGCAGCGAAGGACGCGGGCATCCAACGCTTTATAAGCGGAAAAACCGACCTTTGCTGCGTTTCCCTGCGTGCTGCGTCCGGACTGAACCTTCAGCGCGCTACCTGCGTGGTGTTTGGGGAACTGGACTGGTCCCCTGCGGTGCACAGCCAGGCGGAGGACCGCGCGCACCGCATCGGTCAGAAGGATTCGCTCCTGTGTTATTACCTGGTCAGTCCCGGCGGTTCAGACAGCCTGATGCAGGATGCGCTGGGGCTGAAAGTCAGCCAGTTTTTAGGGCTGATGGGTGAAGAGCCAAAGAGCGAACTGGATACCGCAAGAGAGGCGAACCTGGCCAGGCACCACGTAGAAGATATGGTAAAAAGATGGCTTCCTGAAAAGAATATTCCCTTGTTTGACAAGGAAGACGGCATCGCTTAAGATACTCTGTAAAAGGGGGTTCCTGATGCGGATATTGGGGATTGATCCTGGCCTGGCGACCATGGGATGGGGACTCATCAGGGCGGACAGGAACAACCCAAGTTTCATCTCCTGCGGCGTCATCCTGACCCTGCCGGAAACCCCGCTACCGCAGAGGCTGCTTCAGATCGATCAGGCTATGCAGGAATTGCTTGAGATGTATGAGCCTGATGCCATTGTGTTTGAACAACTGTTTTTTGCAAGGAACGTGACCACCGCCTTGACGGTCGGCGCGGCGCGCGGTGTCGCGGTGGCGCGCTGCGCCCAGCATACAGTGAACCTGTATGAGTATACCCCGATGCAAATCAAACAGGCCGTTGTTGGCTACGGACACGCGGACAAACAGCAGGTGCAGCAGATGGTCAAGCTGATCCTAAAACTGCCTGACCATCCCCGTCCGGATGATGCGGCAGACGCGGTCGCAGCGGCGCTGACCCATTGCCAGGCAGGCCGTTTCGGCGACCTGCACCTGATGAAATAGAGGAGTCAAGATGTACGCTTTCCTGGAAGGCCTGGTCGCGGAAAAAAGCGGGAATGAGCTGGTGCTGAATGTGCAGGGCGTCGCTTACCAGGTGCTGTGCACCCAAACCGCTCTCTCATCGCTCCCCCCTATTGGGGAGTTTGTCCGTGTGTACACCTGGCTGAGCGTCAGGGAGGATGCGCTGGAGCTGTTTGGCTTTGCTTCCAGGGAAGAACGCGGCATGTTCCTGAGTTTGAACGCCGTCTCCGGCATTGGGCCGCGCACCGCGCTGAGCGTGCTCAGCAGCCTGCCGCTGAAGGATTTGACCCTGGCGATCCTCACTGAGGACATTCAGACGCTCACCCGCGCGCCCGGCATCGGAAAGAAGACAGCGCAGCGCATCGCGCTGGAACTGAAGGACCGGCTGTCAAAAGAAGACTTCACCGGCGGGCTTGCCGGACTCTCCAGCGTCACCGGCATGGGCGCAACAGGCGTTGTGGGCGAGGCCATTCAGGCGCTGCTGTCCTTGGGATACAACCAAAGCGAGGCTGCCCTGGCTGTATCAAGGGCACACCAGACCGGCGGTGAAATGCAGGCAGACGAACTGGTCCGCATGGCGCTTCGCGGCATGATGAAGGGATAAGATATGCAGGACGAGCGTCTCCTAATGAGCAGCTATAAGGATGAAGACCGGGAAACTGACGTCTCCCTTCGTCCCAGGACCCTTCGTGATTATGTCGGCCAGGACGCCGTGAAGCAAAACCTCAACATTTATATCAAAGCCGCGCTGAAGCGCCGCGACGCGCTGGACCATATGCTGCTCTACGGGCCTCCGGGCCTTGGCAAAACCACGCTTGCCTGCATCGTGGCCTCGGAAATGGGCCAGAATATCCGTGTGACTTCGGGTCCCGCGATTGACCGGCCCGGCGATTTGGCCGCCATCCTGACCAATCTCAGTTCCGGGGATGTTCTCTTCATTGATGAAATCCACAGGCTGTCCCGCGCGGTGGAAGAAGTGCTCTACCCCGCGATGGAGGATTTTGCGCTGGATATCATGATCGGCAAAGGCCCCACGGCGCGTTCCATGCGGCTTGACCTTCCCAGGTTTACCCTCATTGGCGCAACCACAAGGGCAGGCCAGCTATCAGCGCCCCTCAGGGACCGCTTCGGGATGGTGTTCCGGCTGGAGCTGTATTCTCCGGATGAGCTGGCCCAGATCCTGAGGCGATCCTCCTCCATCCTGGGCATGCCGGCTGAGGAGGAGGGGATCGTTGAAATTGCCCGCCGAAGCCGCGGGACACCCCGGATCGCCAACCGGATGCTCAAGCGCGTTCGTGATTATGCGCAGGTCAAGGCCGACGGCCTCATCACCAGGCAGGTTGCCCACGAAGGCCTGAACCTGCTGGAGGTCGACAAGCTGGGGCTTGACAAGGTCGACAGGGCCGTTTTATCGGCAATGATCGATAAGTTTGCCGGCGGGCCCGTTGGGCTTGACACGCTGGCTGCCTCCACGGGTGAGGATTCGCTGACAATCGAGGATGTATACGAGCCCTATCTGCTGCAGTTGGGCTTTATCCAGCGCACGCCCCGCGGGCGCGTGGCCACACAGGCCGCCTATGATCACCTGAACCGCCCTTATATGCCGCAAAATGGCGCGGCGGGAAGTTCACAAGTCGGATTGTTTGATGAAAACCAGTGATTTTGATTACTTCCTCCCGCCAGAACTGATCGCGCAAACACCGCTAAAACAGCGTGACACAAGCCGGATGCTGGTATGCCAGCGCAATGGGCAGGCAAGACAGCACAGGCAGTTCCATGAATTTCCTGATTTTTTGAAAAAAGGCGATGTCCTGGTGCTCAACCGAAGCCGGGTCATTCCAGCGCGCCTGCTTGGCGTAAAAGCGGGTTCAGGCATCCCCTGCGAGGTGCTTCTGCTCAAGCGGCTCACGTCTGATAATTGGGAGGCTTTGGTTAAGCCTGGTCGCAGGCTGAAGGAAGGCAGCGAGATCCTCTTCGGCGAAGGCCAATTGCGCTGCCTGATTCAGCAGAGCACGGATTTCGGCGGCAGAGTGATTCATTTTTCCTATAAAGGGATTTTCGAGGAGATTCTGGAAATTCTTGGGCAGATGCCCCTGCCGCCCTACATCCATGAGCGGCTTGAGGACAAATCCCGATACCAAACCATTTATGCCAGGGAGGAGGGCAGCGCCGCCGCGCCGACCGCCGGGCTTCACTTCACCAATGACATCCTCTCCCGGCTGCGCGACAAAGGCATCATTGTCGTGACCTTGCTGCTGCACGTGGGCTTGGGCACCTTCCGCCCGGTCAAGGCGGAGTTGCTGGAAGACCATGTGATGCACGGGGAATGGTATGAAGTCAGCGCCGAGGCTGCTGATCTGATCAACCAGGCCCGCAGCGCAGGCGGCAGGGTCGTGTGTGTCGGCACAACCTGCGTGCGAACCCTTGAAACGGTGACAGACGCATCCGGCTGCGTCCATCCGGGACGCGGGACAACTGATATCTTCATCAAACCCGGGTTCTCTTTCCATGCCGCAGACGTGCTCCTCACCAATTTTCACCTGCCCCAGAGCACGCTGCTGATGCTGGTGTCTGCCTTCATGGGAAGGGAGAATGCGCTGTCTGCCTATCAGGAGGCTGTCAGGGAGCGTTACCGTTTCTTCAGTTTTGGCGACTGCATGCTCATCGGGGATGGGTTTATTGGTGTGCAGAATGGATAAAGCCAAGAATGCGCGCCAGATTTGCGCACTGGTTATCGGAGGAATGAACCTGGACATCCTTGGCACGGGGAGCAGCCCTTTCCTGGAAGGTGATTCCATTCCAGGTCGGATTGAAATACAGCCCGGCGGTGTCGGATACAATATTGCTTGCCGCCTGGCGAAAGCAGGGGTTAAGACAGAACTGCTGACCTTGCTGGGGGATGATTTCAACGCAGATATACTCAGGGCTGCCTGCTTGTCTGAAGGAATCGGCCTTAGCCTCGCGGTGCAGACACGAGGCCCTTCCCCCTTATACCTTGCCATCCACGACCAACAGGGCGAGATGCGCGCTGCCGTAAACGATACAAAGGCGCTGGAGTCACTGGATCCTGATTGCCTCCGAAAAATACTGGCCGGAACAGACCATTTCAACGCCTGTGTCCTGGACGCCAACCTGAGCGTTGCCTGCCTTCAGTCAGCAGCCGAGAATGTAAGCGCTCCCCTGATCGCGGATCCTGTCAGCGCTGTCAAATGCCTGCGCCTTCTGCCGGTGATGGGCAGTCTCACAGCCATCAAGCCCAACCGCATGGAAGCCTGGGCAATGACCGGGGAGAACAGCCCGCAGCGCGCGGCGGAAGCGCTCATCCGCCTTGGCGTGAAACAGGTCTTCATATCCCTGGGCGCAGAAGGCGTTTATTATGCGGACACATGCCAATCCGGCTTTCACCGCGCATCCGGGATTGCCGGGGTGAGCGTTACGGGAGCGGGCGACGCCATGGCGGCCGGCATCACGCTGGGAGTTGCCATGGGGCTGCCAGCTGATGAAACCGCTCTGCTTGGCATGCGGTATTCCCATGAGTACCTTTTAAGCAGAACAGAACGGCCGATAGCCAAGGAGGATATATGAACCAGTACCTGCAGTTCTCCCCCAGGGTCAGGGAAGCGCTTGAGAATAAGAAGCCTGTTATCGCGTTGGAAAGCACCATCATCAGCCACGGGATGCCATACCCCCAAAATGTCCAGACAGCCCTTCAATGCGAGGCATTGTCGAGAAAACATGGCGCAGAACCCGCCACTGTCGCCGTCATCGGCGGCAAGCTGTGCGCAGGGCTTACCCAGGAACAGATCGAGTATCTGGGCAAGGCCGGACATGGGATACAAAAAGTCAGCCGGCGGGATCTGCCGATGATGGTGTCCAGGGGTGAGGATGGCGCGACCACGGTTGCGGCCACCATGATCATCGCGGCACTGGCAGGTATTCAGGTCTTCGCGACCGGCGGCATCGGCGGCGTACACCGGGGAGCGGAGACCAGCATGGACATTTCAGCTGACCTGGAAGAGTTGGCGATGAGCCCCGTCGCGGTCGTTTGCGCCGGCGCCAAGAGCATCCTCGACCTTGGGCTGACGCTGGAATACCTCGAAACCAAAGGCGTGCCGGTCATCGGATACCGTACGGATGAACTTCCCGCTTTTTTTACAAGCCGGAGCGGTTTTTCAGTCCCCAGCCGGGCGGACGCGCCTGAGGACATCGCCAATGCCATCCGTGCGCAGTGCGGTCTGGGTTACCCCGGCGGCATGCTGATCGCCAACCCGATTCCAGATGAATACGCCATGCCGCTGGACGTGATCAACCGGGCCATCAGCCTCGCGCTGACAGATGCCCGGTCACAGGCCGTTTTCGGCAAGGACGTCACACCTTTCCTGCTCTCCCGCGTTGTGGAGCTGACCGGCGGCAACTCACTCAAGTCCAACATCCAGCTGGTGTTCAACAACGTGACGCTTGCTGCGCAGATTGCGCGGGCGCTTTCGTTTTAGAAGCTTTCTTCCTGTCTGAAACCAAATAAAAAAGCCGCGTGATGCGGCATTCGGCTCAATGCTTGCTTTAGACCTGTGCTTTGTTGAGCGCTTTGGCCATGCGCGCTTTCTTGCGGTTGGCGGTGTTCTTGTGGATAATGCCTTTCACGACGGCACGGTCCAAGGCGGAGGCTGCCGCGCTGAGCTTCTCAGGCGCTGCCGCCAGATCGTTGTTCATCGCGATGACATATTTCTTCACGGCGGTTTTCACCCCCGTTTTTACCATGCGGTTGCGCAGGTTCTTCTTCCTGTTCACCCGGACGCGCTTTTCCGAAGATCGGATGTTTGGCAACTTGGTTCACCTCCTGCCCTGCCGATTTAGCAATCGTTAATTTACCACAAATCCGGCCAATCTGCAAGCAGTATTTTTATTCTTCCTTTTTCACCTGAAATGCTTCAGGGGCCTCCCCTGCCCCGATTTATTGCGCCATCGGCTGATTCAGTGTATGATATATACTGGTGTTGTGTTCAGACATGACACGCAACCAACCATGAGAGGAGCTGTTGAGCAGCTTGTCAGTCCCACTGGAAACATTTGATACCTGCGTCGCCCTGTTCGGCCTTCACGACCGGAACATCCAGCTGATTGAAGACGACCTGCAGGTCGCTGTCCATCTGCGCAACAACGCGCTGCACGTTTCCGGAGAGGAAGAGAATACCCGCATCGCCGAACGGGTCATCCTGGAGATGCTGCAGCAATTGCACGCGGGTGAGAGCCTTGACGAAGCACGTATCCGCTATTTGATTACCCTGGCCAGGCAGGACCGCCTGGAGCAAATTGAAGATCTCAACGGCGAAGCAGTCGCGTTCACGCACAGGGGCCGAAAAATCGTCTGCAAGACTGAAGGCCAGCTGGCCTATGTCCAGGCCATGCGCAAAAGCATGCTGACATTGGCCGTCGGTCCCGCCGGAACCGGCAAAACGTACCTTGCTATCGCAATGGCGGCTGTGGCGGTGCGCAGCAAGGAAGTCGAACGCATCATTCTCACCCGCCCCGCTGTGGAAGCCGGTGAAAAGCTGGGCTTTCTTCCGGGTGACATGACCCAGAAGGTGGATCCCTACCTCAGGCCGCTGTATGACGCCTTGTATGACATCATAGGGGTGGAAACCTACCAGCGCATGGCGGAGCGCGGCAATATAGAGGTTGCTCCGCTGGCGTTCATGCGCGGACGCACGCTCAATGACGCGTTCATCATTCTGGACGAGGCGCAGAATACGACGCCTGAACAGATGAAGATGTTTCTCACCCGCATGGGAAGGAACGCGCGCAGCGTTGTGACCGGCGACCCCTCCCAGAT
>DIWD01000010.1 GCA_002428405.1 bacterium UBA6115
CGCTGGGCGCGCTGACCATCGGGGTAATCAACAACGGGCTGACCATGCTCCGGCTGACCGGCAACTCGGAGTTTTGGAAAAAAGCCATCCAGGGCGCGGTGATCCTCATCGCGGTCATCACCAACGTGTACATCAAGCGCAGCCATGAAAGGCGCGTGCTCAGGGGGAGGCGGATTTAGCATGGCAGAAGATAAAGGGATCATCAGGGCCCTCCCCGCCTGGATACGCCGGCGCGAGTGGATCCTTGCCGCCCTGATTGTGATTGTTTTCCTCCTTTTTTCCTCCCTGGCCCCTGGGAATTATACCTTCCCCAAACTGCTCAACCAGACCCGCGTGTACATGGTTGACGTAGGGTTTATGGCGCTGGGCATCCTGCTGGTGCTGGTGCTGGGCGACATCGACATTTCCGTGGCCGCGGTGGCCGGCCTGTCCGCCACCGTGATGTCGGTCACCTATGCCGCAGGCGGCGGCCTGCCCTTCTGGGTCTCCCTGGGCCTGATGCTGCTGGTCGGCGCCGCCTGCGGGCTGCTCAACGGCCTGCTGGTCACGCGCTTCAAAGAACTGTTCCCCATGATCATCACCCTGTCCACCCAAACACTCTTCCGTGGCATTGCCTATATCATCCTCAAGGACCAGTCCGCCGGGAGCTTTCCAGCCTGGTTCTCCAAGGACCTGGGTTACGGCTCCCTGTCCATCCTGGGGCTTGACGTTCCCATCATGCTCCTGTGCCTGCTGGGCTTCATCCCCTTCTTCCATGTCTGGCTGCACCACACCGCCTCCGGCCGCAGCCTCTTCGCCGCGGGCACCAACCTGACCGCCAGCCGCTATTCAGGGCTGAAAACCGACCGGATCAAGCTTTTCGCCTTTACCATGAACGGCGTGTTTGCGGCCATCGGCGGTCTTTTCCTGTGCTCGCGCACCGGATCGGTCAAATACACCATCGGCATGGGCTTTGAGATGCAGGCCATCGCGGTGGCCGTGCTGGGAGGCGCTTCCACTTCCGGAGGCCGCGGCAGTGTGCCGGGGCTGCTGCTGGCGCTCATCCTGCTCACCGCGCTGAAAAACGGCCTGATGCTCCTTTACAATGACGCCTTTATCCTCAACCTGTCCGTCGGGCTGCTGCTGATCCTGGTCGTGCTCATCCCCAATCTCATCGGCATGATGAATTCCCGGCATCAGGTGCTCCGCCAGCGGCTGACGCTTCGCAAAGCCTGAGTACCCAACAAGCGGAGGCTTGTTAAAAAATAGAAGGAGGACCTGTACCCTATGAAAAAAATCCTGTCCCTGATTCTCGCCGCAGCACTGATCCTGACCCTGCCGCTGTCCATGATGGCCGAGGAACCCATCAAGATCGGCGTCGTGTACAAGCAGACCGGCAACCCCTTCTTCGAGGCCGCCGTGCGCGGTTTCGAACAGGCAAAAGAAGAGCTGGGCTTTGAGTTCATCCACAACGGCCCGGCCGACTCCTCCAATGAAGGCCAGATCCAGATCATCGAAGGCTTCATCCAGCAGGAAGTGGATGCCATCGCCATCTCGGCCAACGACGCCGCGGGCGTGGTCTCTGTACTTCAGACCGCCATGGAAAAGGGCATCAAGGTCATTTCCTGGGACTCCAAAGTGCTGGCTGAAGGCCGCAACCTGAACATCGATCCCTCTGTCGCCCAGAACATCGGGCGCGTCCAGGTGGAAGAGATCTCCGCGCAGATCGGCGGGGAAGGCCAGATCGCCATCCTGTCCGCCGCCGCCACCCATGACAACCAGAACACCTGGATCAAGTTCATGAAGGAAGAACTGCTCAAGCCCGAGTATGCCAAGATCGAGCTGGTCACTGTCGTGTACGGCGACGACCTGACCGACAAATCCTACCAGGAGATGCAGGGCCTGATCAATTCCTATCCGAACCTGAAAGGCGTTATCTCCCCGACCACCGTGGGCGTCGCGGCTGCCGCGGTCTGCATCAAGGACAACGGCCTCTCCGGCAAGATCAAGCTGACCGGCCTGGGCCTGCCTTCTGAGATGGCCGACCACCTCGCGGACCGTACCTGCGAAGGCATGTACCTGTGGAATCCGATTGACCTGGGCTACTGCGCGGCCTACGCGTCCGTTGCCATGGTCAAGGGCGAGATCACCGGCGCCGCGGGCGAGAAATTCGTCGCCGGGCACTTGGGTGAGCGCGAAATCTCAGACGCCGGCGACGGCGGCACCTTCACCATCGTGGGCGATCCCTTCCGCTTCACCCCCGAAAACATCGAAGACTGGAAGAACGTCTACTGATACAAAGTTTACACTGCGGGACCCGGGGGATTTTGTCCCCCGGGTCCCCAACCCGGGAACTGATCCCGTTTTTCTTTATTGAATCACCATCCTGACAGGCTTTATAATCAGGCAAAATGCTTTGGAGGCGCGAATGGCGGATTTTTTCATCAGGCATCAGAAGGCGCTGAATGACTTCAGCGAAATGTCCCGCGCAATCGGCAGCCGGGCGGACTATGTGCAGGGCGGCGGCGGCAACACCTCTGTCAAGCTGGACGGCGGGCTGATGGCCATCAAGGCCTCCGGATTCCACTTGTCAGATGTGCTCCCTCAGGCGGGCTACGCGGTGCTGGAGGGCACAAAACTCAGGGATTATTATTTGAACCGCCAGCCAAACGAGTTTCCTGACATCGAAACCGCGGGCGCTGAGCAGGCGAGGCTGAACACCCTTCAAATTGAAGGGCTCAAAACCCTTCGCCCCTCGGTCGAGGCGGGCTTCCATTCCCTGCTGTCCACTTTCGTCGCCCATTCCCACAGCGTGTACGGAAACCTTGCCGCCTGCTGCGGAAAGGCTGAGGAAGTCACCCGGACGGCGCTGGATGGCGCGCCGTATTCCTGGGCGCTCATACCCTATGTGGACCCGGGCGTCAGGCTCACCTTCACCATCCGCGACATCATCGCCCGGGTGAAAAAGGAGACCGGCAGGACGCCCGGTATCCTGCTGATGCAAAACCACGGGCTGATTGCCCATCATGATGACATGCGCGCCTGCCTTGAACTGCATGAGGACGCCAACCTGCGTTTCCAGCGGTACTTCAGCGTGACCCCGGGGGATTTCCCCAAGCCTGCGGTCAGGGAACTGGCGGACGGCAGCTTTGTTTCCAATACCTCCTGGCTGAAGGAACGCCTGAAAGGCTTTGCGCACCCGGATGCCGAACTGATGGACGAGCCGCTCTACCCCGACCAGATGGTGTTCTTCCAGGGCACCCTGGGCAGCGCGGCGGTCATCTCCCGGGACACAGGGGAAGTGCGGTACGACACCCCGCAGAAAAACGCGCAGACGATTGAGGAGACCCTCTGCGCGGTGGTGTTCATCCGGGAGACCCTTCACAGGAAAGGATTGGCTCCCGTGTCCATGGGCGAGGCCGCCCGGGCTTTCATCAGCGGCTGGGAAAGCGAGGAATACCGTAAAAAATTGGCTGAGGGAAAAGGATGAAGACGCTGGACCTTCTGGCTTTTGACATCGGCGCTTCCAACGGTAGGGGCATCATCGGGCGCTTTGACGGCAAAACCATGCGGCTGGAGAACGCGGGCTTCTTTGACAACAATTTTATCCAGAAGGACGGGATATGCTGTTGGGATTACGGGCGTATCCTGAACAATATCAAGGAAGTCTTCGCAAAAACCAGGACACTTGGCTTTTCCCCCTCCTGCTTTGGCATCGACACCTGGGGCGTGGACTACGGGCTGCTGGACGGGGAAGGCTGCTTGACGGAGGACCCGAGGGCCTACCGCAATTCAAGCGACAGGGAAATGAAGGCCGCCTGGGAGAAGGTTCCAAAGCGTGCCCTCTTTGACAGGACCGGCATCGCGGCGCTGAACTTCAACACTGTCTACCAGCTGTACCGGCGCGTGCTGGAGGAGGACCCCGCGCTGAAAAACGCCCGCGCCCTGCTGTTCATGCCCGACCTGCTGGGATACTCCCTGACGGGGGTGAAACGCAACGAGTACACCATCGCCTCCACGTCCGGCCTGCTGGATGTCAGGACCCGCGGCTGGGCCTGTGACATCATTGGGCAGCTTTCCATCCCGGAGGGGATTTTCATGCCCCTTGACATGCCGGGCACGCTGCGGGGAAGGCTTCTGCCGGACGTTGCAGGGGAGCTTGGCCTGCCGCAGATCCCCTTCGCGGCGGTCGGCGCGCACGACACCGCCAGCGCGGTGGCAGCGATACCCGGCTCAGGGGATTTCGCCTTCTGCTCCTCGGGCACCTGGTCCCTGTTTGGCATGGAGACGGACGCGCCTGTGCTGACCGATATTGTTTTTCAGAATAATTTCAGCAACGAAGGCACCGTGCAGGGCGGGTTCCGGCCGCTGAAGAACATCATGGGTTTGTGGATCATCCAGGAATGCCGCCGGGAATGGGCGAAAAAAACCGGGGAGACGCTGGACTGGGAAGACATCAAGGCCCAGGCGGCCCGGGCCAAACCTTTCCAATGCGTCATTGACCCGGATTACCCGGAGTTCTACAAGGCTGGGGGAATGCCGGGGAAGATCCTGGAATATTGCAGAAAGACAGGGCAAAGGGAGCCGGACGGTGTGGGCGGATACGCCCGGACCGTGTATGAGTCCCTGGCGCTGAAGTACCGCTGGGCGGTGGAACGCCTGGGCGAGATGAAGGGCAGGAGGATCCGGAGCCTGAACATGACCGGCGGGGGGATCCAGAACCTGCTGCTCAACCAGATGGCGGCGGACAGCACAGGGCTGCCTGTCACCACAGGCCCGGTTGAAGGCGCTGCGATGGGCAACGCGCTTTTACAGGCAGTCGCCCTGGGCGAGATCAGGGACCTGGCGCAGGCGCGCGACGTGGTGCGCGCCTCGGTTGAAACCAAAGTGTATGAGCCGCATCCAACCGCCTGGTGGGACGAGGCTTACAACAGGATGCTCAGGAACATGGAGGCGCTGAAAGATGATTGATTTGACCGGGTGGGAGCGCATCGCGGCCCAGCATATCCATTCGCGCGGCGAAGAAGCGCCGGGCAGGCTTTCCGGCAAAGCGGTGATCGTCACCGGCAGCGCGCAGGGATTCGGCCGCGGGATCGCGGAGGAGCTGTACAAGGAGGGCGCCCAAATCGTCATCGCGGACCTGAATGAGCCGCTGGCGCGGGAGGCCGCGGAGGCCCTGGGCGAACGTGCGGTGGCCTGCCGTGTGGATGTGTCGGACGAGGAGAGCGTCGCCGGGATGGTCAAAACCTGCGTGGAACGCTTCCACGGCCTGGACCTTCTCATTTCCAATGCCGGCGTCCTGAAGGCCGGGGGGCTGGAGGAGATGGAACTGAAGGATTTCGAGTTTGTCACCCGGGTCAACTATACCGCTTTCTTCCTCTGCGCCCGCTACGCCAGCCGGATCATGAAGGCCCAGCATGAGGCCGATCCGGCGTGGACCGGGGACATCATCCAGATCAACAGCAAGAGCGGCCTGGAAGGCAGCAACCGCAACTTCGCCTATGCCGGCGGCAAGTTCGGCGGCATCGGCCTTGTACAGAGCTTCGCGATGGAGCTTGCGCCCCACGGCATCAAGGTCAACGCCGTCTGCCCTGGCAACTACTACGACGGGCCGCTGTGGTCGGACCCCGAAAAGGGCCTGTTTGTCCAGTATTTACGGGCCGGCAAGGTGCCGGGCGCCCGGAGTGTGGAAGATGTGAGGCAGTTTTATCTCAGCAAGTCCCTCATCAAGCGCGGATGCCTGCCCAGGGATGTCGCCGTCGCCGTATTGTACGCGGTGGAACAGACCTACGAGACTGGCCAGGCCATCCCGGTGACAGGCGGGCAGGTCATGTTGAAATGATCAGTGAGAGCATTCTCAGGCGTTTGAACGCAGAGGAAAGCGGAGCCCGGCTGGAAGCGCTGCGGAAGGCTGCCCGGGCCGCCGCCTTCCCGGAAGCTGACCGCCGCTATATCAACAACCACATCCACACAACCTATTCCTTTTCGCCCTATTCGCCCAGTGCCGCGGTGTTTGCCGCGCGCATGGAAGGCTTGTGCACCGCCGGCATTGTGGACCACGACACCATCGCCGGGGCGGTGGAGTTCATCCAGGCCGGCAAAATCATCGGCCTGCCCGTGACCGTCGGCATTGAAGCCCGGATCTCCATGGCCGGGACGCCCTTTGAAGGCCTGAGGACCAACAACCCGGACCAGACCGGCGTGAGCTATATGGTGCTGCACGCCGTGCCCCATCAAAATATCCCCGCGGTGCAGGCATACTTCGCGCCGCTACGGGAAGCGCGCAACAAGCGAAACGAGAAAATGGTGGAAAACATCAACCGCCTCACCGGCCTTGGGCTGGACTTCCAGCGCGACGTGCTGCCCCTGTCCATGGCGCGCGACGGCGGCAGCGTGACCGAACGCCACCTGATGCAAGCCGTGGCGCAAAAGGAGCGGCCTGGCCTTACCCTGCTGGAGGAGTATGACCGCATCGGGCAATTGAAAAAGGATTTTATCCCCAGGGTATACGTGGACGCGGACGCGGAATGCCCGCCATTTTCCGAATATATCCGATTTTGCGAAGAGATGGGGGGCATCCTTGCCTATCCCTACCTGGGCGATGTGGCCGAGTCGGTCACCGGCGACAAGCGGGTTCAGAAATTTGAGGACGCATACCTTGACACCCTCTTCCAAATGTTGAACAATTATGGTGTGCGCGCCGTCACCTACATGCCTACGCGCAATACGCAGACGCAGCTTGATCGCCTGCGCGCGCTGTGCCGGCAGTACGGCATGATGGAAATCAGCGGGGAGGACATCAATTCCCCGCGCCAGAGCTTTGTCATCAGGAAGATGGAAGAGGAGCAGTTCGAAAACCTCATCGGCAGTACCTGGGAATTGATTAGGCATGAAAATGGAGGGATCATACCGTGAAAACAACGGCAGTCCGATTATATGGCAAAAATGACCTGAGGCTGGAAACCTTTGAGCTGTCCCCCGAGACGCCCGACAGCGTCATCTGCGAGGTGGTCAACGACAGCATCTGCATGAGCAGCTACAAGGCGGCCCTCCTGGGTGCGGAGCATGTGCGCGTCCCCGACGATGTGGCGGTCAACCCGACGATGATCGGGCATGAGTTCTGCGGCCGCATCGTCAAGGTCGGCAAAAACTGGGCGCATAAGTTCAAGCCCGGCGACGGTTTTGTCATCCAGCCGGCCCACCTCTACCAGGGGTCCCTGCTGGCACCGGGGTATTCCTACCGCGACTGCGGCGGCGACGCCACGTTTGTAAGCATCCCGCAGGAGATCCTGATCATGGACTGCCTGCTGCCCTATCACTCCGACGTGTATTTCCTGGGTTCGCTCACGGAGCCCTATTCCTGCATCATCGCGTCTTTCCACGCGATGTACCACACCCGCGAGGGCGAGTATGTGCACGACATGGGCATCGTCAAGGGCGGCGCGCTGGCCCTGCTGGCCTCAGTGGGCCCGATGGGCCTGGGCGCGATCGACTACGCGCTGCACTGCGACCGCAAGCCCGGCATCCTGGCCGTGACCGACATCGACCAGGCGCGCCTGGACCGGGCGGCCTCCATTTTTACGGTGGAGCACGCCAGGGAGATGGGAATTGATCTTCACTATGTCAACACGAAAACATTGGAGGATCCGGCGGCAACCCTGCGCGGCCTGACCGGTGGCCGCGGCTTTGACGACGTGATCTGCTTCGCGCCGGTCAGGCCGGTGGTGGAGCAGGCGGACGCGATCCTCGCGGTGGACGGCTGCCTGAACTTCTTCGCCGGCCCCTCTGACCAGAACTTTTCCGCGCTGATGAACTTTTACAACGTCCATTACCGCCGCACCCATATCTGCGCGACTTCCCACGGCAGCGTGGAGGACATGCGCGAGGCCATCCGGCTGATGGACGCCGGCCTGCTCAACCCCGCCGCCCTGGTGACCCATATCGGCGGCCTGGACGCGGTCATCCCCACCACGCTCAACCTGCCCAGGATCCCCGGCGGCAAGAAGCTGATTTATACCCACATCAGCCTGCCGCTGACCGCGATTGATGAGTTTGAGGAGAAGGGGAAGACCGATCCGCTGTTTGCGCAGCTGCACCAGCTGGTCTCAAAGACAAATGGGCTGTGGAACGGGGAGGCGGAGAAGCTGTTGCTTTCCCGCGCGAAACCCATCTAATCCAGCAGCGCGGGGCATCCTGCGCTGATCCTTTGCCTGTCAAAAGGACAGGGCATAACCTGAGGAGGAACGATATGGCACATCCGGTCATCCTGCCCCGGCAGGGGCAGTCGGTGGAGAGCTGCATCATCACCCAGTGGTATAAGAAACTCGGGGACGCGGTCAGGGAAGGGGAAGTCCTCTTCAGCTATGAGACAGACAAGGCCGCCTTTGAGGAAACCGCCAAGGCGGAGGGCACCCTGCTGGCCGTGTTCTTCCAGGAGGATGACGACGTCCCGGTCCTGACCACCGTCGCGGTCATCGGCAGTCCGGGCGAGGATATTTCCGGCTTCACGCCGCAAGGCGGTGTAGCGCCTGAAAATGCAATGAGCCCCGCGGTTCCGGCCGTGCCCGAAAAGCCCGAAAGGGTTGAACCGGTAAAACCCGCCGAACCCAGCGCCGGAGTTTCCCCCAGAGCCAGGATGACTGCCGCGCGTGTCGGGATCGACCCGGCGCTGGCCAACCCCACGGGCCCTTACGGCCGCGTCATTGAGCGGGATATTCTCAGCGCCCTGGAGCGGGCGCCGGAAGAAACACCGCCGGCATCCTCGCCCTCCGCTGCGCGGCAGCAGCCCTCTGCCGCCGGGGCCGGGGACTTCCAGGATACGAAACTGTCCAACATCCGCCGCGTCATCGCCAAAACCATGCAGGAGAGCCTGAGCACAATGGCGCAGCTGACCCACAACAGCTCCTTTGACGCCACCCGGCTGCTTGCCCAGCGCGCGCGCTTCAAGGCGTCCCCCGCTGAACTGGGCCTGAACGGGATCACCATCAACGACCTCATCCTGTTCGCCGTGTCCCGCGTCCTAAGGCGGCATCCGGACCTGAACGCCCATTTCCTGGGCGACCGCATCCGCCTTTTTGACCATGTCCACCTGGGCTTGGCGGTGGATACGCCCCGCGGCCTGATGGTCCCCTCGCTGTTTGGCGCGGACAGCAAGAGCCTGCTGCAGATATCCAGGGACGCCAAGGAACTCATCTCAGCCGCCCAGTCCGGCTCCATCAACCCGGACCTGCTCACCGGGGGCACTTTTACCATCAGCAACCTGGGCACGCTGGGCATCGAATCCTTCACACCCATCATCAACCCGCCGCAGGCGGCCATCCTGGGGGTGGACTGCGTCATCGAGCGGGTGCGCACCGTGAACGGGCAGATCACCGTCTACCCCGCCATGGGCCTCTCCCTCACCTATGACCACCGCGCCGTGGACGGGGCGCCCGCCTCCAGGTTCCTCAGGGACCTGTGCACGGCGCTGGAACACATCGACATCCTGCTGGCGGATTAGGAGAGAAGAGATGATTTTTGACCTGATCATCCTGGGCGGCGGCCCGGCAGGATACCTGGCGGCGGAACGCGCCGGGCACGCGGGATTGAAGGTTGCGCTCATCGAGGAGCGTTCCCTGGGCGGCGTGTGCCTTAATGAAGGATGCATCCCCACCAAAACCCTGCTGTACTCCGCCAAGATCTATGACGGGGCGCAGAACGGCGGCAAATACGGCGTCACGGCGGACGGGCTGAAAATCGATCACGGCACAGTTGTCCGCCGCAAGGACAAGGTGGTCAAGACCCTGGTCAGCGGCGTCAGATCCGCGATGAAGGCCAAGGGGGTCGAGGTGTTCCTGGCCCGCGGAAAAATCCAGGGGAAAAACGGGGAAGGCTATCTCGTATCAGCCGGGGAGCAGGCTCTTGTCGGCGGGAAGCTGCTCATCGCGTCCGGTTCCTCACCTTCCGTCCCGCCCATCCCCGGGCTGAAAGAAGGGCTGGAAAAAGGGTTTGTATTGACCAGCCGGGAACTGCTGGATTTAAAAGAGCCGCCACAGAGCCTGTGCGTCATCGGGGGCGGTGTGATCGGCTTGGAGTTTGCCAGTTATTTCACTTCCATCGGCGCAAAGGTGCGCGTTGTGGAAATGCTGGACCATATCGCCGGGGAGAACGACCCGGAGCTGGTCTCGCTTTTGAAGGCGGACTTTGAGAAACGCGGCGTCATCTTTGACCTGGGCGCAAAGGTGACCGCCGTTGAGGGAGAGGGCGTGCGCTTTGAAAAGGACGGCGAAAGCCGCCTCGCGCAGGCCGATTTGGTGCTCCTCTCCATTGGCAGGCGTCCCAACATCCGGGACATCGGGCTGGAAAGCATCAATGTATTCACCCAGCGCGGCGGGGTCATTGTGGATGACCGCATGCGCACCAACCAGCCCGGCGTGTACGCGGCCGGCGACGTGACCGGGTACTCCATGCTGGCGCACACCGCGTACCGGGAGGCTGAGGCCGCGGTGAACGACATGCTGGGGATTTCCGACCGGATGCGCTACGACGCCATCCCCGCGGTCATCTACACCAACCCCGAACTGGCCAGCGTGGGTGAAACGGAGCAGAGCGCCAAAAGCAAGGGGCTGTCTTACAAGGCGGTCAAGCTGCCCATGCGCTTCTCCGGAAGGTACTTGGCCGAGAACGAGGGCGGCAGCGGTATCATGAAGCTGATCGTGAATGAAAAGACCCGGCAGGTACTGGGCGTCCAGGCGCTGTCCAATTACGCGTCGGAGTTTATTGTCGCCGCGGGCACCTGGATCGAAGCCGGGATGACCCTGGACAGGATCAAAAAAATCGTATTTCCGCATCCCACCGTCAGTGAGATCCTCCGGGAAGCGGTTTTTCAATATGAGTGAGGTAGAAAGAGAATGAGCAAACAACTGACCGTTTCCCCCAAAGACGTGCGCAAACCCGGCAAACTGACCACCCCGGACATCCCCGTCAACATTTACGCCAAATCCGTCAGGGACGAGCAGAAAAACTATACCAGACATGAATTCATGTCCATCTACCGGGACATGTGCTATATCCGTGAGTTTGAGACCATGCTCAACCTCATCAAGACCAAGGGCGAGTACCTGGGCGTCCCCTACAACCATCCCGGCCCCGCGCACCTGGGGATCGGCCAGGAAGCGGCCTACGTGGGCGCCGCCTACCTGCTGACGCTGGACGACTGCACCTTCGGCTCCCACCGCAGCCACGGGGAGATCCTGGCCAAGGGCCTGCGCAGCATTGAGATCCTGGAGGACAGCAGGCTTCTGGACATCATGGGCGGCTTCTTCGGCGGCAAGACCTATGGGGTGATCCATGACGAGGGCAAAAGCATCAAGGAGAACGGCGTCAATTTCCTGCTCTACGGCATGATGTGCGAGACCTTTGCCCGCGAGAATGGCTTCAACAAGGGCCTGGGCGGCTCCATGCACGCCTTTTTCACGCCCTTTGGCATCTACCCCAACAACGCCATCGTGGGCGGCTCCGGCTCCATAGCGCCCGGCGCCGCGCTGTTTAAGCTCAGCAACCGCAAGCCCGGCGTGGTCGTCTGCAACATCGGCGACGGCTCCATGTCCTGCGGCCCGGTCTGGGAGGGGCTGATGATGTCCACCATGGCCCAGGTCCGCACCCTCTGGGGCGAAGGCTTTACCGGCATGCCCATCATCTTCAACATCAATGACAACTTCTACGGCATGGGCGGGCAGACCGCCGGGGAGACCATGGGCATGGACATGATCGCTCGCATCGCAGCGGGCATCGCGCCCAACGCCCTGCACGCGGAGCGGGTGGACGGCTACAACCCCCTGGCCGTCATCGACGCCTACCGGCGCAAGCTGCCCCTGGCGAAGTCCGACGGACCGGTGTTCCTGGACCTGGTCACCTACCGCATCTCCGGCCACAGCCCGTCCGACTCGGGCTCCTACCGCACCAAGGAAGAGGTGGAGGAGTGGGAGAACGCTGACAGCATCGTGTCCTTCGGCGCGGAATTGGTCAAGGCCGGCATTGCCAGCCAGGCGGAGCTGGACGGCCTCTGGGACAAGGTGCGCGGGGACATGGTGCGCAACCTCAAGCTATCCATCGACGACACGGTATCGCCCCGCATCCCTCTGAAGAGCGGGGAGCCGGACTACATCGCCGACCTGATGTTCTCCAATCAAAAAGTCCGCGCCTTTGACGCGGGCCGGAAGCCTGAGGTCCTTCTGCCCAGGGAGGAGTGCCCCCGCATCCAGCAGCTGGCCAAAAAAGAGCGTTTCGGCCTGGACAAGGACGGCAAGCCCGTCTCCAAGAACCGTGTCTACCAGCTGCGGGACGGCATCGCCGAACCCATCATCAACAAGTTCTATGAGGACCCGACGCTGGTCTCCTTCGGCGAGGACGTCCGCGACTGGGGCGGCGCGTTTGCCGTATACCGCGGCATGACCGAGGCCCTGCCCTATCATCGGCTCTTCAACACCCCCATTGCCGAGGCCGGCATCGCGGGCGCGGCGGTGGGGTATGCCATGTCCGGCGGGCGCGTCGTTGCCGAGCTCATGTACTGTGATTTCCTGGGCCGCGCGGGGGACGAGGTGTTCAACCAGCTCTCCAAGTGGCAGTCCATGTCCGCCGGCATGCTCCATATGCCCGTGGTGCTAAGGCTCAGCGTGGGCAGCAAGTACGGCGCGCAGCATTCCCAGGACTGGTCCGCTCTCACCGCGCACATTCCGGGCCTGAAAGTGGTCTTCCCCGCCACGCCCTATGACGCCAAAGGGCTGATGCAGGCGGCGCTCAACGGCACCGACCCCGTGATTTTCCTGGAAAGCCAGCGCATATACGACGTGGCGGAGCTCTTCCATGAAGGCGGCGTGCCGGAAACGGAGTACGAGATCATGCTCGGCGATCCCGACGTGAAGCGCGCGGGGAGCGACGTCACCATCCTCTCCATCGGCGCCACCCTCTACCGCGCCCTGCCGGCCGCCGACCTGCTCAAGGAGAAGTATGGCCTCACCGCTGAGGTCATTGACGCGCGCAGCATTGTGCCCTTTGACTACACCAAGGTCATCGAGTCGGTCAAAAAGACCGGCCGCATCCTTATCACCGGCGACGCCTGCGAGCGCGGGAGCGTGATGCGCCAGATGGCCTCCACCATCACCGAACTGGCCTTTGATTACCTGGACGCCCCGCCCGTCGTGATCGGCGCGCGCAACTGGATCACCCCGGCGCATGAGATGGAGGATGCCTTCTTCCCGCAGCCGGAGTGGATCCTCGACGCCATCAACGAGCGGCTGCTGCCCCTGCCCGGGCACAAGGCGACGCGCAACTTCACCGTGATGGAACAACTGCGCGACAATTTGCGCGGGGTGTAGTTCCGCCGCCTGCGGCGGGGCAGAGGCGAGCGCGCCCGGCGGGCGATGAAGCAAGCCGTCAGCCCAATGTGCAAGGGAGTATGCAAGGAGCGGAAGCGACGCGGCATATGACCATTGCGAATTGAGGGGCAGAGGCGAACGCGGCCAGTGGGCGATGAAGCAAGCCGTCAGCCCAATGAGCATGGGAGTATGCAAGGAGCGGAAGTGACGCGGCATATGACCATTGCGAATTGAGGACAGGGGAAGTACGGCCGGGTGCATTCCGCCCCCGGACCCCTGACAAGGGATTTCATCCCTTGACNNGGGGAGCCCGCCCTGTTCCTGTGGCAGAATGTGCACACCGTGGTCATCGGCCGCGGCCAGAACGCCTGGAAGGAGTGCCGCGCGCAGCAGCTGGAGGAGGAGGGCGGCACCCTCGTGCGCCGTTCCACCGGCGGCGGGGCGGTGTACCATGATCTGGGGAACCTCAACTTTTCCTTCATCATGCCCAGGGAGCTGTATGACGTACCGCGCCAGCTGAACGTCATCAGGCGCGCGGTGAAGGGTTTCGGGATCGAAACGGAAAGCTCCGGCCGCAACGACATTGTGCTGAAGGATTCCGGCGCCAAGTTCTCCGGCAACGCCTTCCGCCTGACACAAACCACAGGGCTGCACCACGGCACCATCCTCTTTGACGTGGATATGTTGAAGCTGGGGCGCTACCTCCAGCCCTCCACAGCCAAGCTGCAGTCCAAGGGCGTGGCCAGCGTGCGCGCCCGCGTGGGCAACCTCAGGCCGCTGGCGCCGGGGATGACCATACCCACGCTGAAGGTGGCCCTGTTTGAGGCTTTCTCCGCGGAATACGGGAAGGCGGAGTATGGGGAGATCGATGAAGTGCTGGATTCCGGCCAGGTCCACGCCCTGACGGAAAAGTACCGTTCCTGGGAGTGGACCTACGGCAAGACACCGCGCTTTGACGTCACGCTGGAGGCCCGCTTCCCCTGGGGAGGCGTGGAGCTGATGCTGCGGCTCAAAAACGGCATCGTGCAGGAGGCCCGCTGCTTCACCGACGCCAACGACCCGGAACTGGCCGACCGCGTCGCCCCGGCGCTCCTCCTATGCCCCTTCACGCCCGAGGACTTGGGGCGGAATCTGCGGGAGAGCGAAAGGGAAGAGGACCGCGACATCGCGGAGTGGCTGGCCAAAGAGCAGATATAATGATTTGATAAGGATTATTCCGGGGGACTTCATCCCCCGAACCCCCTGACAAGGGACTTAGTCCCTTGACCCGGAATTTGATGATCGCCCTGGCCAAATAAAGATGGCAGGCTGCTTAAGTCACTGAAGAAGAGGTCGTTTTGTAAAGGCCTGTCGTATCTCTTTATTACGGTGTTTTCTGGAAGGCTGAATATATAAAAGCCCCGGGTCCCATCAGACCCTGGGGCTGTCTTTTATGGATCTGTCCGTTTATCCCAGGATATCCCGCTTATGGAAAAAGAAGTAGGTACCGGCGGTCAACACGGCCACCAGAATAAAAGACAGCAGGAGGTAGAGCAAGCGCAGTTCATGACCGTACATGACTTTCAGGGCGTCAAAATAGCGGAAGGGGGTCAGGAAGCTCAGCCATTCCAAGCCGCCGCTCAGGTCGATCACGGTCTTTAAGATGAAGGTGCCCAGGATCACCGCGGTCGCGATGCCCGAGGCCCGCGCGGCGTTCTTTGCCCATGCGCCCAGGAAGAGCCCGATGCTCAGGAACAGGACCTGGATGATCAGCAGGGCCAGAGAGACCCAGAGGATGGGGACGTTGAGGGACTCTCCGCTGCTGTTCATCGGCCCCGTCGCCGCCATGGAGGTGAGGGAGGTCACCAGGTTATAGAGGATCACAAAGCTCAGCGCGGCCAGGATCTTCGCGGTCACGGCCTGGCGGCGCCTGATGGGCTTGACCAGCAGGAAATCAGCCGTCCTGTCCCGCTCCTCCTTGGCGATGATGCCGGCGCCCAGCAGGCAGCTGTGCACGCTGGTCAGCAGAAGGAAGTACAGGTAGAAGATGCTGTAAAACACGCCGATGGAGTTCAGGTCCATGCCCGGCTCGATCCCCATGACCCTCATCAGGCCCGCGGGCAGGGCGGAAAACAACTGGTTGATGGATTCGCCGGTCTTGGCGAAGGCGGAGTACTTCATCATGCCGGCAAAGATCAGGAAGACCATCGTGGCCGACCAGACCAGGAAAGACTTCAGATTGGCCTTCAGTTCCCGGCGGTAGATGTTCATTTTTGACAGCCCCCTTCCTTACGCGGCATGGAAATCCTTTTTCCGGTAGATCAGACAGGCCAGGCCGGAAAAGAAAACGAACACGGCCAGGTCGAGAAGCAGGAATGCCGCGTCATAGCCGCGTGAACTGAGGATGACGGACCCCTTGAAGTACGCGAAGGGCGTCAGGTAGCTCAGCTTTACGTCCCGGATGGACTCGTTCACCAGCTCGATGATGAAGAAGAAAAAGACGACGCCCATCGCGATGGGCGTGACGGATCTGATCCGCTGCGCCAGCGCCGCGACTACCAGGCCGATGCCGGCAAAGAACAGCTGAACAAAGAAGGTGGAAAAGCTCAGCAGGGCGTAGACGCTAAAATCCAGGCTCTCCCCGATGACCAGCCTGATCATCATGATGCCGGCCAGGTAAAGGACGATATTCTGCGTTACGAGGTTGATGAGGATGGCCAGGAATTTGCTCCCGAACACCGCTGAACGGCGCACAGGCCTGGTCAGGAGGAAATCCACCGCGTGCCGGCGGCCCTCTTCGGACAGCAGCTGGACGCCCAGCTTCATCCCGTAGACCGCGCCGATAAGGACGATGTAGCTGCTGATAAAGCTGAAATAGCCCTCGATTTTCGACAGGTCGACATCGGTAAAGCCGAAGGCGGCCTTGAACTCAGGCGGGAAATTCTGCAGCAGCCGGTTCATCAGCTGGACGTCCGCCCTGAGGGAATTGAAGAAGGCGCCAAACACGGCGACCGTGGCCGCCATGCCGAGGGTGAAATACAGCCAGGACCGGAAGGAGCGTTTCAATTCCTGGGCCAGCATGTTCATGGGCGGCTCACCTCCCTCATTCGTTCCTGGTGTAGTAGTGCATGAAGATCTCTTCCAGGTCGGGCTCCTCGATCGTCAGGTTTTTCAACGTTTCCGTGCTGATGCGCCGAACGATGGCGTTGACGTCCCCCGCGAAGAGGAAACTGGCCTCGCCGTTGTCCGAATGGAAGGCGCTGACGCCCGGCTCCCCGGCCAGTCCGTCCGGCACGCCCCGGGTGAACTCTATCCGGATCTTCTTATAAGCCGTGTCGCGCAGCGTACTGATATCCTCCAGCTTGACGATCCGGCCTTCCTTGATGATCGCCACGCGGGAGCAAAGCTTCTGGACCTCGGGCAGGATGTGCGAGGACAGCAGGACCGTTGCGCCGTTCGCGTTTTCCTGCCGTATCAGCTCAAAAAACGTCTTCTGCATCAGGGGGTCCAGGCCGCTGGTCGGCTCGTCCAGGATGATCAGGCTAGGCGCATGCAGCAATCCCTGGACGATGCCGACCTTTTTCTTATTGCCATAGCTGAGGTCGTCGATCTTGCGATTCAGGTCCAGGTCCATGGCTTCACAGAGCTGCTTGAGGCGCTTCATGTCCCCCTTGCCGTAAAAAGACAGGGAGTACTTCAACAGGTCGCTCACCCTCATGCCGTCATAGTAGGCCACCTCGCTGGGCAGGTAGCCGACCGTCTGACGGATCTCATGGCCGGATTTCACGCAATCCTTGCCAAAGACCGTGGCGCTGCCGCTGGTCGGATACAGCAAGCCCAGCATCGTGCGGATCGTCGTTGACTTGCCGGCGCCATTTGGGCCGATAAAACCGAAAATCTCGCCTTCCTGGACATCAAAGCTCACATCAATGATGCCGCGCGCCTTGCCGTAGTATTTGGTCAGGTTTCTGAGCTGGATAATGCTGTTCACGGGTTGCCCTCTTTGTTGCGGACAGGCGCTGCTCCAAATGGATGGATAGCAGTCATTTTGCACTGAAGACAGCATAGTGTGCCTGGCATACGCTGTCAATAATGGGGAACAGCGATGAACCAACGAATCAAATCAACACCGGATTAATCAAACCGTTGCTGAAAACAGGAAAACAAAGGGAATCCGGCATCTGTCACATCAAGCTGCGCGGCACCAATAAACAGCGGATTTTCATGATGATAAGGATTACTTGAAACAGATCATGCGCATTCCTTTACCAATGGTTTCATTCATGCATGCAAGCCATACTGAATAGCAGCCATGCTGTATATGCTATAATGAGGCAACCGTTTTCTCCGGCTCCTGATTTCAAGGAGAATGAATATGGAACCCATCGAATGGCTTTTGGAAACGGAAAACCCATCTGTAAGGTATAGGACGCTTGCTGAGCTGCTGGGCAGGGGCGAGTCCGCGGAAGCGCTTGATTCACAGCAGGCCATCCCCGCGTATGCGCCTGCTGAGAAGCTGCTGGAAGCAATGCATCCGGACGGATATTGGCTGCAAAAAAACCAGCAGACCGGCCGTATACTTGGCGACGGCGTTGAATATGGCAGTTTCGGAACAACGCATTTCTGCCTGTCCTATTGTGCCGAATTGGGTTTGGACAAAACGCATCCGTCAGTTGCGAAGGCGGCTGAAAGATATATGGGGCTTCAAAGGGAGGACGGCGACTGGCTTGGTCATTACTCCTGTCTATACGCCTATAATATCCGGACTTTTGTCAGGCTTGGATACCGCGGGGATGAGCATGTGCAAAGATCGATCGACCTAATGCTCAATACGATACGGCCGGACGGGGGATATTTGTGTGACATGCATGAAAAGCCGGGCAGAAAACCGGCGAAAAGCTGTATCCGCGGCTCTGTGAAAGCGCTGTTGGCGTTCGCGGAACTGCCGGAGTATTGGAAACACGGGCGCTGCCTTGCGCTGGCCGATTACTTTTTGGGCAGGCATGGCATCTTCGCCAGGAATGACCTTACGCGCTTTGTCAATGATGATATCAAGCGCAATGCGTTTCCGGTCATCTGGCGGTCAAACGTGTGGGAAATCCTCTGCGCGCTGAGCAAAATGGGCTGCGGCAATGACGCGAGGCTTCATGACGCGTGGGAAGTGCTTGAGAGCCGCAAAGATCAGGAAGGCCGCTTCAGGCTTGACTGGACGCCGACACAATGCCCCTGGAAGGTTGGAAAAGCCGGGGAAGCGAACAAGTGGATCACATTATACTGTATGCTGGCGGAAAAATACGCGGGGCGGGTAGATCGTTTGCCCGTCAACGGCATGCCGGAACATCATTGAAATTCCTCCGTGTATGGGGAGGAAGAAGCGGTCCGGCAGACAATCAACCCCGCATACCAAGGAGGCGCGGACATGAAACTTGACATAAGGCCCCTGAGCGCAAGCCGGATGGATGATTTTCTGGCGTTTTTTGACTATGAGGCGTTCAGGGACAATCCGGACTGGTCAGAATGTTATTGCCAGTTCTACTACTACGCTGCCGGTGACCCGCGCTGGGAGGAAATCAGCGGGGAGGAGAACCGCGGCCTGGCGCGCGCGAACATCCTGGGCGGACGGATGCAGGGGTATCTGGCATACTCCGAAAGCAAGGTTGTCGGTTGGTGCAACACCGGGCCCAAGACAGGGTATCCCAGGCTGATGAGCGATGAGCGCTTCCTCAGCGCCGAGGATGCCCATATTGTTTCCATTGTATGCTATGTGGTGGATTCCCGTTTCCGCAGGCAGGGGATCGCGCGGGCTTTGCTTCAGCATGCCTGCATGGATGCGCGGGAGCGCGGCTATGTTTATGTCGAGGCCTACCCCCGCCTTCTTGAGCAGACCGATGCCGGCCATTATCATGGCCCGCAGAGCCTGTATGCGGGGGAGGGATTCAAGGTGTACAAGGACTTGGATACATCCTGTGTCATGAGGCTGCGGCTGACCTGACGGCGGCTTCCCGCGTTGAATTGACTTGATGGAGCAAAGAAGAAGTAGCTCGTTTTTTTGAATGGATATTCCGTTTTCCTGTGTGGATAATCGAAACAGAGATTTGATCAAAAGACGGCATATGAAAATGCCAGGCTTAACGGATGCGCGGGGCGTGCGCCTCGCTGAATCAGATCGTCCGCCTCGCCGGTGCCGGCATGGCCGGGGGGAGAAAGGGTATTGGGTCCTTAAATCAAAGAGACATGTCTCCTTTGATTTCCCTATGGACGATGTTCAGTCAAAATTGACTTGGGAAGCAAGAACAAAACCACGCACAGACTTGGTAATATAGTTGTCTGTCGTATCAAGGCCATTAGTTTCTATATAGATCCATAACCTTCCGCTTGAGTCGACAATACGTGCCAAAGCATAGGCATTTTCTCTATCTAGATTAGTGATAGTATTAAAGCCTGTGCGTTCAATATTAGGCTCATCGATGATTCTAGCAGACGAGTCAATTGATATGGATACAAATGCAAGATCAAGCAGGGGGACATTGGAATTTGGATTATAGATGAAACCAAAACGCCTGTTTCCTGCGCGTGACCCTTCGGCTATTGCGTAACTAACCAATAGGAAACTGCCTTCCTTGCCATATACTGGTACGGACTGATACGCATCTATGCGAGCTTTTCCGCTGGCAGAACGATAATAGGTGTAATCTGGGCCAGTAAACACATCCATCTGTTCGGCTGTTTGCACCTTGCCAAGTTCCGACAGAACCGGTAGCGAATATACATTGTTCTGTGAACCTGATGCATGCAATACAGGAGCTAAACACAGCACGACCATTAAAAATGCAAGCGTTCTGGATAAGGTTCTATTCATGTAAGCATCCTCCATTCTATTATCAAGTACATATCGAAGATATTAAAAATAATAATAAATATGTCGAATTGTAAAGTCAAGTCCTGAATAGAATGTAAATTCGTACGGGATAATGAAGCGACGGGGTGTATTGTTTCAGTATCGATTTATTCTGCCTTGCCAGCCACTTTATCAAATTTACCCCCATCTGACAAATTCCATCAGTCTCCGTCAATAATGCAACCATTAGCCGATAGAGCCTCTTATTCCCATGAGTCCCAAAACATGGGGGACGTATCTCCTTGTTTTCCGTTTGATTGATTTTAATGAGAAGGGCATACTGCGCAGCCAAGCACGAAGCGGTCGATCAACTGCCATACAAGAAGATGAAAAGCGCGATCCGGAGGATGCTGAAACCGTTTCCTCCTTGAACCGTATCGTCTGGCTCATCGGCACCGGAATGGACAGGGTGGGGAAGTTGTATGTACATGTACATGAAAACAAAGAGATATGTCCCGTTTGTTTTGTGGCTGTCTGTGTCTGGAGGCATATATACGTTACCGTAATGGCTGAAAGACGACAACCAATGAGATAAATGCGGTTACTGAAAGATAGACAAGTACATCGATCATGGACGATAGATTGACAAACCCACCTGATAATCCTATCATTCCGCTAAGGATATTCACTTATGTTGCCACTTGTCTTGCATTTTAGAAAAGGTAGATGCAAAAATGAAAAGAAACATTTTGTCCAGCAATTCATTCAGGCTGATAACCGCTGTTTTGCTGACGCTTTTAGCGCTGACCGGACTAATAACGGAAGAAGGAAAAGCGGAGAAAATATCAGATCCCACTCCTGACTATGCTATCAAACAGCAAGAAATAGCGCAATATAAAGAGGTTTTGAAGCAAAATAAATGTCAGGAAATCAATATAGATTTTTGTGCAGGAGTGCTTTATGCAATCGATAAATCAGATGGATTCAAGGATCCTCAGGTTTTTGACCGATGGCAGGAATCGATCTTAGGAGACTATATTACTGCAGAACAAGTGTATGAGTATGGAAGAACGAGCAAAGGTTTGGACGTGGTCTATTTTAAGGACGAAAAAGGAAAGAAAACTAAAGAACCGGCAATTTGCTATGTAGCTAATCCAAAAAATATGAAATTTAAAATTAGCGACATTGAAAAGGGAATTGATATTATGGAAAGGCCAGCTCCTGGTTTTTTGAGAGCTATGGTTGCAAATGATGTGAGAGTTTTATTCCAAAGTCAGGCTAGCAGCAATAAGAAAATTGTGGTCTCAAAGTATGATGATGGGATTATTTATCATAATTATTCAAAGTCAGACTCTCGTGATTTTGCTACAGGATTTGTTAGGGCAGCGACCCAAGAGATGTTTGGGGTACGTGGTGATGCTTTGGGAGGTGAATTTGATAAGTATGCTGTTGGAGTTATTAAAGTTAGTTTAGCACTTGATTGTTGCAACTATATTTTTACAAAAACAGGTGACAAGAATATTGGTTACCTTTTAGAGGACTTCAAATTGATTCTAGATGCTTATAAAAAAGCTTATTGGACAGACAGGGGTAAAAGTGAGGCGGAGTTAGTACTACTAATAAAAAAATTAAAGGATAATAATCTAATGACGCCGTTTGGAGCTGAGACTTGGGAGGAGATTGATACAGTCAAGAAATACGAATAGGGAACAAAGGGGACGTATCTCCTTGTTTTCCATATAATAGTAAAATTATTGAAGGTATCCAGCGCAGTTAAGAACAAAGAGCATCCCGGAGGAAGCGGAATCCATTTCCTCCTAAAGCCGAATCGATCAATCCGACGGCGCCGGCATGGCGATGTGATGAAACACAGGGGCACACACTCCCCTGTGTTTCTTGTCATGGCGATGGGTTTCAGCGGATGCCCTATACAAGTTTTGTTGATGAACCAATATATCACATGATACAATCCTCCCGGTAAACAGGGGCTTGAAAGGAAATGAAATGGTCAGGCTTGTCGCCGATCCGGATGAAAAAGAAAATATCGCCGCCTTCGTATTGAATAACCTGCCCGGCTGGTTTGGCTTGCCTGAAAGCACACGGAAGTATATCGCGGTCAGCAGGGAAATGCCCCTTTGGGCGTACTATTCAGATGATCAGGCGCAAGGGTTCATTGTTTTGAAAAAGACCGGCGGCATGACCTCTGAGATCTATGTGATGGGCGTATTGCCGGAATACCATCATCAAAGGATCGGCACCGCGCTGTGGGAAAGCTTTCTCAGTTATGCGAAAAAGAACGGATATGAGTATGTGCAGGTGAAAACCGTTCAGACAGGCCGTTACGCGTAATACGATCAAACAAACGAGTTCTACAGGCATCTGGGATTCAGTGAACTTGAATGTTTTCCGGCTTTGTGGGACGAGTGGAATCCCTGCCAGGAATATAGGGGTCGTATCTCATTGTTTACCGCCTGACTGCCGGTTTTTCAATGAGAAGGGCATCCGTCGCTGCTAACCCTGAAGCGTTCCTCCAGTTATCGGAAATGAACAGAGTAGGTGCCATCCAGAGGATATGCAAGTCCCGTGCCTCCCTGAACCAAATCACCCGCCTCACCGACACTGGCAGAGCAATCATGTAAATGACTGTAAAACTATGAAAAACAAGGAGATACGTCCCCTGTGTTCTCGTCCCCTGTGTTCTGTGTGAACAAAGAAAAAGGTCCTGTTTGTTTTCCGGTTCTGCAATGCTGCCGGGCAGGACGCTTCGCTTTCAGCCTCCAAATCCAGTGATTTTCTATTCTTTCACAGTAGGCGAAAGATTTTCCTATGACAGCTTTGCCTTCACGCCCTCTGCCACTTGATTGATCTCTTCTTCGTTATAGCCGTCGTTTTTAAGGTACTCTTTCATGGTGTTGATAAGGTCCTTTTTGATCTTCCTGGCAAAGTTCTTGTCTGACTTGGCCTTCTCCACTATCTCACAGATCTTTTTCTTGTATATGTCGATTTCTTTATTGTACATCAGGCCGCATTTTTTAATCCTGATAGATCCATCTATATCAATGAGCTCACTCCCGCGGTCAATAACAAAACATATCTGTCTAATATCCGAGAAATCCGGGTTGTCTGAATTCTCCAATATCTCCTTGAGAGATTTGCTGATGTTAACTTTTCCATCCTTCATTATATATGGTATGGTATAAAGCACATTCAGTGCCGGCCTGCATTTGATCTCGATATTGACTTGTTTTTTGATACCGCTTATCTCAAGTTCGCAAAGAAAGCTAATGTCATCATCACTGTAAATTGTCCAATCCAAAGGCTTTGTCCGATAGTCAAAGAAAATCATCAGCCACTGTGAATTCGAATTTGCTGAGGAGAAATCACACGACACTTCATTTGATTTGGGGTCTATTTGATATTTGACTTCATTATTCTTTGGGCTTCTGTTCAATTTCCTCAAATCAAACGGTTTGAAGGATCTAGACAAATATTCTTCCAGTTTCTTTTGATTCTCTTTTTTCTTTGCTTTTTCTTGTTCATCCATCTTTCGTATTTTACTAAATCTTTTATTCATATTTTCACGTGTAGGGATATGACAGCAAATATTCTCAGGCTTGACTTCAACTATATTGCAGCATTCCTGACCAGACTGAGGATCAAGGAAACGCAATGTAAGATATATCAGTATTTTCTCATCGTTGTTGTTTATTTTTAATAGCTGCTGCTTATAAAGCACATCCAAAAGGAAATTGTCCTGAAGTTCTTCGCGAATTCTCCAAACTGATTTTTTGAACAGCATAGGATTGCTATACTCACGGCTTCTGGCTATTTCAGTGTGTTCGTCCTGCTCTTTATGATCTTTTTGTTCTTTTTCAATTTTGTCTTGTTCTTTATTTTCTTTTTGTTTTTTTACCTGATATGCCACAAAACTTAACCGCAGGTCAGCGATTCTTTTTCCGTTGTTTGCCACAATAAACCATGCAAACCACGTTGAGTATTCGCTGGAAGCGTTGTCTTTAAATACATTTGTATTACTATCCGCTTCTTTTGGATATATGTAGATACTTGGAGCTATTACAACATCATCCACTCTCCAGAAAAGGTTGATTGTTAAGTATGTTGTCATTACACTGATAGCAATAATCCCAAATACCGCAAGCAATACTTTTATTACGGCACTCAGATCTGTATCGCCGTAGCCTAAAAAGAACAGAGAATTTTTGAAAAAGCGTTCCAAAAACCCATCTTCTGTCTGTTTGCCTGACAATAAGGGCTGCATATACGCAACTATAAGACAAATGAATACCCAAATGATCACAAAGAGCAAAACGATGACCAGTAACTTTTTCATCTTCCATGTCTTCATGGTCACCCCCCAGTCCTTGTACCAGTTGGCAGATTCTCAAAGACCTTTAATCAATAAAGGCATTCTCTCTTAGGCTTGGGTGCATCTTAACACATGCCAGTGAGGCGCTCAATGGCGCGCGCAGCGCATTCATGGCGGACCGCAAGAATAAAGGGAGGTATCTCTTTATTTTCGCCTGACTGCCGGTTTTTCAAAAAGAAAGGCATCCGTCGCCGGCATACCGATGGTATATGAAAGCAGCAAGGCTATGGAACACAGGAAGGCACGTCCCCTGTGTTTCTTGTCATGGGGACGTGATTCAGCGGGCACTCAATACAGGCTTTGTTGTTGAACCCTTATTTCAAATTATATATTCATCCGGAAAGCAGGGGCTTGAAAGGAAAAGGGAATGGTCAGGCTTGTCGCAGATCCGGATGAAAAAGAGAAGATCGCTGCCTTCGTATTGAACAGCCTGCCCGGCTGGTTCGGCTTGCCTGAAAGCACACGGAAGTATATCGCGGGCAGCAGGGAAATGCCCCTTTGGGCGTGCTATTTTAGGATCAGGCACAAGGGTTCATCGCCTTGAAAAAGACCGGCGGCATGACCGCTGAGATCTATGTGATGGGCGTACTGCCGCAATACCATCATCAAGGGATCGGCATCGCGCTGTGGGAAAGCTTTCTTGACTACGCAAGAAAAAGCGGCTGCGAATATGTGCAGGTGAAAACCGTTCAGACAGGCCCATTACACGGAATACGACCAGACAAATGAGTTCTACAGGCATCTGGGATTCAGGGAACTTGAATGTTTTCCGGCTTTGTGGGACGAGTGGAATCCCTGCCAGGTCTATGTCAAATATATCGGATCAGCAGACCCGGGGTGATCGTTCCGGCCGCGTATGGAACAGTCACGGCAGATTTTCCAGTAGAAAATGGACGGAAACATCGACAACACAGGGGAACGTTAGGCTGCAAAACAATCCGGCAAGCTGCCGGCGGATCGAGTACAAAGGGGTCATAAAGCCAGTAAGGTGTGAAGCGCATGAAAAAGAGGGGGATGAAGGCTGCTTCCTCGTTTTTCTTGCGTTTTTTGCGGAAATCCCGCTCCCGCAGCGATGCTGATAATGAACATGACAGAAAAAAAGCTTGACAGAAAGAATGAAAAGTATATTTTGGACTTGAACAGGCTGCAATCTGCCACCGACTTTATTGAATACTTCACGACTCCCGAAAACAAATAATGAATGCTATCAGGAGGAGGATTGGCCAATGAAAAAGAGTTTAGCCGCCCTGTCGCTGTCCTTATTGCTGCTGTGCTGCGCTGCCGCCGCGTCCGCCGGTGTATTTGGCCACTTTGTCAGCGAAGAGGACAATACCTACATCATCATTCTCAGCGAACCTATCAATACCAACCTCCAGGGAGTATACATCGGAAACAGTAATTACAAGCTCTCTTTGGATCGGGACGAAAAAGAGGATGGCTCCTCCATCCGGGTTTTCACTCCGCTTGATGAGAGCGACGCCATCATTGAACTGCGGTTGGAATATGAAGACGACAGCAAGCAGGCTGCCCTGGTGACAGGTTACATCAAGCGCTTTGATGCCGACGGAAAACTCATGGAAGATCAAAGTGTTCCGGACATGCAGGGGGTTCGTTTCATCCGCCAATATGTGCCCGATGTTTCCGAACTCCGGGGAACCATGTGGAACCGGACCTCAATGACCATATCCGGCACCGGGCGGACTTATCCTTTTGACGGTTCAGTCCTTGAGTTCTTTGACACGGGGGAAAACGCAGGCCAGATCCCCGATAACGCGGAAAGGATCTATCCTTTCACTTACACTGTTTTGGATGATTCTCTATTGCTTAATATTGAAGCGGGGGGCAAGACGACCGAAGCCACCGTGAGGATCCAGAGCAATGTACTGATCGTGACCATCGAAAACTCCACCTTGTTTTTCCTGCCCGCCACCCTTTGACTCCCCCCGTGAGGCAGTCTGTTCTTACCAATGCCCGTCTTTTCATTGAATGCGGAATTGGTGTTTCTGGCTTGTTTTGAGTAACTTGTCCGGGAAACGAGGCAGTGCTCCGCCGGATTGCCCGGCTGACCGGCATTCCTATGGGTTATGCGGAAAATGTCTCAATAATCGACAAGGCACGCTTGGTACAGATATTATGTGAAAGGACGGGCGTATTGAATGAGGCGATCCTTATCATTCCTGCTTTTGGTTTCCATGCTGCTTTTGATGCCGGCATCCGTCTTCGCTCAGGAAGCCGCTGAAGGGCTTGATTATCGGGTAGAAAATGACGGCACAGCAACGATCACCGGTTATTCCGGCGGCAAGAGCGAAGTCAGCATCCCCTCTGAGATAGGGGGCCATCCTGTCAAAGCCATTGGGAACGGCGCGTTTTATAATGTCACGGAAATCAACAGCGTCTTCATCCCGGAAGGAGTGACTCAGATCGGGGACGGCGCTTTTGATAGTTGTTCCAATCTGATCAGCGTTGATCTGCCGTCAACCATCGTCTCCATTGGGGCCAGGGCATTCGGAGGATGCGAAGCGCTCAAAAGCATCCGCATCCCGGAGGGCGTAACAGAAATCAAGAGAGACACATTCTTTTTCTGCTTTGGTCTGGAGGAGATCATTTTACCCGCATCATTGAAAGTCATCGGGGATTATGCCTTTTCCGGCTGTGCCGCTGAAAGCATTGATTTGCCTTTGGGCCTGGAGCGCATCGGCACGTCAGGCCTTGGCAATAATGAGAATCTGAAGTCGCTCGTCATTCCAAGCAGCGTGAAGAAACTCGGATACAGCGCCTTCTCCAATTGTGAGAAACTGGAGACAGTTGTGATGTCATCAGGCGTGAAAAGCTTGCCATACGGAACGTTTAACAGTTGTCCAAGCCTGGAGAAAGTGGTGATCCCCAAAAGCGTGACCAGCATCAACAGAACCTCGATGTTTGACAGAAGCTATAAAGTAAACATCTGGGGGGTCAAGGGCAGCGCCGCGGAAAACTATGCCAGGAAAGCGAACATTCCCTTTGTCGCGTTAGACCTGGTACAGGATGTCATTCTGCTGCTCAATGATGAGAACGTCACCAAGGGCAAAATCACAATTGACCTTGCGACCGGCAACACCACCCGGCAGTTTTCCGCCCAGACCTCACCTGAAAACCCCTGGCCGGGCGTCATCTGGAAAAGCTCAAATGCCAAAGTCGCCTCGGTTGACGCAAGCGGGCTGGTGACCGGGCTGAAAAAGGGGAAAGTGACAATCACGGCGACGGCTGTTGACGGAAGCGGAATGAAAGCGACCTGTGAAATCAACGTAGCCAACCTTGTGAAAGAAATCAGCATCAGCGGAGAGAATACGGTCGAGGCCGGGAAGAAAACGGCGCTGAAGGCAACGGTTCTGCCGGAGAACGCGGACAACAGGAAACTTGACTGGACCACTTCGGACAAATCCATTGCCACCGTGGACGCTAAAGGTGTCGTTACTGCCAAGAAAGTCAGCGAAGCGAAAACTGTCACGATTACAGCGGCCGCGAAAGATGGAAGCGGCGTCATTGCCGAGTTCATCATCACAGTAACTCCATAAAGGCGTCCGGGTTGAAAAAAATACAGACAAGGGAATGGCTCGCGTAAAAAATGACAAACCATCCCCTGTGTCTGCCATGTCTGCCCGGGCATCATTCCCGCGTGTCTGAAAAGACAGAAATATGAAAAGGCTAAAGGCACCAGCCGGCGCATATCCTGTCGCCGGTTCAGCCGCGCCGCTGATGATGCATGGTGTATGCGTTTCCGGCACCGCTGAATCCGCAGCCACCTTCTCTTGGCGGGAACAGCGGCTGGATGTGACGCTGGTATGCAAGGACGCTGCGCGTGAAAGCACGGCAAAACGCAAAGGACCTAAGGGCAATGACACTGCCTGAAGCGGCCAGGAAAGCTGAAGACAGCATTCTGGAAACCCTGACCTTAAGGGGTTCTGTATGGGCAGCGGCGGCGCATCCCTGCGATTCAATTCTGGTGGGATGCGATCATCAACTTAAAGGGCCCGATAACTACTTTGAACGTATAATCTCCCCAAGGCTTCAGGACGATGTCTGTGGGATGGAAACGTTGATGATTCCGATGTATCGCTTCCATTTTTTCCTTCGGCACAGTCAAGTACAGTTCAACCCCGCAGCCTATATATGGAAGTTCGCATTCTGATACATACCCGGCAGTGATCCCGAGCAATAGGGAGTTATCCAGCAAGGACACCCCCACCAGAGGGTCCCCGCTCTCCGGGGGCTGTGAATAATCAATATTCCATCCTGCGCTTTCAAAATCCTTCGCCAGGGCATAGGGATTTTCACAAGCAAGTATCGGCTGTATCATAAAAAACTCACCCCGAAAACATTGCGCTGTTTTTATTCCGATGTGATCGTATAATAAATCAACGCTATGCGCAAGAACCTGCACCGGCACGGTTAGTGTGAGAAAAGGGATCGGATGAGGAAAAACAAAGGGATGCGTCCCCCTGTGTTTCTGATCACCCCGCGGGACCCTGCTTGCGCTATTCCCCGTACCTGCGGGCAACCAATTCAATGATGACGCCGTAAACAATGCCGGCGAGGAAACTGACAACATCGCTGAACCCGGACGCGCTGAAGAAGGCAAACGATACCGCCAGGCCGATCAGGGCGCCGCGCAGGATCAGGGCAGGGACCTCTGTTTTCTCCTGGATCAAGCCAATGACCATCCCCATCAGCAGCCGGTTGAACCATAGCGCGAAAAGCAACAATACCCCTGCTGTGCCGCCTGAGCGCACCAATGCCCCGATGATGCACACGACGCCCAATGCAGCGCCGCAAAGCAGGGAAACCTTCATCCGTTTGGTCTGCAGAAAAC
>DIWD01000056.1:0-20787 GCA_002428405.1 bacterium UBA6115
GCCACCGGCTGCTCCTCCATCTACGGCGGCTCCTCCCCCACCGTTCCCTATACAGTCAACAGCAAGGGACATGGGCCGGCCTGGGCGAACAGCCTGTTTGAGGACAACGCCGAGTTCGGTTTCGGCATGAACCTGGCCTACAATCAGCGCAGCGCCCGACTGGCCGAGGTGATTGAAAAAATGATCGCGGTGGATTACTGCGACGCGGGCATCAAGGAAGCGGGAGCGGAGTGGCTCAAGGCCATGAACGACGCGGAAGGCTCAAAAGCCGCCGCTGAAAAGCTCAAGGAAGCCTGCAAGTGCGGCCTGGACATGACCGGCACCGGATGGGAAGCCGACTGGATCCGCCAAGGCAAGCCGGACTGCCCCTGCGACGCCTGCGCCGGAGCGCGCGAAGTTCTCAGGGACGCCGACCTGCTGGTGAAGAAATCCATCTGGATCATCGGCGGGGACGGCTGGGCCTATGATATCGGTTTTGGCGGGTTGGACCATGTGCTGGCGCAAAACCAGGACGTGAACATCCTGGTGCTGGACACCGAGGTGTACTCCAACACAGGCGGCCAGGCCTCCAAGTCCACCCCCACCGGCTCGGTCGCCAAGTTCGCGGCCTCCGGCAAGAAGACCCGCAAGAAGAATCTGGGCATGATGGCGATGAGCTACGGCTACGTCTACGTCGCCCATGTCGCGATGAGCGCGAATTACAACCAGGTGCTCAAGGCCTTCAACGAGGCCGAGGCCTATCACGGCCCTTCGCTGATCATCGCCTACAGCCCCTGCATCAACCACGGCATCAACATGTCCTTCTCCCAGGCGGAAATCCGCAAGGCCGTCGCCGCGGGATACTGGAACCTGTTCCGCTACAACCCGATGCTGGCCGAGGAGGGCAAGAACCCGCTCATCATCGACAGCAAGGACCCGACGGAGAGCTACCGGGACTACCTCAAGGGCGAGGTGCGCTACACCTCGCTGATCAAGACCTTCCCGGACAACGCGGAAAAGCTGTTCAAAAACGCCGAGGAAGAGGCGGGCATCCGCCTGAATGACCTCAAGAAGATGGCGCAGGCCGAATAATCCGTCAGATTTGAAAGAAGCCGCCCGGGATGGTCCCGGGCGGTTTCTTATATTGATTGCCAAACAGGCAGAAGCGGATCAGCCCCTCCGCCTGGAGTTCCCGCGGGCAAGCAGGATGAGCCGGGCCAGCTGCAGCATCGCACCGATGGCGGCGGCCACATAGGTGAGGGAAGCCGCGCCCAGTACCGCCCGCACGCCCTTCTCCTCCTCCGGTGTGGTGATGATGCCCGAGCCCTCCAGCATCTTTACGGCGCGCTTTGAGGCGTTGAACTCCACCGGCAGGGTGATAAGGGAGAACAGAACCGTCAGGCTGAACAGGGCGATGCCAGCGTAGACCAATGGCTGCCAGGACATGATGAGCCCCAGGATGAAGATGGGTACGCTGAGATTGGAACCAATATTGACCGCGGGAACCGCAAGGGTGCGCAGACCCAAAAGCGCATAGCCGTCATGCTTCTGCATGGCGTGGCCGGCCTCGTGCGCCGCGATGCCCACCGCGGCGATGCTGGCGGAGTTGTAGACCCCCTCTGACAGGCTGAGGGTCTGGCTGCGCGGATCATAGTGATCTGTGAGGGTGCCCTGCACCATCGCCAGGCCCACCGCGTCGTTCCCGTTATCGCGCAGCATCCTCGCCGCGGCATCCGACGCCGGGATGCCGGCCCGGGTGCGGACCTTCTCCCATTTCGCGTAGACCGACTTGACCCGCGCCTGCGCGAACAGCGCCAGCAGGAGGGCCGGGATCAAGAGCAGAATGGTGGGATCGTAGAACATCTTTCAGCTTCACTCCTTCAAACAATCCGCCGGGTTTCAATGCCGGACTGCTGACAGGATTATACCACAGTGCATACCCTACCGGTACCGCCGGATAATTTTCCGTTTTGGCTGCACATCCCTGCAAAGCTGTGCCGATTGAGGGAATCCGCTGTCTGGCGCTTTGTGTTTTCATTGTATTGTAAAAGCAGCATAAAACCCGGATGGATGAAATGTCCTGTTCCGCTCCTTCCGCCGCATTCTCTATGTTGACAAGACTTGCACATTCGGTATAATTAAACAAATTGGGAGAGGAGGCTGCGGATGAGCACCAGGTTTGCTGTCTACCTTCTGAAGCGAGTGGGAATGGCCTTCCTTACCATTTTCCTGGTCATAGCGATCACATTTTTTACCATGCACGCGATTCCCGCGAGTCCGTTCAGTTCAGAAAAAGCCAAAACCGATGCCACCATCGCGGCCCTGGAAAAGAAATACGGCTTTGACAAGCCTGTTCCGGTGCAGTTCCTCAACTACCTGGGCAACATTGTTCAGTTTGATTTCGGCCTTTCCACCAGCTGGGTGGGCAATACAGTAGGCGAGTTGATCCTCCGCGGATTCAGCTATTCGGCGACCATCGGGCTCACGGCCGCGGTCATCGCCATTGTGCTGGGGGTGCTTTTGGGCGCGATGGCGGCGATCAGGCGCGGGCGGTGGCTGGATAAAGTCATCCAGGTCGTGACGACCGCGCTGGTCTCCATGCCCTCCTTTGTCATTGCCACACTCCTTCTTCTGATATTTGGCCTCTACTTAAGATGGCTGCCCACCCTGGGCAGCCAGCCGGGCGGGCTGATCCTGCCGATTGTTTCGCTCAGTCTCTACCCGATGGCCTATATCACCCGCCTGGAACGTTCCAGCATGCTGGATGTGCTGGGCCAGGACTATATCAGGACCGCGCGGGCAAAGGGCCTGCACAAATCCAAGGTCCTCTTCAAGCACGCCCTGAAGAACGCGCTGGCTCCCGTCATTACCTACGCCGGCCCGATGATGGCCTATATCCTGACTGGTTCCATGGTGGTGGAAAACATCTTTTCCGTGCCCGGCCTCGGCCGGCTCTTTGTCAACAGCATGCTGCGCACCGATTACATGATGATCATGGGCATCACCATTTTCCTGGGCGTGATGATCATCCTGATGAATCTGCTCAGCGATGTCGTCTACAAGATTCTGGACCCCAGAATTGACTTGAGGTAACTGAATGCAGGACATCAAAGCCCCAAAAAAGAACTTCCTCAGTTTTCAGCTGGATCCCAGCCTGTTTGAGCCTGCGAGCGAAGAAGAAAAAGACCAGCAGCGCCTGATGCGCGAGAGCGTATCCTTCATGAGGGACGCGCTGCGCAGGCTGAGCCGGAACAGGATCGCGATGATCTGCATTTTTGTTATCGTCTTAATCGCCCTGATCGCCTTCATCGCGCCGAATTTTTACCCCTACAGCTATACCAGACAGGATGTGACGGCCAAATATCTCCGGCCCTTTGAGTACTCCGCCAGGGAACAGGCCCGGATCGACAATGGCGAGAAAATCTTTCCCCACATCATGGGCACAGATGTGCTTGGGCGTGATTATGCCATCCGCGTTATATACGGCACCCGCATTTCGCTTCTGGTCGGGCTGGTATCGGCTGTCATCGTGATCATCATCGGCATTCTGTACGGTTCTGTTTCCGGGTATTTCGGCGGCAGGACGGACCTGATCATGATGCGCATCGTCGACATCATCTATTCCCTGCCGGACGTGCTCATCGTGATCCTGCTGTCAGTGGCGATCAGGGAATGGGTCAGCTCGAGCAAAAGCGAGCTGGTGGTCAAGATGGGCGCGGGCATGGTGTCCATTTTCTTGGTGTTCGGTCTCCTGTACTGGGTCGGTATGGCCCGGCAGGTGCGCGGCCAGGTGCTGTCCATCAAGGAACAGGAATATGTCCTCGCCTCCAGGGCCATCGGGGCCAGGCCGGCGCGCATCATCCGGAAGCACATGATCCCCAACTGCATCTCCGTCATCATCATCACCGCGGCGATGCAGGTCCCCAGCGCCATTTTTACCGAGAGCTTCCTGAGTTTCCTGGGCATGGGGGTTTCCATTCCGATGCCCTCCCTGGGGTCACTGGCCTCCGACGCCCGCGGCGGCCTGGTCAGTTATCCCTACCTGCTGCTGTTTCCGGCACTGTCAATTTTCCTGATCGTGCTTTCTTTCAACCTCTTGGGCAACGGGCTGCGCGACGCCTTTGACCCCAAGCTGCGGTCATAGGAGGCGGAACAGATGGCATTGCTGGAAGTAAAGGACCTGTGCACTTCATTCTTCACGCCTTCAGGGGAAGTCAAGGCGGTTGACGGAATCTCCTTCAACCTGGAAGCGGGTTCCGTCTTGGGCATCGTCGGCGAATCAGGCTCAGGCAAGTCAGTGACCGCCTACTCCATCATGCAGATCCTGACCCCGCCCGGGCGCATTGTTTCGGGTTCCATCAAGTTCAAGGAACAGGAGCTGGTCGGCCAGTCGGACGAGCAGATGCGAAAAGTGCGCGGCAACAAGATATCCATCATTTTCCAGGACCCGATGACCAGCCTGACCCCCACTTTTACCGTCGGCAACCAGCTGATGGAGGCCATTCTCCTGCATACACAGCGCAACAGGAAAGACGCCTGGGCCCATGCGGTGGAAATGCTCAAACTGGTAGGCATCAATGACCCTGAAAAGCGCATGAAACAGTACTCCTTTGAGCTCTCAGGCGGCATGCGCCAGCGGGTGATGATCGCCATGGCCCTGGCGTGCGAGCCGGATATCCTCATCGCCGATGAGCCGACAACAGCCCTTGACGTCACCATTCAGGCGCAGATCCTGGACCTGATGAGCAGCCTTCAGAAGAAACTGGGGATGGCGATCATCATGATCACCCACGACCTGGGGGTCATCGCGAGCATGTGCGACGATGTGATCGTCATGTACGCCGGCAGCATCGCCGAGCGCGGCACGGCGGAGGAGATCTTTTACCGGCCGCGGCACGAGTATACCAAGGGCCTGCTCAAGTCCATCCCCAACATCGACAGGGATGACAAGGTGCCGCTTAATCCCATCGGCGGAACGCCCATCGACATGCTCAACCTGCCCGCGGGCTGCGCCTTTGCCCCGCGCTGCGACAGCGCGATGAAGGTCTGCCTTTCCCACAAGCCGCAGGAGGTCTGGATCAATAAGGACCCGCACCTGGCAGCCTGCTGGGTGAACGACAAAGTGGGCAGGCCGGAGGCTGACAGCCAGGGGAACCTTGTCCGGATCTGGGTCAACGGGGAGGGTGAGCAATGAGCGGACAGAACAACGAAAAGACGCCGCTGCTCCAGGTCAGCCACCTGAAGCAGTATTTCCAGGTTCGCACCGGGTTCCTCAAGAGCAGCCCCCTGAAAGCCGTGGATGACGTGTCCTTTGACATCCAGCGGGGGGAGACCCTTGGCCTGGTCGGCGAGTCCGGATGCGGAAAGACGACGGTGGGCCGCACCTTGCTTCACCTGTACAAGCCGACCGGCGGCGAGGTGTTCTTTGAGGGGGAGAAAATCCAGAAAGGTGATTCCCTTACCCGCTTCCGGAGAAAGGCGCAGCTGGTTTTCCAGGATCCCTACTCGTCCCTCAACCCGCGTATGACCGTGGGCGACATCATCGCCGAACCAATCGACGTGCACAAGCTGTGCAAAACCAGGAAAGAGCGGGAGGAGCGCATCCAGGAGCTGATGGAGCTGGTGGGCCTGTCCAGCGAGCAGGCGACCCGGTACGCGCACGAGTTTTCCGGCGGCCAGCGCCAGCGCATCGGCATCGCGCGCGCCATGGCGTCAAAGCCTGAGTTCATCGTCTGTGACGAACCCGTGTCCGCGCTGGACGTCTCCATCCAGGCGCAGGTCATCAACATGCTGGAGGATCTTCAGCACAGACTGGGACTGACCTACCTGTTCATCGCGCATGACTTGAGCGTAGTCAAGCACATCTCCAACCGGATCGCCGTGATGTACCTGGGCCATTTGGTGGAGCTTGCCTCCTCTGTCGAACTCCACCGCAACCCGCTGCACCCCTATACAAAGTCGCTCCTGTCCGCCGTTCCCATCCCCGACCCCATTAAGGGGAGAAGCCGCAGCAGGATCATCCTCAAAGGCGATGTGCCCAGCCCGCTGAAAGTGCCTTCCGGCTGCCCCTTCCGTACCCGCTGCCCGATTGCCGCGCCCGTGTGCGCCCAGGAGCGCCCGGAACTGCGCGAAATCCTGCCAGGCCATTTCGCCGCCTGCCACCTGGTCACCCAAGGCTAATCATACGGGAAACCGTATATTAGGGATAGGATTCCAAATCTTAAAGGAGGAACACCACAACATGAAAAAGATCCTTGCGCTGCTCCTCGCCGCCATGATGGTCATGGGCCTGTTCCCGCTGGTTGCGGGCGCAGAAGGCGAAACGATCTCGATTTTCTACGGCGGCGGCACTCCGCTGTCCATTGACCCCGCGCTCAACTCGGCAAACGTCGGCTCCAACACCCTCAGGCTGGCTCACGCGGGCCTGATGGGCTACCAATTTGTCGACGGCGCCCCCAAGCTGTCCCCTGAGCTGGCGGAAAGCTTTACCATCTCCGAGGACAGGCTGACCTATACCTTCACCCTGCGCGAAGGACTGAAATGGTCCGACGGCAAGGACTTCGTGGCCAGCGACATCGCTGCCGCCTGGAACCGCGCCTCCTCTGCCGCGCTGGGCGCCGACTACGGCTTCCTGTATGAAGATATCGAAGGCTACAACGGCGGGGAAGGCCCGATGAACCTCGTCGTGGACGACACAGCGCGCACCTTCACTGTCAAACTGGTCAACCCGACCGCCTACTTCCTCGACCTGTGCGCCTTCCCCGTCTTCTATCCGGTCAGGGTGGATGTGACGGACAACGAGGGCATCTGGGCGACCAATCCGGAAACCTACATCGGCATGGGCGCATTCAAGATGACCGAATACAAGGTCGACGATGTGATCTCCTTTGTGAAAAACCCCAACTACTGGAACGCTGACGCGGTCAAGCTCGGTGGGGTCAAGTGCTACCTGTCCGAGGACAACGTCGCCATCCTGACTGCCTATGAGAATGACACCGCGCAGTTCATCAACTCCGTCAGCTCCGAAGAGTTCCCGCGCCTGCGCGAAACCTACGGCGATGAGCTGGTGTTCGGCGTCATGCAGGGCACCTTCTATGTCCTGTTCAACGTGTACAAGGATGTCTCCCCCGCCGGCAAGCAGCTGACGGTTCAGGAACAATCCAAGGCCCGTTTTGCCATCGGGCAGATGATCGACCGCGTCACGCTGGTGGATTATGTGACCCAGGCTGGCCAGACAGCCGCCAACGGCTTCTATCCCGGCGGCCTGGCGGACGGCAAGAACACCGACGTCCGCAGCGCCGAAGGCTACACCACCTGGTACACAGGCACCAACACCCCCTCTGAAGAGAACGCAATGTACACCAAAGACCAGGTCGAGGCTGTCAAGACCCTGATGGATCTGGGCTATGCCTTTACCGGCACCATTGAAGGCGGGGACGTCAAGTTCACCGACTTCCCGAACATCGATTTCGCCTTCAACAACGCCGGATCCAACGCCCTGATCATCCAGTATGTTCAGGAGACCTGGAACACCTTCGGCATTCCTTCCACCATCAACCCCGAAGCCTGGCCCGTCCTGCAGACCAAACTGAAGGAAGGCGACGCCGAAGCCGCCAGGATGGGCTGGGTCTCCGACTACAACGACGTGGTGAACTTCCTGCAGATCTTCATCTCCGCTTCCGGCAACAACTATCCGCGCATTGGCCGCGACATCGGCACATACACCAAGGCCACTGAAGTGACCAAGGACGCGGGCACCGGCGCCTACTGGGGGCTTGAAGGCAACCAGACCTGGGCGGAAGCCTATGACCAGCTGGTGCTGGACATCAAGGCTGCCACCGATCCGGATGAGCGTGCCAAGATGGCTGCCGACGCCGAGAGGATCCTGATGGGAACCGGCGGCGTAGCGCCCCTGTTCTACTACACGGATCCGTACATGATCAAGCCCAGCGTCAAGAACTTCCTCACCGTCCCCACAGGCGACAAGATCTGGACCTTTGTGGAACTGGTTCCCTGAACCAGAAGTTCACAGGATAGGACAAATCCATACCAGGAAGGTCCGCGGGAATGCCCGCGGACCTTCCCTTTTGACAAGTCGGCCCTTCCTGATAGAATAAAGAAAAGGGATGATTAAAACAGGAGGTCCGCTTGGACAAAAACCCCTGCTTCCTCTGCCCCCGGATGTGCGGGGCGGAAAGGACGCCGGAAACAGGCAAGGGAACCTGCCGCATGGGGACGGACGCGGTGGTCGCCCGGGCGGCGCTGCACCACTGGGAGGAGCCCTGCGTGTCCGGAACGCGCGGAAGCGGCGCGGTCTTTTTCTCCGGCTGCACGCTGCGCTGCGCCTACTGCCAGAACGCAGGGATCAGCCATGACGGTTTTGGGAAAAGGCTGACAGCGCGGGAACTGGCGGACATCTTTCAACGTCTGGTTGAACAGGACGGCGCGCAGACGCTGTCGCTGATCACGCCCACGCACTTCCTGCCCGCTGTTCTTGACGCTCTTGACCTGTACCACCCCGCCGTGCCGATTGTATACAACTGCGGGGGATATGAACGGGTTGAAACCGTCAGGGCGCTGGACGGGGTCGTGGACGTCTGGCTGCCTGATCTGAAATACGTGTCCCCGCGCCTGTCCGCGCTGCTCTCAGGCGCGCCGGACTATTTTATCCGCGCTTCAGCGGCAATCTCGCAGATGTGCCTGCAGTCCGATCCGCCGCAATATGACGGGGAAGGCATCATGACCCGCGGCACCCTGGTGCGTCACCTGGTGCTGCCTGGCTGCACCGGGGACAGCAAGGATGTGCTGCAGTTCGTCAGGGACAGCCTGCCCGAAGGCACGCCAGTGAGCCTGATGGGGCAGTACACGCCCCAGCCCGGCTGCGGCATTCCCGGAATGGACCGCCGTCTGACACAAAAAGAATACAACCGTGTGGTCTCTTTCATGCAGACGCTGGAGCTACCCGGCTATATCCAGTCCCTGGATGCCGCGGACGCCGGTTTCACCCCGGCGTTTGATTTGACAGGATTGAATGTTTCATAAACACACATCGCCGCCTGTCCTTCATATAGTATTCAAATGAACGGATCAGAAGACATAAAAGAATGATTCTGAGAGAAGGATAAGAACCGCCATGAAGACCTACAGGATTTATCAGGTGGATTCCTTTACCCGGGAGAGATTTTCAGGCAACCCCGCAGGTGTCCTCCCCGATGCGGACGGGCTGACGGAAGAGGACATGCTGAAGATCGCCAGGGAACTGAACAACTCGGAAACCGCGTTTCTCTTTTCTTCTGACAGCGATGAATATGACGTGCACACGCGGTTTTTTACCCCAATGCGGGAAGTGCCCATCTGCGGCCACGCAACGGTTGCCGCCCACTATGTCCGCGCTTTGGAAAAGGGGCTGTGCAATGCAAGGGTATTCCAGAAAACCGGCGCAGGCATCCTGCCTGTGGACATCCTGCGTCAGGGGGATGACCTCAGCATCGTGATGACACAGGGAAAAATCCAGTTTGGCAGCTTCATCGAAGGTGCCGAAAGGAAAACGCTGCTGGCAGCATTGGGACTGAAGGAAGGCGGCCTGAAGGAAGGCTATCCCCTGCAGATCGTGTCCACAGGCCACTCCAAGGTGATGGTAGGCATTAATAGCGCGACCATGCTCCACACCCTCCGGCCTGATGACGGCGCGCTGGTCAGCCTGAGCCATGCCATTGGCTGCAACGGATACTACGTATTTACCGCGGACTGGACGCAGGATGAACTCCCTGTGCATGGCAGGATGTTCGCCCCGGCAATCGGTATCCGGGAAGATCCTGTGACAGGCAACGCGAATGGACCGCTGGGGGCGTATCTGGTGCACCACAGGCTTGTCCGGAACAACGGGCATCGCTTCATGTTCAGCGCCATGCAGGGTGAAGCGATGCGCAGGCCCGGTGTGATCCGGGTTGAGGTAGAGATTCAGAGCGGCGAGCCCACAGAGGTGAAAATCTCAGGAAGCGCCGTCATCGTGTTCAGGACCGAAATAATGATCTGAACTAAATATATAAAAGGATTTTTTAAGCATCTCCCCGGATGTTCAAAATTCGCCTGACCGGTTGACATGCCCCCGCCGTCCCCATATAATGCGTCCTACGGGACAAGCAACCACAATATGTTGTTCATCCGGGAAGGATATCTCAATATGAGTGCAGGTTTTTCGCTCCCAAAAGACATCACCAAACGAAGCGGTGTTCAGGAAGGCTATGACCGCGGGAAGATCATCGTTGCCATGGGCAAGGCCTTCCTGGCCACCGGCGTGCCCGCGGAGGAAGACCGGCTGGAAGGGCTGGCCAAAAGGGTTGAGGATCTGATGGCGAAGGCCCTGACCAGGGGCGGCTCCTTCACCGTCGAGCAGGTGCAGGATCTGGTGGAGCAGGCCCTCATGGAGGCGGATTGCTTCCCCCAGGCCAAGGCCTATATCCTCTACCGCGATGTGCGGCGCAGGAAACGCGAGGATCGAGAAAAATTACTGACCTATTTCCCGGATTCCCCCGAGCTGGAGGAGGTCCTGACTGGTATCGGGCGGGACTTCCCGGAGGAGGAATACGCCCTTTCCGCGCTGACGCGCAAGTTCCTCTCCCTGTACAAGGAAGACAAGCCGCAGGAGGAGCGCATGGACACCCTGGTGCGCGCCGCGGTGGAGCTGACGGACAAGGAGGCCGCGCGCTGGGAGATGATCGCCGGGCGGCTGTACAACTGCGCTTTCCTGCGCCGACTGAACCGGCGTGTCAAAGCCCTTGGCGTCAGCAGCTTTTATGAGAAACTGGCCTACCTGGACAGCCAGGGCCTGCTGGCGAAAATGATGCTGGAAACCTACACCAGGGAGGAGCTGGAGCAGGCCGAAACCTTCCTCCGCCAGGAGCGGGACAATCTGCTGCCCTATTCGGGCATCGAGCTGCTTGTCAAGCGCTATGTCATTCATGACCGCCGGTTTGAGGCGCTGGAAACCGTGCAGGAGATGTACCTGTCCATCGCGCTGTTCCTGGCGATCCCGGAGGAAAAGGGCAGGCGCCTGACCTGGGCCAGGCGGTTTTACGACATGCTCAGCGAACTGAAGATCACCATGGCGACCCCCACCCTCTCCAATGCCCGCAAGCCTTACCACCAGCTGAGCAGCTGCTTTATCGACACGGTGCCGGATGACCTGCAGGGCATTTACCGCAGCATTTCCAACTTCGCCAGCGTCAGCAAGTTCGGCGGCGGCATGGGGCTCTACTTCGGCAAGGTACGCTCCCAGGGCGCGGCCATCCGGGGTTTTGAGGGCGCGGCCGGGGGCATTATCCGCTGGATCAGGCTGGCCAACGACACCGCAGTCGCCGTAGACCAGCTGGGCGTCCGGCAAGGCGCTGTCGCCGTCTACCTGGACATCTGGCACAAGGACCTGCCGGAGTTCCTCCAATTGCGCACCAACAACGGCGACGAGCGAATGAAGGCGCACGACGTCTTCCCGGCGGTGTGCGTCCCTGACTATTTCTACCAGCAGCTGCGCGTCAGCCTGGAGGGTGATTGGCACCTGTTTGACCCGCACGAAGTGCTTTCAAAGAAAGGCTGGGCGCTGGAGGACAGCTTCGGGGAGGAATGGACGCGCAAATACCTGGAGCTCATCTCTGATGAGAACGTCTCACGCAGGGTGCTGCCGCTGAAGGATGTCATTCGCATGGTCATCAAGAGCGCGGTGGAGACCGGCACGCCCTTTGTGTTCAACCGCGATACCGTCAACCGTTTCAACCCCAATCCGCACAGGGGGGTCATCTACTGCAGCAATCTGTGCACCGAGATCGCGCAGAACATGTCCGGCATCAGCCAGGTGGAAGAGCGGGTGGAGACCATCGCCGGGGAAACCGTGGTGGTCACCCTCAACAAGCCAGGCGATTATGTCGTGTGCAACCTGGCCAGCATCAACCTGGGCCGTGTCAATGTGCAGGACGAAGGGGAACTGGACAGCCTCATCACCTCCGCGGTGCGCGCGCTGGACAACGTCATTGAGCTGAACTACTACCCTGTCCCCTACGCGAAGATCAACAACCGCCGTTACCGCCCTATCGGTTTGGGGGTCAGCGGGTATCACCACATGCTGGCGAAAAGGGGCATCGCCTGGGAAAGCGAAGCGCACCTCCAATTTGCCGACAGGGTGTTTGAGGACATCAACTATTTCGCTGTCAGGTCCAGCAGCCTCCTGGCCCGGGAAAAAGGGGCCTATCCCCTCTTCCCCGGCAGCGACTGGGAGACCGGCGCCTATTTCAGCAAGCGCGGCTACGTTTCGCCCCGCTGGGAAGCGCTGAAAGACCAGGTCCAGAAGGGCGGACTGCGCAACGGCTACCTGATGGCGGTCGCCCCCACCTCCTCCATCTCTATCATCGCGGGCACCACGGCAGGCATTGACCCCATCATGAGCCGTTTCTACTACGACGAGAAGAAGACAGGTCTCATCCCCCGCGCGGCGCCCGAGCTGAACATGGACACCTACTGGTACTATAAGTCCGCGCACACCATCGACCAGACCTGGTCCATCCGCGCCTGCGGCGTACGCCAGCGCCACATCGACCAGGCCCAGAGCATGAACCTCTATGTCACCAACGACTACTCCTTCCGCCAGATCCTGGACCTCTACCTCCTGGCCTGGGAGGAGGGTGTCAAGACCGTCTACTACATCCGCTCCAAGTCTTTGGAAGTGGAGGAGTGCGAGAGCTGCTCGACCTGAGAGACGGGGAGACAACAGGAGGATTTCATCCCCCTGACAAGGAGTTTCACTCCTTGACCTTGAATCTTTTCCTATAACAAAATCCCTGATGAACTGGACGTCATCAGGGGAATATGAGGAGGCTCCATGGCCAGACTTGTAAAAAAACCGCTGTTCAACCCGCAGGGCGACACGGATGTGAGACTGCGCCGCATGCTGGGCGGCAACACCACCAACCTCAACGACTTCAACAACATGAAGTACTCCTGGGTCAGCCCCTGGTACCGCCAGGCCATGAACAACTTCTGGGTCCCCGAGGAGATCAACCTGGCCACTGATAAAAAGCAGTACCCGCATCTGCCACCGGCCGAGCGGCGCGCCTATGACAAGATCCTGTCCTTCCTCATCTTCCTGGACAGCATCCAGACCGCCAACCTCCCCAACGTCGGCCAGTACATCACCGCCAACGAGGTCAACCTTTGCCTGTGCATCCAGACCTACCAGGAGGCCATCCACTCCCAGAGCTATTCCTACATGCTCGATTCCATCTGCGAGCCCCAGGAGCGGGACAGCATCCTTTTCCAATGGAAGGATGACGGACACCTGCTGCGCCGCAACACCTTCATCGGCGACATCTACAACTCCTTCCAGGAGGAAAAGAGCCTGGACAGCTTCCTGCGCGTCATCATGGGCAATTACATCCTGGAGGGCGTTTACTTCTACTCCGGCTTCATGTTCTTCTATAACCTTGCCCGCAACAACCTCATGCCCGGCTCCGCTCAGCAGATCCGCTACATCAACCGCGACGAGGCGACCCACCTGTGGCTGTTCCGCAATATCCTCAACGAGATGCAGAAGGAGGAGCCGGACCTGTTTGATTCCAGGCGCAGGGCCGCGTTCAGGGACATGCTGAGGGAAGGGTGCGAGCAGGAGATCGCCTGGGGGCAGTATGCCATCGGCGAGGACATCCAGGGCCTGACCGGGGAGATGGTCGGGGATTATATCCGCTACCTGGGCAACCTGCGCGCCATGAACATCGGCCTGGACCCCATCTATGAGGGATATGACAAGGAGCCGGAGACGATGAAATGGGTCGCCCAGTACAGCAACGCCAACATGATCAAGACCGATTTCTTCGAGGCGCGCAGCACCGCCTACGCCAAGTCCAGCGCGCTGGTGGACGACCTGTAAGAGGGACCACCTTCACGGGGTTTGATCGCTGCCTTGAGTCGTTTTACCCTGCAGGCCCGGCTGCTGCCGGGCTCACGCATCGGCTTTCAACCGCTGCGAAACCGGCAGCGTGCAGTGCTGCACCCGTGGTGCCGCTCACAGCATGGTCAACGACGGAGGCCTGGTGTTTTTCACCGTCATCCCGCAGCAAGGTTATCAAGCCAACCAGTCACCAACGGCGTTCGGGCAGGGCTAAAGCCCCGCCTCTTGCTTTGCCACCGCATTGCGCCTCTCTTTCCCTTCCTTCCGGAAAAACGGGTATATTTCCATTGTGACTGCAATTCCATGACTTCCGGATCGCCAAGAAGGAGGGGACATGATCAACGAAAAGAAACGTGACCAGCTGATCAGTGAACTGCTGACAGCCAGCGCGCCGAAAATATCCATCTTCATCCCAACCCACCGCGCCTACCCCAGCAACATGCAGGACCCTATCCTGTACAAGAACCAGCTGAAGCTGCTGGAAAACGAACTGACGGACAGTTATCCCCGCCGCGATTGGCAGGGTACTCTGGAACGTCTTTTCGCGCTGCTGGACGACGACGACTTCTGGAGCCATACCACAGAAGGCCTGGGGGTGCTGGCCGCTGACGGCAGGGCGGAANNTTCCATCTGCTGCCGCTGTACCCCCTGAAAGGTTCTGTGTCCCGGGCCTGGCTGGCCGACGTCAGCCGCGACCGCTTCATCATGTACCACGTCAGCGGCGAGGATGTTTCTCCCATGGAATTGCCGGACATCAAGACAAATTTCAAGGAGTTGTTTGACGACATTCAGACAGATACCAACATGCGCACAGGCAGTTACGGCGGCCTGTCCGGCGCCTTTCATGGCCATGGCGCAGGGCAGGAGGAGGCGGACAAAGGACGGGAGAAGTACTTCCGCTACCTGGACGGCGCCTTCAGTGAGTTGTTTAAAAACACCAGTCTGCCCATGATCCTGGCCGGCACGGAAGAAAACCTGGCCCAATACCGCCAGCTGGCCAAGGGCGCCTTTTATCTGGAAGGGATGATCGAAAAGCCGCTGGAGTCACTGGATCATGCCGAAATCCTGGAACAGGTCAGGCGCATCCTCGAACCACACATCGAAAAATCGCTTGATGGGCTGAGAACGCTGATCAGCAACCAGGAGAAAGAGAACAAGGCCGTCAGCGACCTTCCGGGCATCCGGAAAGCAGCAGAGGAAGGCCGGGTGGACACCCTCATCCTGCCGGGCAGCCTGAAAGAGAACGAGCAGGCCCTGCTGGACCGCGCCGCAGAGCAGGTGCTGGAAAACGGCGGCAGGCTTTACGCCGACAAGGACGGCTTGCTGGACCTGCCGAACGGACGCCTGGCGCTGCTGCGTTACTGAGAAAAACTGTTGATATATCAAAAGGCAGGGGCGCTTTGCCCCTACCTCTGTGTTTTGATGAAGGCTATTCCCCCGGGAGCGTTTCCAGGGTATTGAGCATATAGTGCATCCGCGCGCCCCAGCCCTCCGCGGCTTCCAGCGGATAGCGGAGGGTGCACAGGTAGGTCCCGCTGGCGACCCACGTCAGGTATACAAGTGCCTTCTGCCCGTCCTTGCGGGCGGCAAAGCCCTGCACAGGATCATCAGGAAAGCTGAACATGGGCAGCATGCCCTGTACGCCCACCTCTTCGCATACCCAGCCCTGGCGCTCATATTCCATCCGGTAATCCGACAGCCCCGGCTCGTCCTCCTGCCCGGGGGCCCAGGTGCTCTCAATGCTGAAGGACACCTCACCGGAGAGACGGTTGTCCATCAGCTCAAACCGGACACCGTTTTCCAATGGCACCGGCAGAAAACTCTCCGCGTCGTACCAGACGGCATACAGCCCTTCGATGCGGTACTCTGTTACAAGCACTTCTTCCGGCATGCCTTCCAGCTGGATGGTCATGCTCTTCTGGGTCATTTCCGCAAGCCCTGAAAACGGGATGACCGCGATGAGCGCCGCCAGCATCAGGGTTATGCGTATTTTCTGTGTTTTTGTCATCATTTCCTCCTTGTTGCCTGTATTCAACCTATACAACGCGGCATCGGCATGCTATCCTGCTTGCGGTATATTTATTCACAGTTTCTCCACTTTCTTGCAGTCAGGGCCATGATTCCGCAATGGTATTGATTGCCTGCCGCATTCAGTGATATCCTGCCCCTGTCGGCGCTGCGCGCCAAAAAGAGAAGTGTATATTCAGCAAAGGTGATGCACATGAACCTCAGTACAAAAGGTGTACCAAAAAAGGGTTTGCCGGCTGGTTTCGTTTATGTGGACGAGTTCATTGACGATTGCATTGTGGACGCAAAATATGCAGGAACAGAAAACTTCCTGGGCCGTCCTGCCGCAGGGTATCATGCGCCGCTGGTGGTCGTCACGCGGGAGGTGGCAGACCGGCTGGTGACCGCCGCGGCCGCGCTGCGGGGACAAGGCTATGTCCTGAAGATCTTTGACGCCTTCAGGCCCCAGCGCGCGGTGGACGATTTTGTCCGCTGGGCGGAGGATCCTGAGGACTGCCGGCGCAGGATGGTGCATTACCCAAATGAGGAGAAACGGGACTTATTCCCCAAGGGATACATCGCAAAGCGCTCCGGCCACACGCGGGGCTGCTCGGTGGACCTGACCCTCGTGGACAGGAACACCTGGCAGGAACTGGACATGGGCAGCATCTTCGACTTCATGGACCTGCGCAGCCACCACGGCGCGCTGGGGCTGAGCCCCCTGCAGGAGGCCAACCGCCTGATCCTGATGGACGCGATGTGCGCAAACGGTTTCCGCCTATATCAGGAAGAATGGTGGCACTATATCGCTTTTCCCGAACCCTACCCCGACACTTACTTTGACTTCCCTATCCAATAAGCTCCCTGCCCGGCATCCTGCGTGGCGTTTCCGTGCCTGAGGCACGATGGAACGGATAGAATCACGAAGAAGGAGGCACCCCTATGTTTCCCAATGGCACTCTCTTCACCGCTGAGCAGACCTGGCCGCTGCTGGCCCTGATGTGCGGCTGGGTGGCGTTTTCCATCTGGCTGGAGCAAAAATTCAAATGGGCCAGCAAACTGTCCGGCGCTATCCTCGCGCTCATCGGCGCGCTGCTCATGGTCAACCTGAAAATCATCCCCACCAGCGCCCCTGTGTTTGATGATTTCGTCTGGGGCATCGCCGTGCCCCTGGCCATCCCGATGCTGCTGATGAAGTGCAACCTGAGGAAGATGTGGAAGGATACAGGCCGTTTCCTGATCATCTTCCTGCTGGGCTCCGTGGGCACGATGGTCGGCGCGGTGCTGGCCTTCCTGCTGCTGAGGGGCACCAGCCTGGAGAACCTGGCGGCCTCCGCCGCCACCATGACCGGTTCCTACATCGGCGGCGGCGTCAACTTCTCCGCCCTGGCCGCTACTTATATGGCAGGCACCACGACCATCGGCTCCCTCACGGTGGCCGACAACCTGCTCATGGCGCTGTACTTCTTCGTGCTGCTGGCCATCCCAGCGCAGCGCCTGTTCATCAAGGCATACATCCACCCGCACATGGATGAGGTGCAGGCGGGCCTGGACAAAAACGTGCTGGAAAAGGAAAAGACCCGCGCAGCCGCCTTCTGGGGCCGCAAGGAAATCTCCATCAAGGACATCGCCATCAACGTGGCCGTGGCCGCGGCCATCGTAATGGTGTCCAAGCTCCTCGCCGGCTGGATCGGCGGGATGATCCCGGGCGACAACTTCATCCTTTCCCTGTTCAAGAGCCTGCTTGGCAGCCAGTACATCTGGATCACCACGCTTTCCATCCTGCTGGCTACCTTCGGCGGCAAGCAGACTGAGAAGGTCTCCGGCTCACAGGAGATCGGCACCTATCTCATCTACCTGTTCTTCTTTGTCATCGGCGTTCCGGCCTCCATCAGCGCGCTTATCCAGGAAGCGCCTCTGCTGCTGGTACTGACGGGCTTGATGGTCCTGGTGAATATGCTGTTCAGCTTCGGCTTTGGCAAGCTCTTCAACTTCAGCCTGGAGGAGATCATCCTCGCCTCCAACGCCAACATCGGCGGGCCGACCACGGCCGCCGCGATGGCGATCTCACAGGGCTGGACAAAGCTCATCGGGCCCAGCATGCTGGTGGGCACCTTCGGCTATGCCATCGGCACCTACCTTGGCGTCATCATCTACAACATCCTCAGCGCGATGTGATCCCCTCACCTTCGTGTATTTCTTCTGATATGCCCGGCGGGCACCAACTTGCCCGGGTTTCAAGGTGTTTTAATTACTGAAGGATACTTCGCCAGTCAGGTGAGTATCCTTCAGTTCAAACAGGACGCTGTTTTCCAATGCAGCCGGCGTGAAACTTTCCGCGTCGTACCACAGGGTATACGGCCTTTCCGTACGGTATTCTGTTACAAGCGCTTCTTCAGGCGCGCCTTCCGGTTGGATGGGAAGCTCCTTCTGCGCGGGAGGGCAGGGGAGTTGAATGTTTTTCATCAGGCCTGCCGCGGGAGCAGGATGATGAGTGATTGACAGTTCCTTGCCATGGGATCCTCCCCGGTTCATAAATCCAAATAATCAAAAGGCACGCGCGGTCGGTTTCTTCCCGCCGGTTCCCCGTTCCATCCCTTGCCTCCTTGCGCGGACACGAATATGTACGGTATGATGATGGCGCAGCAAGCAAAAGTCAGGGCAGAATGCCCGCAATGGACAGACGCTTCCACAGCGTCGTCCCATTGTGGTCCGTCCCTAAAAAACGCACGGCGGTTGACCGTCAATCTGTCATGCCTGCGCCGTTGAGCTGAAAATGCAAGGAGAAGATACGAATGAAAGAGATCCGGCTGGGAATAGGTTTCGCGACAGGACGCAAGTCCTTCAGGAAAGTACTCTCAGCTTATATCAACACCTGGAACAACACGAAACGGGAACTGCCGGAAGAACTGAAGATCCGCCTGAGCCTGTTTGTTTCCTACGATGTGGAATACCACAACACCCAGTCGACCGATTATACGAACCTTAGTCAGGAAATCGTCGACGCGTTTGAGAACATTGTATTCCTGGGAGCGAAAAACGTCCTGAACAGCATCGAGAGATTGAAGGAGAATGATTCATACAGCCAGGCTGAACTGAAGAACGTTTTTGGCGCGGGGTATGCCGGGAAACGCAACGCGGTCCTGTTTGCAGCCATAGAGAACCGGATGGATTGCCTCCTTTTCCTTGATGATGACGAATACCCGATGGCTGTCACAAACAAGCACAATAAGTGTATCTGGAGCGGCGAACAGGTTTTCCTGACGCACCTGAAGGAAATCGAAAAAGCTGACTATACCAACGGGCATCACTGCGGCTATGTTTCCCCCATCCCGCAAATCGCTTTCAATAAAACGCTGAGCGAACAAACCTTCAGGGCGTTCATCGGGGCAATCAGCAACGATATCATCAACTGGGGCAGCATCAAAGACTTGATGCGGTCCGGGGGCGTCACCTACGCGTCCACAGACGTCCTGCTGAGACAGGAAGGCGAGGACGTTCCACTCCTTGGCGGATGCAAATTCATCTCCGGCGCGAATTTATGCATCAACCTGACGCGGCCTGAGAAAACCCTGCCCTTCTTCAATCCCCCCGGGGCGCGGGGCGAGGACACTTTCCTGTCCACCCTGCTCAGGGACCGCACGGTGCGTCTGGTCCCCTGCTATACTTTCCACGACGGGTTTTCCATTTATCAGCATCTCCTCTCCGGGGTGCTGCCCATCCACCTCGAGCCGATCACAGCCGGTTCGCCATCCGTCAACACACGCTTCGTCGCCGCATGCATAGGCTGGGTGAGATACAAACCCCTGCTGATCTACATCACACAGCCGGATGGCTTTGAAAAGAAAATGAAGGCAATCAGAAACACCCTGTCCAGGACGCTGCCGAAACTGGCGGAATACTTTGATGACAGACGTTTCCTGAAGATTGCGGACGAGTTCGAAAAGTACTGCCGGAACGTCAGGAAACACAGCGACCAGTTCCTCATGACCCGGCAGACATGGAAAAAAATGATGGCTGGGGTATCCTCAGAGCGGTGACCCGCGCGGGATGATCCCATCATGCTGTCTGCCGATGTCTAAAACGGATAATTCGGCGTGTCCGGTGCCGGATGTTTTTCGCGATTCGGGCTGAAGTGCGTTGCAAACGCCTCCCGTTTATCATAGAATAATCAGCGTTGAATATTACACAGGGGGCCCCGGCCCCCTCTCTTTATGAAGGAGGAAAGATGCGAGCCGGCTTTGACCATGACCTGTATACCCGCACCCAGTCGGAGAAAATCAAGGAGCGGATCCGCCAGTTCGGCGGCAAGCTGTACCTGGAACTGGGCGGCAAACTGTTTGACGACAACCACGCCGCCAGGGTGCTGCCGGGATTCCGCCCCGACAGTAAGATCAGCATGCTGATGACCCTGAGCGGGCAGGCTGAAATCATCGTCGCCATCAACGCCAACGACATTGAAAAAAACAAGCTGCGCGGCGATCTGGGCATCACCTATGACCAGGATGTGCTCCGTCTGATCGACGCGTTCCGGGCTGTGGGCATGCTGGTGGAAAGCGTGGTCATCACCCACTGGGCTGCACAGACGCAGGCCGTCGCTTTCCGCAGGCGTCTGCGCAGCCTGGGGATGAGGGTCTTCCTGCACTATCCCATTGCCGGCTATCCCTCCGATATCGCCCTTGCGGTCAGCGAGAAAGGCTTTGGCAGGAATGAGTATGTGGAGACGACCCGCCCCTTGGTGCTGGTCACCGCGCCCGGCCCCGGCTCCGGCAAGATGGCGGTTTGCCTGTCCCAGCTCTACCAGGACAATGTCCGCGGCATCAAGGCCGGCTATGCCAAGTTTGAGACCTTCCCCATCTGGAACCTGC
>DIWD01000056.1:20798-23266 GCA_002428405.1 bacterium UBA6115
ATCGACCCCTTCCACCTGGAGGCCTACGGTATCCAGGCAGTCAACTACAACCGCGACATTGAGGTCTTTCCCGTCCTGAGCGCCACCCTGCAACGCATCTGGGGTGAGATGCCCTATCAGTCGCCCACCGACATGGGGGTGAACATGGCGGGCTCCTGCATCACAGACGATCCCCTGGTGCAGCAGTCCGCCCGGCAGGAGGTCCTCCGCAGGCTGTATACCACGCTGTGCGAGCAGCGCCGCGGCCACGCGGGGGAGGATGAGGTCGCGAGGCTGCGCATGCTCATGCAGCAGCTGAACCTCACGGATGAGGACCGGCCCGTCATCGGCGCCTGCCGCAGGCGCGCGGAGGCCACAGCCAGCCCTGCCGCCGCCATTCAGCTGCCCTCCGGCGCACTGGTCACCGGCAAGACTTCCAGCCTGCTGGGCGCATCGGCCGCCCTCCTGCTCAACGCGCTCAAGCAGCTGGCCGGCATTCCCCAGCCGGAAAAGCTGATTCCCCCGGAGGTCATCGGGCCCATCCAGAACCTGAAGCTGAATTACCTGGGCAACAGCAACCCAAGGCTACACACCGACGAGGTGCTTGTCGCCCTTTCCATCACAGCCGCCGGCAGCCCGAAGGCCGCGCTGGCCATGGGCCAATTGCCGCAGCTGTCCGGATGCGAGGTGCACACCTCCGTCATCCTCTCCCAGGTGGACGAAAACGTCTTCCGCCGCCTGGGCGTCAACCTCACCTGCGATCCGAAATACCAGACCCACAAGCTGTACCATAAATAGCCGGGGTAAGCCTGTCCTGCGCTTATTGATTGCGCCTTTGCTCTCTGCCTGGGTGAATCCGCATCTCTTTGTCCCGCGAAATCGGACCGGAGGTGAACATGAAGAAAGCCAAGCTGGTGATCGGGATCATCACCATTTTCATGGCATTGGCCGTGCTCTCCCAATCCTACCCCTTTACTGTGCATGAACAGGGGAATGATGGGAGCGGAATCAGCACAGGCATAGCGATTTCCCTCATCATTCTCCTTCTGGCAGCAGGCGGGACGGCCATTGCCTCAAGAAACAGCAGGAACGCGGGCTTCCGCTCCATGATATTTTACGCCATCGCAAGCTTTATTGGCTTTACCTTCCATGATCAATACGATCTGCTGATCATACCGGGCATTTTATGCCTGGTCTTTACGGCTGTGTTTTTTTACGCAACATTTTCTGACAAAGAGCAGGGAACGCCCTGACCCTTTCGGGCTCTGCGTCAATGATGGAGCGCTCCCGGCAATCGATCCCGGTCCGTCCGGGATCGATTTTTATCAATAACGCAAAAAACGCCCCCGGCGGATCGCCCTGGGCGCGCTGCGCCTCTTATACTAAACGAATGAATAAATGCGCTGATGGGCCGAGAGATTTTTTGTCTCCGCTATGCTGAAAGAGGGAGGCGTAGTCGCAGCCTAAGCCGACTGAATGAAGCAACGCGGAGGCGGAAAATTGCCGGCTCATCGAAGCATTTATAATTGAGTTTAGTATTATTCCAGGGAAATCCCCATCCTGCCGATCATTTTCACCATCGGCACGCCCAGGGCAAAGCACACCGCAGCCTGGCCCGCGCCCACGGTGAGGAAACTGATATAGGGGTGCAGTCCGTAGACAAAATACAGCATCAGGCCGATGACAAGGGCGTTGACCGCGACCGGCATCAGCGCGGCCAGCCAGATATTTCTCCGAAACCTCCGGGTCAGCATGGCCGCCGCCAGCGTCGCCAGGGAGCCGAACAGAACGTCCTGCCAAGGCTGCCCGGTGATGAGGTTGCTGACCAGACAGCCGATGAACAGCCCGGGCACGGAGGAAGAGGACAGCACAGGCAGCAGGGTGAGCGCCTCGCTGATCCTGAACTGGATCTGGGAAAAGCTGATGGGCGCGAACAGCAGCGTCAGCGCCGTGTACAGCGCCGCCACGATTCCGCCCACCGCCAGGGAACGCACCGGGGACTGATCGAATTTCATTGCGACCGTTTCATCATGATAATGGGCCTGCGCGGGTCAATACTGCCGGGAGAAGGGGGGTGCATCCTCCCGGATCACTTCAAATTCCAGATCCGTTCGTTGTACTCGGCAATGGCGCGGTCGGTGGAGAAAGGACCGGACATCGCGGTGTTGGTGATCGCCTTATAAAGCCACTGGCCGCGGTCCAGGGAATCACAGCTGACCCTGCCCTGGGCGGCCGCATAGGAACCGAAGTCCTTGAGAATAAAGTAATTGTCTGGTTTGCTGCCGCCCGATCCGAAAAGCAGGTCGTGGTAGAGCAGCTGCAGCATCGCGGGGTTGTCCGGGAACAGGGTGCCGTCTATCATCTGGGTAAGGGCCTTGCGGATCTCCACATTCTGCTCAAAGTAATGGATCGGGGCATAGCTGCCCTCACGGTACATGTTGGCGACCTGATCGGCCTTCATACCGAAGAGATAGATGTTCGCGTCCCCC
>DIWD01000077.1:0-5833 GCA_002428405.1 bacterium UBA6115
CGGTGGAGGAGGATGCTGTCCACAGGCCCGGCGCGGAACAGATTTTCGGGAATCCGGCGAGGATCATTGAAACGGCTTTTAATGACGAACACGGAATTGATTTAAGACCTGGATATGTCCGGGCGACAACGTTCTGGCTGATCGATCAGGAGCGTTTCATTGGTGAAACCGGCATCAGACATGTGCTGACGCCTGCGCTTCTTCAATACGGCGGCCACATTGGCTATGAGATCCGCTGGTCCGAGTCCCTAAAAGGATATGGAACGAAAATGCTGGCCATGGTCCTGCAGTTCTGCAAAGAAGAGATGGGGCTGGAGAAAGTTCTGATCACCTGTGATGATGACAATATCGGTTCCATCAGGGTGATCCAGAAGAATGGCGGGGTCCTGGAGAACAAAGTGATCAATTACCTTCAAAGAGGTATCGTCAATACAAGGCGGTACTGGATTGCCCTATAAAGTCTGGTTTATATATTACAGCGATATCCTGTATTCTGCGTTTCATTCCGCGCGGATATGCAACGGCTCCAAACACTCGCATTTATCCCCAAAACCAAGAAGAATATTGTAGCAGTATTCGTTCTGTATGAAAGGAAAACGAACAATGCAATGCTCATTGCCGTCTGGCAGAATGTCTTTAAAAGTGCGATAATCAAGTGCCCTGTCCGTAACAAGTAAGCAAACAAATCAACCGATGAGGGGGAGTCACCATGCAGAAGAAAGCCTTGGTAATAATCGATATTCAAAATGACATCACAAAGAATTACAAGGATGTTATTGGCCCAATCAATCAGGCCATCGATTGGGCAGCGAGTAAAGATATTCATGTGATTTATATCAGGCATGAGAATTTATCAGCCGGCACGAGGACTTTCAAGCCCAATACACATGGGTCCGAATTGGTTTCAGACTTGAAAATCGTATCGAAAAATGTGTTTACGAAATACAAGGGAAACGCATTAAGCAGTGAAGAATTCACAGACTTTATCGGTAAAAATGAAATATGTGAATTCTACATAGCAGGAGCGGATGCCGTTGCATGTGTCAAATCAACCTGTTACAACCTATGCAAAGCAAATTATGGCGTTCATGTCCTGTCAGATTGCGTTACCAGTTATGATAAAAGAAAAATTGACGAAATGCTGCGTTACTATGAGAGCATAGGGAGCAGAATTATTTGTCTGAATGACTTATTGGCTGGATAAAGTGCTGATCACCTGTGATGATGGCAATTTGTCTTCCTTGTAAAGTCATCCGTATTCTGAGCTTTCAAGATTGCTGAACGGCTTGAAGATTATCTCATATTTTAATTACCGGCCTCTTCATTTGGGGCCTTTTCTTTCCATCCAAAAGAGCGCAGATTCTTTCGGCCTGGTCATTGTATTCCTTATTGAAGGAAGCTCAGGCAATGAGCTGAAGATGAGCAAAAGCAATGGTAACTTGCAGACATTGAACGTGCTGTCCCAACGAACAGCAAATTTTATTGAAAAATCTCTTGACAGATCCATTTTGCCTTGCCATAATTAGACCAACCGGTTTAGACCACTCGGTCTAACCCATTCGAAAGGAGGATGACGCGATGGAATGGTGGGTATGGGCGCTGATTGCCGTCGGCGTTTTGGTTCTGGGTTATTTGAAAGTAAAGGTGCTGGGGAGCCTCCTAAAGAAAAAGAAAAAGAGTCCCCAGATGAAGGATGAGGATTGACGGCAGACTGCTCAAAAAGTTCAGTCAGGAAGGCGTGAGAATGCGGAATGAAGAGAACCTTTGAGCCGCAGCAGCTGACAGGGGACAATAATCCCCTGCCGCGCTTCCCGCAATTGTATGAAGCCGCGCTGGATGAGTTCTCAGAGAAATCCTGGGCTCAGGCCTCGCTCAACGACATCCTGAAGCGGGCGGGGATGAGCAAGGGCAGCCTCTATCACCATTTTGGGGACAAGTTCGGGCTGTACCTGGCGCTGATGGACATGATCGCCAAAAAGAAGTCTGAGTTCTTCCTCCCCCGGCTGCAGGGGCTTTCCCCGGGCGGGGATTTCTTCCAGGCCGTCAAGCTGCTCAGCCGGGAAATGATGGCCTTTATGTTTCAGGACAAGCGGATGTACAACCTCACCTCCCGGCTGCTTTCCGAGGAACCGGAACTGATAAAGCGGCTGACGGCGTGCTTCCCGGGTGAAAAGAACAGGATGCTTGAGGCGCTGGCGGACAGCGCCGTTGCCGCAGGCCAGATCGACGCGCGATTCACACCGGAGTTCGTGCGCAGGATGCTGGACATCCTGTTCTCCAACCTCCACCTGTTGCCCGGCATCAGCGGCACGCAAGATACCTTCGGCCAGCTGGAACTGGCGCTGGACATGATGCAGTACGGGCTGTGCGGGCCCCGGGGAGAGAATGGCGGGAGCCTTTCTCCCCTGCCTCCTGAGACGCTATCCACACAAAAGGAGCAAAACATACCATGACAAACGCGTTCACCGTCAAAAACCTGTCCTACCGTTATCCGAAAGCCAAACAGGACGCCGTCGCGGGGCTGGACTTTGAGGTACGGGAAGGTGAAATCTTTGGTCTGCTGGGCCCCTCAGGCGCCGGCAAGTCCACCACGCAGAAGATCCTCACCAAGCTGCTGGAGGATTACAGGGGCAGCATCCAGTGTTTCGGGGAGGACCTGCGCAAAACCGGCAAGGCCTATTACGAGCAGATCGGCGTGGGGTTTGAGATGCCGGTGCACTTCACCAAGCTTACCGCGATGGAGAACCTGCGCTTCTTCCAAAGCTTTTACAAAAAAACAGCCGGCATTGAAGAGCTTCTCACCCGCGTGGGCCTGTGGGAATACCGCGACATACGGGTCGGGGAGTATTCAAAGGGGATGAAGGTCCGGCTGAACTTTGTGCGCGCGATGATCAACGCGCCGCGCATCCTGTTCCTGGACGAGGTCACCAACGGTCTGGACCCGGCGAATGCCCGGATCATCAAGGACATGATCGCGCAGTTCAGGGACGGCGGCGGCACGGTGTTCCTGACCACGCACCTGATGAGTGACGTGGAGCAGCTGTGCGACCGCGTGGCCTTCTGCGTACAGGGGAAGCTGGCGGAGGTATCAACGCCGCGGGAACTCAAACTGCGTTACGGCGTCCGCGAGGTCACCGTCGAGTACCGCGAGGCGGGAAAGGTGGAACGCCGCAGTTTCCCGATGGAGAACATCGGCGCGGACCCGGAGTTCCTAAGCTGCCTGAAGGACAGAGAGATTGAAACCATCCACAGCGGGGAAACCAGCATGGAGGATATCTTCATCCGTGTCACGGGGGTGAAGGTGGTATGAACGCGTTCATCAGGCTGTTTAAGGGCGAAATAAAACGGATGGTGAGCTATAAGATCCTGCCGGTCGCCCTGGGGACCTCGCTGATCTGGGTAGCGATCTTCGCGCTGATGTCCGGCGAGGAAGCGCGGCGGTTCGCGTCCCTTCTGCTGTATATGGATTCCGGGCTGATGAGCCTGCTGCTCGCCGGCGCTTTCCACCACCTGGAGCGCACGGACGGCACAGTCAAGACCATGCTGGTGCTGCCGGTGCACACCGGAGTTATCCTGCTGGCCAAGGCGCTGGCGGCCGCGATGCTGGGTCTGCTCTCCGCCCTGGTGGTCTCCCTGTCCCTGCTCTTCCTGCACGGCATCCGTTTGGACTATGCCCTCCTGGCGCTTTTCACCCTGCTCACCGCCGCGGCCCACGCGGGCATCGGCCTGGCGCTGGCGTTGAGGAGCCGGGATTTCTCCGCGACCCTGGGCCTGGTGATGCTGTTCATGATGATCTCGCTGCTGCCGGTGCTCCTCGAGTTTGCAGGGGTGATTCCAAAATCCTTCTCCTGGGCCGTGCTGCTCTCGCCCTCCGGGGCCGCGACGGCGGCGCTGGATTATGCCGCCGGCAACACGTCTGATCAGACGCGCGCTGCGCTGGGCGCCGCCTGGCTCGCGCTGATCGCGCTCACCCTTTACCGTTTCCCCGTACTCAGGCTGTTCAGGCGCCATGCCTGTGTGGAGTAGGCTATGAATAAATACGGAAGACTTCTGCGATACGAACTCAAGGGCATCCTGCGCGACCCCATCACCCTGATGATGCTGGGGTTCCCGGTGATGCTGCTGGCCCTGTCCTGTTTTGTGTTCCCCCGGGTGATTGCGGGGCTGCCGCCGATGGAGGCGTATGCCGCCCGGACCGTTTCCCTGCTGATGGTGCTGTTCATCTCCGCTTTTGGCGGCATCATGGCCGGCTCGATGGCCGTCTTCCAGCTGCTGGACCATAAGGATGAGCACACCCTGCATACCATCGCGGCGACGCCCCTGGGCCTGTCCGGCTATCTCCTCTTTAAAATGACCTATGTGCTGCTCTTATCCGTCCTGAGCGTGTTCCTGGTGCTCCAGGGCACCAAATGGCTGGCCGCGGACGCCTATGTGCTGATGGGCGAACGTCTGCTGGACCGGCTCAGCACGCCGCAGATCCTGGTGTACAGCCTGTCATCCGGCCTTCTGGCGCCCGTACTGGCATTGCTGCTGGGCGGAATGGCCAAAAACAAGGTGGAGGGCTTCGCGTGGATCAAGGGCTCCGGCCTGCTGGCCTTCATCCCCATGCTGCTGGTCCTGCCGGCCTTCCAGGGCGCGCGGCAGTACATCCTGGGCATTTTCCCCAACTTCTGGTCCGCGAAGGGCCTCGCCGTGCTGCTGTTGAAGGACAGCGATCCCGCGAACCTGGGGTTCGGGCTGTATATGCTTTTCGGCGCGCTGTTCAGCCTGCTGCTACTGGCCGCCTCCTTCCGCCTGTTCCTGAGGAAACAGCAGTACTGAGGCGTTCCCCCATGACGCAGAGGCGCTGCACAATCAAAATCCACGGGTGTCATTTTGCAGCATGATCCCGATAAAAAACCGCTGTTCAGCCTGCCTGGTCCGCTTCCGGCTTTTCCCAGTAATAATTGACCATGTCCACCAGGCCGTGCACAGGATGGTCCACTGCTTTATATGTGATTCCTTCCCGGATAAAGCCGAGTTTTTCCAGCATCTTCTGAGAAGCCAGGTTAAAGGAAAACACTCCCGCGAGAAACAACTCCGTGCCCGCTTCCTGACAGCAATAATCCATGACAGCCTTCACTGCCTCCGTCGCGATTCCCTGCCTGCGGAAATCTTTGCTGATTGAATAGCCGAGTTCCAACGCGGGAACACCGCGCCCTGGGGGCGGCGGCTCCATCACATGGAGGTTCCCAGCCACCTCACCTGTGCTTCTGACTATAATGGAAAAACGGCCAGGATCCTGTACGAACTGCCTGACAAGGCCATTAAATCCTTCGTCCATCGCAAGAACCGGCGCATAACCGCCATTATCGCTGCAAGTGTCAGGATCGCTCCTCAACGCGAACAGGCCGGCCGCGTCCTTTTCCGAAAAACGCCTGATGATCAGGCGTTGGGTGCTGATGGACATTTCGGCGATCCGCTCCATTGTCATCACTGCCTCCAGGTTTTTTATTCAGACATCGATCTCCAGCGTCACCGGACAGTGATCAGAACCAAAGACCTGGTCCTGTATGCCGGCGGCCTTGATCCTGTCCGCGATGCGGTCAGAAACAAGGAAATAGTCGATCCTCCAGCCGGCGTTGCTGGCGCGGGCATTGCTGCGGTAGCTCCACCAGGTATAGGCCTCTGTCCTGTCGGGATAAAGGCGGCGGAAGCTGTCGGTGAATCCCGCCTCCAAAAGCCGGGTCATTTTCTCCCGTTCCTGGTCGGAAAAGCCGGGCTGGCCCCGGTTCTGCCGCGGGTATTTCAGGTCGATCTCCTGGTGGGCGACGTTCAGGTCGCCGCAGTAGAT
>DIWD01000077.1:5924-11343 GCA_002428405.1 bacterium UBA6115
CCGATGCCGAACTCCACCTTCAAAGGCTGTCGCCGGGTGAACACGGCGGTGCCGGAATAGCCCTTCTTTTCAGCCGAATGCCAGAAATCCTCATAGCCCGGCGGGTCATATTCGGCCTGACCGGGCTGCATCTTGGTCTCCTGCAGGCAGAAAAAATCCGCGTCCTGCGCGATAAAGGCCTCGTCGAAGTTTTTCCCCAGCACGGCCCGGAAGCCGTTGACGTTCCATGAGACGAATTTCATGCCGCTCTCCTTTTGCGTAAAGTAAAAGCCGTTTGGTTGAAGTATACCCCGGGCGGGGGTATAATCAAGGGGAAGCGGCATGATTTCAGACAGTTATCGGGCCGCGCCGGAGGACAAATGTATAAGGCAGATGAAAAACGCTATCAGGCGATGCAGTATAAGCGCGCGGGCAGGAGCGGCCTGAAGCTGCCCTTCGTGTCCCTGGGCCTGTGGCACAACTTCGGCAGCATCTTCCCCTATGAGAACAGCCGGGAGATGGTGCTGGGGGCCTTTGACCTGGGCATCACGCATTTTGACCTGGCCAACAACTACGGCCCGCTGCCCGGCACGGCGGAGGAGACTTTCGGAAGGATCCTCAGGCAGGACCTGGCCCCGCACCGGGACGAGCTCATCATCTCCACCAAGGCGGGCTACCTCATGTGGGAGGGCCCCTACGGCGAGTGGGGCAGCCGCAAGGGGATGCTGGCCAGCCTGGACGCGAGCCTGAAACGCATGGGGCTTTCCTATGTGGACATCTTCTATTCCCACCGCCCGGACCCTGACACACCGCTGGAGGAGACCATGGGCGCGCTGGCGCAGGCAGTGAACAGCGGCAAGGCGCTGTACGCGGCGATCTCCAACTACGGGCCGGAGCGCGCCGCCCAAGCGGCGGACCTGCTGGAAAATATGGGCATCCACTGCCTTCTCCACCAGCCGCGCTACAACCTGTTCGACCGGGGGCCGGAGGGCGGGCTATACAGGGTGCTGGAGGAAAAGGGCATCGGCGCGATCCCCTTCTCCCCATTGGCGCAGGGGCTGCTGACCGACCGCTACCTCAACGGGATACCGGAGGATTCACGGGCGGCGGGCGGAAGCGTATTCCTCAAAAAGGAGCAGTTCACCCCCTCCCTGCTGGACAAGATCCGCGCCCTCAACAACATTGCCGCCTCGCGCGGGCAGAGCCTGGCGCAGATGGCGCTCAGCTGGCTTCACAACAGCCCGGTCACCGCGTCCGTCATCATCGGGGCCAGCCGGCTCTCCCAGATCAGGGACTGCGCCAAGGCGCAGGACGGCGCACCGTTCAGCGCTGAGGAACTGAAAAGGATCGACGAAATCACCCTGGCACGCCCGGCAGCCTTCCAAAAAGCATAAGGGGGAATGAACATGCCAGAGATCATCCGGACCTACCGGGAGCAGGCGCCGGAAAGCCGCTTCATCGGGATTTGCTACAGCGACGGGGACAGGGCGGACGGCGGCTTTGCCTCCTGCTGGGAGGACTGGTTCAAAAAGGGGCGCTTTGAGCAGCTCAGCCCGCTGGCAACGCAGGCGTGGCGCGCCGCCTTCCCCGAGGCGGACAGCTACATCGGCCTGATGCGGATGAGCGACAAGGAGCCGTTCCAGTACTGGATCGGCCTGTTCCTGCCGCCGGGCACGGAAGCGCCTGAGGGGTATGCGCAGGTGGATTTCCCCGCCGCCGATCTGGGCGTCTGCCTCATCAAAGGGAAGGAACCGGAGATCTTCCGGCAGTGCGAGGCCAGTCTTCAGAGGATGGAGGCAGAAGACCTCACCCTGAAAAAGGACGCCCAGGGGACCTGGTGGTCCATGGAGCGTTACCAGTGCCCGCGTTACACGCAGCCTGACGGGGAGGGAAACAAGATCCTGGACCTGGTATTCTTAATTGAACCACAGGAGGAAATGCCCCTCTCTCTGGAGGGGATCAGTTACTGCGAAGGCTGCTTTGCCGCCTTTTCCAGGGAGACGTGCCCGGAGTGCGGAAAGAAAGGCGCCGCAATCCAGGCAGACGACCCCATCCTGATCGGCGAGCTGCCGGGCCCCCTGCGCAACGCCCTGCAGATCGCCTTCCAGGCGACGGAGATACCCTTCACCGCCATGCCCACCAAGGGGCTGGGCTTTACCATGTCGGCCGGGGACATCCTGGAAACCTACATGGTGTACGTGCCCTATGAACGTTCCGCGGAGGCGCTTGAGGCCTTCCGCGCAGTACTGAATGAATGGCGGAAAGAAGGCGCAGACGAAGGCGGGGAAGAGCAGCGATAAGGACGGTCCCTGCCCGTACCGCAGCGCTGGCGGAGGGGCCTTACTGGAAAAGCGGGACAAAGGAAATGCCTGTCCAGGGTTTCCAAATATTTTAGGAGGATTGCAGTATGTACTACAGCGACTTCGGCATCGGTTCCTCATCCATCGTCATCTTTATCCTGGCAGTGATCGCGGCGGCGTTGATCGCCTTCTTCTTCCTGAGCGCTGCCCGCAGGGACACCTACAAGGGATTCGGGTCCCAGGTCAGCGGCCTGTTCAACTTCACGAAATACCTCGTCCCGATGATCCTGAAGTTTCTGTACGCCTTCGCGACCGCTTACGCAATCTTCAATGGCCTATACATCCTGTTCAGCGGCAGCATTTTCGGGCTGATTTACCTGCTTGCCGGGCCGATCGTCGTCCGGATCGGGTTTGAGCTGACGATGCTGATGTATTCCATCCACGAGGAACTCGTACGCGTGCGGAAAGCCGCGGAAAGCAAGGCGGACCGTGAAGCCAGGCAAGCGCCCCCTCAGCTGGGCTGACATCAGAACGTATATCAGCCAGCCACCGGGGGCGCGGCCAGGCACATGTTGATTCTGCTGGTTACCATCAGCCTGCGCGCGCCCTGGTGCTCAAGCCTGAAGGATAAGCGCTCCCTTGTAAAGCCGCTGATTCTCGGTCTCAGGCGCTCCTTCAACGCAAGCATCATCGAAAGCGGGCATCAGGACGCGCACAGCCTGGCCGAACTGAGCGTCGCGGTCCTCGCCGCGGACAAAGCCCAGGCGGACGGTATCGCCGAGCGCCTCTACCGCGCTGTCGAATCCTCGACCGACGCGGAAATCATCGGGTGGGCGTGCGAATTCCGCTGAATCCCGATATTTTTGTTGTTCCGTGAAACGCACTCAGGCCGGACAGATCCCGACCTGACAGATGTGCTCCCGCATAACAGACGGCAACGCCGGCGAGGCAGCCGGCGTGCCTGTCCACTTCATTTATCTGCCGCTTTTCAGGCTGTATTCACTATAGTAAACCAATCATAATTTCAACAATCCAGTGTCGGCCCGCCGTTTGGACCGTAACACAAAGCCCGCCGCCCTGTGCAGCGGGCTTTCCCTCAGAGGCTACTCGCCGCCTTTCACTTCCGGTATCAGGTCCCCGTACCCCTCCTCCTCCATCTTTTCCAGCGGGATGAAGCGCAGGGAGGCGCTGTTGATGCAGTAGCGGGTGCCGTTGGGGCTCTCCGGGTCGTTCTCAAACACATGACCCAGGTGGGTATCCCCCAGGCGGCTGCGCACCTCAATGCGGACGCGGCCGAAGGACTTGTCTTCCAATTCCTTGATGCTCTCTTCGTCCAGGCTGGAGGAAAAAGCCGGCCATCCGCAGGAGCTTTGGTATTTGTCCTTTGAGGAGAACAGCGGCTCCCCGGTCACGATATCGACATAGATGCCCGGAGCATCCGTCTCCCAGTATTCGTTATAATAGGGCTGCTCGGTGCCGGATTCCTGGGTGACGTAATACTGAAGCGGGGAGAGGCGGGCCTTCAGCTCCTCCGCGGCGGGTTTTTGATACTCCTGGGGGTTCTGTTCGTTCATATTGATGCTGCTTCCTTCCTTGACGGGTTGATTGGGGAGGATGAAGCCAAGCGCGACCAGCCCCGCCAAAAGCAAGGCCAGCGCCGGTCTGATGATTCCCATGCCCCCTCCTCCCGCGGTGTATGCTTTCCGGTCAAATGCCGCTGAACGTATCCCAATCGGACAGGTCCCCGGCCTCAAAGCCGCGGCGGAACCATTCCTGCCGCTGGGCGCTGGTGCCGTGGTTGAAGGTGTCCGGGTCGATATAGCCCTGGGCGCGCTGCTGGATGGCGTCGTCGCCCACGGCGGCGGCCGCGCTCATGGCCTCGTTCAGGTCACCCTTCTCCAGGTAGCCGCGCTCCTGCATAAACTTTGCCGCGACGCCGGCCAGGTAGTCCGCCTGCAGCTCATAGGCGACGCTGTAGCGGTTGAACTCCTCCTGGCTCAGCGTGCCTGCGGTGACGCGCCGCCTTAGGGTGCTCAACTGCTGGGTCACGCCCAGCAGGGTCTGCACATGGTGCCCGGCTTCGTGGGCGATGACGTAGCTCATCGCGAAATCGCCCTCCTTCGCGCCGTAATTCTTCACCAGGGTGCTGTAAAAGCTTAAATCCAGGTAGATGGCCTTGTCGGCCGTGCAGTAAAAGGGGCCGCTGCCGGAGTCCGCCTCGCCACAGGCGCTTTGCACATAGCCTGAATAGATGACCAGTCGGGGCTCCTCATACTCGACCTGGTACTCAGACTGAGGCAGGATGAGGTTCCAGGTGTCTTCAATGTCCGCAAGCGCAACGGACACATAGTCGAACAGCTGCTTTTCCTCCGCCGTTTCCGTATAGGCAGCCTGCTGGGAAGTGTCGGGCAAGGCCACCTGCCCGCCGCCGAAGATGTCCCCCAGAAAACCGCCGTTTCCTGTCAGGAGGAACAGGACCACCGCCGCGATCAGGCCGATGCCGCCGATGCCGCCGGCGAGCGCCGTGCGCCGCCCGAAACCGCCGGAAGCCTGTCCACGCTGGTCACTGACGTTGCTGCTTTTCCGTCTGCCCTGCCACTTCATAACAGTGAAACCTTTCCGCGTTCACGCACCCTGTCTGCCCCTGCCCGGATGGGAAGTCTGCCGCTGTATTACGTCTAAAATATACCCGATATCCCCCACCGCAAAATCAGGCCTGATTTCGCTCCCCTTCAGCATATCAGGGGTCGTTTCCCCGCTGAATACCAAAATGCTGGTGATGCCGGCGCGTTTGCCGCAGGCGATGTCCGTGTAGACGCGGTCGCCGATGAGCAGGGTTTCCTCCGGTTTTACGGCTTTTTTCGCCATTGCCAGCAGGGCGATGTCCGGTTCCGGTTTGCCGAGGAAATGCGGAAGCCTGCCGGTGGCATGCTCAAGCGCCTGGGCGATGGACCCGCAGTCGGGCACGTAGCCGAACTCTGTCGGGCACACCCAGTCCGGGTTGGTGGCGAGGTACTCGACACCCTGTCCCAGCAGGATGGACGCGTCAACCAGTTTCCGGTATGTCAGCTCGGTGTCATAGCCCATCAGCAGGCAGTCGATGTCTCCTTCCAGCCGGTCGGTAACGGGAAAGCCTTCCA
>DIWD01000062.1 GCA_002428405.1 bacterium UBA6115
TGTACGGCTACAACATCAACGCCTCCGGCCGCCGCGCCGCCTCCACCGTGTTCATCATGCTGCTCTCAGGCCTGATCCTCTACCTGGTCTACGGCATCGGCGCGCGGGACCTGGGCGAGCGGCTGGCGGCGAAGGAGAAACGCAGGAAGCGCAGGGACAGGATCCTGGCCCGCCTGGGGCTCAGGCAGGCCGGATGACCTGGGAGGAGTTTGCCGGGTTCTGTTCAGGGATGGAAGGCGCGGCGCTGGACCAACCGTTTTACCGTGACTTTATCACCACCGTTGCCCGCCACACAGGGAACCGTAAGCTTTTCGCGCTGATCATGCGGACGGACAAGGGCCCCGCCGTCAACCTCAAATGCGAGCCGATCAGGGCCGGACTGCTTCGCGGGATGTTCAGGGATATCCGCCCGGGCTGGCACATGAACCATGACCACTGGATCACGGTGAACCTGTCGGGCGACGTGCCCGACGGGTTTATTTATCAGCTGACCCAGGAGAGCTATGAACTGACCAGGCCGCGGATCAAGCCGCGGCACCTGCAAGAAACAGAATAAATGCAATCCCGCGCCGCATTTTGGCGGCGCGGGGTCAATGAGGGCAATTCCTATATAATTCAATCATATTCAGGATCAGGGGGAGGACATCCCTGCCGGGGATTCGGAGGATAATATCTCCGTTTTCCTTTGCGCCGCCTTATTTTTGGGCATATTGTCCGGCTGAGGAAATAACGCTTGACAGATTCATCATCTCTGTTATTCTTCAACCAACTTCATATTCCTGTTGAAGGATAGAGGAGTGGGAAACAAGAGTACCGCAGGGGAGCCGCCGGACGGCCGTGATCCTGCCGGGAAAGGGTAACCACCGAAACAGGACGGCAATCGGAGCCGACCTGTTGGGCATCGGGAGAACATCCCGATGACTGTCACGGCCAGAGCCGTGGAGCGCTATCAAGTCACCTCCGCTTTGATCAGGCGGCGAGGGCTCAGCGCTCTTGCCGCCCGAAATATTTTGTTGGAGGAAAACCATGAAAAAGAGACTGTTCGCAGGTATCCTGACCGCCCTTATGCTTTTGGCCGCGCTGGCCGGAGCCGAAACCCTGAAAGTAGGCAGCGAATGCCTGTATCCGCCCTTCAACTGGGGTCAGAATGAAGCGAATGAATTTACCGTTCCGGTCACGTCCGGCGGTTTCGCGGACGGCTATGACATCCAGATCGCGCGGAAGGTCGCCGAAAAACTGGGCATGGAGCTCGAAATCGTCAAGATCGAATGGGAAGGCCTGATCCTGGCGCTGACCTCCGGGAAGATCGATGCCATTTTCGCGGGCATGAGCCCCACGGCGGAACGAAAACTCATGATCGATTTTTCGGAGCCGTATTATCAGAGCGATCTGGTCATCGTGGTAATGAAGGACAGCCCCTTTGCGGGCGCCAAGACCCTGTCCGACTTTCAGGGGGCGAAAATCACCGGCCAGCTGTCGACAGTTCATTATTCCGCCATTGATCAGATCCCGGGCGTTGACAAGCAGACCGCGATGGAGACCTTCCCCGCCATGATCGTCGCGCTGACGTCCGGCCGCATTGACGGATATGTGAGCGAGCGCCCTGGCGCGCAGTCAGCCATGATTTCCAATCCTGAGTTTACATTCGTCTCCTTTGACGAGGGGCAGGGCTTTGTCTCCGACAATCCGGACGACACGGCGGTTGCCGTCGGATTGCGCAAGAACAGCGACCTGACTGAACGGATCAACGCCGCCCTGGCGGAGATAGACCAGGAGACGCGCGACGAGATGATGATCAGTGCAATGAAAAGGCAGCCGCTGAGCGAGTGATTCCCGTTCTGCCGGAAAAGGGACCGGGGGCCAATGACCCCCGGTCCCAAAAATGAAATCCCATAGACCAGGCACTCCAGCAACACTTCAATCATTCATTTCATGAAGGAGCCGCATTGCCAAACACATTCTTTGACTGGATCATATTCCTGCTGGAAAAGTACGGCGGCCTTTTCCTGTCAGGCGCCGCCAATACCCTCCTCATCGCCGTGGTCGGAACGGCCGCGGGCTTTGTCATCGGCCTGCTGGTAGCCATCGTACGGACCATTCAGCTCAAGCGGGACGCCGGCGGCCTGAACAGGTTCGGCCTTGGCGCTGTCAAACTGCTGCTCAACGCCTACATCGAGATATTCCGGGGAACGCCGATGATCGTGCAGGCGATGGTGGTTTACTACGGCGCCAGCCAGTACCTGGGGCTGAATCTCCCGGCGCTCAGCGCCGCCTTCCTGGTGGTGTCCATCAACACGGGAGCCTATATGGCCGAGATTGTGCGCGGCGGCATCCTCAGTGTTGACGCCGGGCAGAAGGAGGCCGCCACCGCCGTGGGGATGACCCATTGGCAGGCCATGACCGGCGTGATCCTGCCGCAGGCCATCCGGAACATCCTGCCCTCGGTGGGCAACGAGTTCGTCGTCAACATCAAGGACTCCAGCGTGCTCAACGTCATCTCGGTCACCGAGGTGTTTTTTATGTCCAAGTCCGCCGCGGGCACCTACTACCGGTATTTTGAGGTCTTTTTCATTACGTCCGTGATCTATTTCATCCTTACCTTCACCTTCACGCGCCTGCTGCGGCTGGTGGAAAAGAAGATGTCCGGCAGCAAGTCCTACACGGTCTACGGCTCCCAGTCAGACAGCGGCTCCGAAATCGAGGTGCCGGGAAAGAAAGGGACCTCCCATGGCTGAAAAAGGAGCGGAAATCCTGCGCGTGACCGGGCTGGTCAAGCGCTTCGGCCAAAATGAGGTCATCTCCGGCATCAGCCTGTCGGTGAATACCGGCGAGGTGGTCTGCGTCATCGGGCCTTCCGGATCCGGCAAGAGCACCTTCCTGCGCTGCATCAACCTGCTGGAGATGCCCGACGGCGGGCAGATCCTGTTCAAAGGGCAGGATGTGACCCGGATGCCCCCCAGCCTGCTGCACGCCCGCGTCGGCATGGTGTTCCAGCAGTTCAACCTGTTCAACAACATGACCGCGCTGAATAACTGCATTGCCGGTCAGATGCGGGTGCTGAAGCGCTCCCGCGGGGAGAGCGTGAAAAAGGCGATGTTCTACCTGGAGCGCGTGGGCATGCTGCCCTACCGCGACGCGCGCCCCTCCCAGCTCTCCGGCGGACAGAAACAGCGGGCCGCCATTGCGCGCGCCCTTTGCATGGATCCGGAGGTGCTGCTGTTTGACGAGCCGACCAGCGCGCTGGACCCGGAAATGGTCGACGAGGTGCTTTCCGTCATCCGCACCCTCAAGGACGGCGGCCTCACCATGCTGATTGTCACCCATGAGATGGCGTTCGCCCGCGACGCCGCGGACCGGGTCGTTTTCATGGACGCCGGAAAAGTGGTGGAGGATGCCCCGCCTTCTAAACTTTTTGTAAAACCGGAAAACCCGCGCACCCAGGCCTTCCTGGCCAGGACGATGCGGGGCTGATTCTTCCCGCTTATACTAAACTCAATCATAAACGCTTTGATGAGACAGTCTTCGTCACCGCATCCTCCGCTCTCATCCCGGGCAGCAAGCAACCCGGGCTTATCGCTCCGGTGCGGTTCCTCTCCATTGAAAGCAGGCTTTCAATGGCTGGGTATTAAGACACGTTGCCTCTTTCATTCGGCGTAGGCTGCGACTACGGCGCAGTGCCCTCAATTCGCTATAGTCGTCAAGCATCGCTGACGCGTGCTTCACTCCTTAGCTCATTGGGCTGTCATGCTGCCTTCATCCGCCGCAGGCGGCGGCAGCATTCTGCCCCCCTTCTTTCGGATTAGCGGAGCCATCAAAAATCCTCGTCCCATCGGTGCGTTTGCTCATTCGTTAAGTATTACAGGTCTGGGAACTTCCAGCCTGCGTATTTCAGCACCTGAGTGTTTTCGCCGCCGGCTGTCCCGTTCTGCCGGCTGGCGGCCCTGAAGATACGGGGGGAGACGCCTTTCAGACGGACAAAGCAGCGGTTGAAGCTGGAAAGGGATACAAACCCCACGGCCTGTGAGATGTCCAGCACCGCGTCATTGGTGGCTGACAGCAGGAGGGCCGCCCTGTCCACCCGCAGGGCGTTGATGAACTGCAAAGGGGAGGTGCCCATGATGGCCAGAAAGGTGCGGCGGAAATGTGTCTGGCTCATGTGGCATAAATCCGCCAGTCTCTGTATGCTCAGCGGGTTCATGTATCCTGTGTAAATGGCATGGATGGCCGGCGCCAGCGCAAGGCTGTGGCCTGAACCATCCCGCGGGGCGCCGGGGTCGGGCAGGGGGAAGGTGAAAAGCCGTTTCAATTCGCAGAACAGCGCCAGAAACAGGGAGCGGACGAGGAGATTATGGTTTTCGCCCTGCTGGCGCATCTCTCCCAGGATGCTGTTTGCCAGAAAATGGATTTTCCTGTTCCGTTCCTCAGAGAACAGATACCGGCCCTGAGTGAGGAACGGGTGGATCAGCTCAAAATTGCTCTCCCCGGGCATCAGATGGAACAGCAGGCCCCGCAGGTCCACAAACAGATAGCTCCACAGACTGACGTCCCCTTCATTGGACCAGGTTGTATGCGGGATGTTCTGGGGCAGGCAGGTGACGTCCCCGGCATGGAAGGGATGGGCTTCCCGGCAGACCTGAAGCATGCCGCTGCCGGAATGGCAGATGCCGATTTCCAGGCAGTTATGTAAATGAAGGCGGTCTCTTTTCACCGGTGAGATGTGCCAGGATTCCCCGTCCAGCAGCAGCACGGGGAACTGCGCGGGCAGCTCATACACCCGGTATTCCTGAACCTGTTTCAGTTTTCCGGCCATTTGTCATCCTCCGCAAGCTTTTTTTATCTTTTCGTCAGTTAAGCTGTGGCCGGTGCTTTTTTAGGCGCTGCCGCCATTTTCACCCTGCGGATCGATCCATCCCCGGTGGCGTTGACCCGCGGCTTGTCGCGATTTTCTTAAAACCGACCCGATACGCCATTAAATGGTCGAAATTGCATAGTTAGAAAGTAAAATAGTATAGATTTCAGCCTTTTTGCAGTTTACACTATAAACAGACGTAACGCAAGTGAACACAGAGCATCCTGATTTTGCCTGCCGCCATGATCCCATCGCCAGCGATGTACAAGTATGAAGGGAGATCGATTTGACAAACCGGATCAGACCGTCTTCTGACGTATCCGCGGCTGGAACACGTTTGATGCGGCTTGGGCACAGGCTGCGCAGGGACTGGCAGCTTTACCTTCTTCTCCTGCTGCCCATTGCTTTTGTGTTTATCTTCAAGTACGCCGCCTACCCGGGGCTTCGCATTGCCTTCATGAACTACAAACCTGCCCGCGGCTTTGCCGGAAGCGAATGGGTGGGGTTTGGTATTTTTGAGAAGATCTTCCGTGACGCGGACTTTCTTCGCGCGCTGAAAAACTCCCTGATGTTCAATTTCCTGGACCTGCTCATCGGCTTCCCTGTGCCCATCCTCCTGGCTCTGCTGCTGAATGAATTGCGTTTCCGCCGCTTTAAGCGCCTCTCCCAGACCATCCTGTACCTTCCGCATTTCCTCAGCTGGGTCATCATCGCCAGCGTTTCCTACCAGGTGTTCAGACCGGATACCGGACTGCTCAACGTGGTGATGAAGAATGCGGGAATGATTGACAGCGGCATCCCTTTCCTGACAGAAAAGAACCATTGGGCCGCCACCTACCTGCTGATGGCTGTCTGGCAGAACATGGGATGGGGTTCCATCATCTACCTGGCCGCCATGACCGGGATCAGCCCGGAACTCTACGAAGCGGCCACTGTGGACGGCGCCGGCAGGCTGCGGCGGATCTGGCATGTCACCCTGCCGGGCATCAAGGCCACCATGGTGACGCTGCTGATCCTCAACCTGGGGAGGGTGATGGGCTCAAATTTTGAGCGTCTCAGCGCCTTTGGCAATGTCAACGTGCGGGAGTACCAGTACCAGCTGGCCATCTATATCTATGAAAAGGGCCTGGCGGGCGGGAACTTCAGCAACGCGACGGCTGTGGGGCTTTTTCAGTCCCTGGCTGGGTTCCTTCTGGTGCTTTTTGCCGACCGCTTTGCCAAATCCATGGGCGAGAGCGGCCTGATATAGGGAGGAGGGCAGCCGTGAGTGACAATAAGGCGCGGGAACCAATGCTCAGGCAGCCCAGAAGCGGCAGCCTGAACAAGGCGCGCTTGTCCGACTTCGTCATCTCCGCGGTGATCCTGTTCCTATGCGCCACCTGCATCCTGCCCTTTTTACACATTGCGTCCAAATCCATTTCAAGCAACACCGCGGTCCTGGCCAAGTCGATCTACCTCCTGCCCAAACAGATCAACTTTGACGCTTATGCTTCCATTTTCCGGGACGGACAGCTTACCTACTCCATGCTGTATTCCATCCTGGTGACCCTGCTGTTCACCCTGATTGGCATGACGGTCACCATCTGCGCGGCCTATCCCCTCTCCCGGAGCATGCTGGCGGGCAGGCGCGTGTTTACCCTGATCATCCTCTTTACCTTGTACTTTTCTGCGGGCCTCATCCCCGAATACCTGCTCTACAGGCGGCTGGGGATCACAAACTCCATGTGGGTCCTGATCCTGCCGCTGGCCTTCTCCCCCTACAACATGCTCATCATGCGGACCTATCTGGAATCCACCATCCCGGAGAGCCTGTATGAGGCCGCCTACCTGGACGGCGCCTCCCACTTCCAGATGCTTGCCCGGGTGACCCTGCCCCTGTCCAAGCCCATCCTGGCCACCCTCTCCCTGTTTTATGCGGTGGGCCGGTGGAACGCCTACGCTGACGCGCGCTACTTCATCACCCGCAAGGCGCTGCAGCCCATTCAGTACCTGCTGAGCAACATGGTGCTCAACTCCGGCGCCGACGCCATCAGCCTGTCCGAGGGCGCCGCTGTCACCAGCACGCCGGAAGTGCTTCAGGCCGCCACGGTGATGTTCGCCACGCTTCCGATCCTGCTGATCTATCCGTTTATCCAGAAACATTTTGTCAAGGGGGTGATGGTCGGCGCTGTCAAAGGCTGAACCCGCTACGGTATCACTTGAACATCAAAAAAGGAGATTGTTATGAAAAGAGTGCTCAAAAACCTGGTCCTGGCTGCCCTGACGCTGTCCCTCCTGCTGTCCCTGGCGCCGCTTGACGCGATGGCGGAAGCCGCTCCCGGGGCCAGCCCCGCGCACCTGGTTCCCTTTGAGAACCGGGTCAAGATCACCGTGCCGGTCTATGACCGCAGCAAGGAAGGCTACCCCGCCGTGGATGACAACTACTGGACCCGCTGGATACAGAAGGAATTCGGCGAGAAGTACAACGTGGACGTGCAATACGTTGCCATCCCCCGCGGCGACGTCATGACCAAGTACAGCCTGCTCATCGCGGGCGGCGAGACCCCCACCATCCTCATGGAGTATGATTATCCCAAAGTGGCCCAGTGGGCCAATGACGGCGCCATGGCCGAGATCGATCTGGAAGAGTTCAAGAAGGTCGCGCCCACCTTCTACCAGACCATGGTGGACAACAACCAGCTGGGCTATACCAAGATCAACGGCAAGGATTATTTCGTGCTGACTGAGCGCCCCTATTACAACACGACCTTTACCTACGCCAACTTCATCCGCATGGATTGGCTGGAGCAGCTGGGCCTCACCCTGCCCAAGAGCTATGCGGAGTATGTCGCCGCCGTCAAGGCAGTGCAGGAAGCCGGCCTGGCCGAGAACCCCATCGGCCTTTCCCTGCCCAAGACGGCGTATGTCCAAAACTTTGCATTCCGTGATTTCCCGGTCGACGAGGCTGAATGGGCCATGCACTCCAGCCTTGGCACCCCCAGCCTGAGCTGGTACCCGACCTATAAACTGCTCAAGCGCCAGAACGCAGAGTTCAACCAGGGATTCTTCTCCAGCGAGTATGACCTGGACCAGGCGGATGTGGGCGCCGGCGCTTCCCAGTGGCAGACCGACTTCATCAACGGAAAGAAACTGATCTACGGCGGCTACATTTCCGGCAACGTCAGCTGGCTGGTATCCTTCTATGAGAAGAACCCGGACGCCAAGCTGGCGGTGGTCAGCTCCTACCAGGTGGTGGAGCCCGGCTTTGTCGACTTCCCGCAGATCCGCGCGGACAACCCCTTCGGCGTGATCTTGGGCTTCTCCTCCGCCGCCACCCCTGAACAGATCAAGGCGGCCTGGATGCTCATGGAATGGATGATTCAGCCTGAAACCCTCTTTGTGCTGGAAAATGGTGTTGATGGCGTGACCTATACCCTGGGCGCGGACGGGCTGCCGGTGGTCAACGGCGATTACCGCGGACCGGAAATGCTCAACCACAACATGAACATCGACATGACCTGCCTCGTGCATGCTTCCAAGGAACTGGGCACCATCGAGCAGACCATTACCGCGCTGACCCCCAAGGGGATCCCGCAGGACTTCACCCAGGAACTGATCAACAATTACTATGAGCTCAAGGACATCGCCGAGAAGGGCTGGGCCTATTCCGACCCCGTCTTCGCTGTCGCCATCCAGTCAGAGAGCGAATTCTCCCCGACCTTGCTGAGCCTGTATCAGGAGTACTCCGTGGCGCTGACCAAGTGCGCGCCGGAGGAGTTTGACGCCCTGTATGCGGATTACAGCAAGAAGTTCCTGGACGCCGGATACCAGCAGATCATTGATGAGCGCCTGGCCGCCTACGAGGCCGGAAACACCACCAAACTGCCCGTCGTCCCCGCAGAATAACAACTGAAGGCTCATTCGCCGGGCGCCCGCCCCTTAAAAGGCGGGCGCCCTTTAAAGGATGGTGAACAGGATGATCCACATTCGCTATGACCGGGAAAAACTGCTTTCAGCAGTGGACCTTGTGGTGCGCAGGACCATGGAGATGGACCTGACCTGGGACTGGTCCTGCGGCGTGGCATACTACGGCGTGGCGGAGGCCTGCCTGAAAACAGGGCAGGAGGAATACTTCCAGCTGCTCAAGGCGCGGGTCGACGAGATGATCTCCCTGGGCACGCCCGTCTGGACAGTGAATACCTGCGCCATGGGGCATTGCCTGCTCACCCTGTATGAAAAGACAGGGGATGAAATATATCTGGGCATCATCCGGCAGAAAATCAAATACCTGAGCGGGGACGCCCTGCGCTTCGGCGAGCGCGTGCTGCAGCACACGGTTTCCGCGCGCGACGATTTCCATGAACAGGCCTGGGTGGACACCCTGTTCATGGCGGCTTTTTTCATGCTGCGCTGCGGTGTGCTTTTCAAGGACGAAGCGTTGATTGAGGACGCGCTGCACCAGTACCTCTGGCACATCCGTTATCTGCAGGACAAAGCGACGGGGCTGTGGTACCACGGCTACAACAATGTGCGCAAAGACCACATGTCCGGCTTTTTCTGGGCCAGGGCGAACGCCTGGGCTGCCTATACCATGGCGCAGGTGCGCCGCCGCCTGCCCGAACCTTACCTGTACCCACCCTTTATGGACATAGACTGTTCCCTGCGCGACCAGCTTGCGGGGCTGAAAAAGCTGCAAACCGGCAAGGGACTGTGGCGCACCGTGCTGGATGACGGGGAAAGCTATGAAGAGCTCTCTGCCAGCGCCGGCATCACCGCGGCCATGCTGATCTCCGGCAATCCCCTGCACACCCGGTACGCGCAGGCGGGGGTGGAGGGCGTGATGGAGAACATCAGCCCGGACGGCAGGCTGCTGAATGTGTCCGGCGGCACCGCGGTCATGCGCAGCCTGGAAGGCTACCGGAAAATATCCCGCGAGTGGACCCAGGGCTGGGGGCAGGGGCTTGCCCTGGCCATGCTCTGCGCTGCCCTGGACAGCCTGGAGGGCGCAGGTGAGTAAGCACAGGGGGGATTTCACCCTGCCAGGGGAAGCCGGGCAGGAAGAGTGGGCACTGGAGCTGGCCGGGCGCTGGGGCGCGGACGCCATCCGGGACTCTGACGGAACCAGGCTGTCCCCGGCCCTGATGGATCAGGGGATGGCGGTCTACTCCACCGTCTGCCCCATCCGCAATCACAATGATTTTATCAGCCGTCATCCGCGGACGAGACAGCAGACCTTTCTGTGCACCGACCCGAAAGTCTATACCGGTGAGGCGCTGCGGTTCTCCCTGCTGGAGGACTTTTTCTCCGGGCAGTTTGAAATCAACGGCGGCGCGGACAGCCTTCCCTTCTGGCAGGTGACGGACAGGACGGCCAACCTTGAATTGCCCGCGGAAAACTGGGAGTACCTGAAGGACGAGGGCGCGGTTCTTCTTCATTCCGCCGAGCCGTTCCACACTTACACCGTCAGCTTCCTGGCTTACCGGGTGTGGGAAGAGATTTCCATGTACAACCACACCACCAACCACTGGGACAGCGAGCCGCTCATGCAGCTTGATCCCTCCTGGCCGGAAGCGCGGGCCTACCTGCTTTCCTGGATGGACAACTGGCTCCGGGAGCGCCCCGGCACCGGCATCGTGAGGTTTACATCTCTGTTCTATAATTTTGCGTGGATCTGGGGCAGCGACGCGCTGCGGCGCAGCATCTTTACAGACTGGGCTTCCTATGACTTCACCGTCAGCCCGCTGCTGCTCCGCAAGTTTAAGGATCGCTTCGGCTATGCCCTTACCGCGGAGGACTTTGTCAACAAGGGGCTCTATCGCAGCACCCACAGCGTGCCGGACCGGAAAAAACGCGACTGGATGGCTTTTGTGCAGGATCAGGTGCTGGATCTGGGCCGGGAGCTGATCGGGCTGGTCCACCGGTACGGAAAAAAGGCCTATGTTTTCTATGATGACAGCTGGGTGGGCCTGGAACCCTACGGCCGGAGGTTTCCGGAGTACGGATTTGACGGCATCATCAAGTGTGTGTTCAGCGGCTTTGAAGCCCGGCTGTGCGCCGGGGTTCCGGTTTCTGTGCGCGAACTGCGGCTGCATCCCTATCTCTTCCCGGTGGGGCTGGGCGGAAGCCCGACCTTTTCACCGGGCGGCGACCCCGCGGGGGACGCGCGAAACTACTGGATGAATATCCGCCGGGCGCTGCTGCGCCAGGGAGTGGACCGCATCGGGCTGGGGGGCTACCTGAGCCTGACCCGCGGATATCCTGAATTTGTGGAGTATATCGGGCGCCTTGCGGATGAATTCCGCCTCATCAAAGCCCTTCATGCCCAGGGAGCCCCTGCGGTGAAAAAACCGCGGGTGGCGGTGCTGCATGCCTGGGGAGGCCTTCGCTCCTGGACCCTTTCCGGTCATTTTCACGAAAACGACACCCAGGACCTGATGCACCTGCTGGAAGCGCTCTCCGGGCTGCCCCTGTCGGTGCGCTTCCTGGATTTTGACGACCTGAAGGGGGGCGCGCTGGAGGAAACAGACCTGCTGCTGGTGGCGGGGGGCAAAAACAGCGCCTGGAGCGGCGGGAGCCTGTGGACGGATGAAGCGGTGGAGCGGGTGCAGGCCTGGGTCTTTGGCGGCGGCGCGCTGCTGGGGGCCGGGCATCCCGCCGCGCTGGACGGATACAACACCCTTCTGCGCTTGTCCCAGGTGCTGGGAGTGGATGTGGATGACGGACGGTATGCCAGCCATGGACACTGGCAGTTTGAGGCTGACTGCCCGAGGGAGCTTCATGTGGAGGGGACTTCTTTGCCGGCGCTCCCCGGAGTGCGCCTGACAGATAGCCATACGCAGGTCCTTTTGGCCGGGCAGAGCCTGCCCCTTCTGACCCGCCATGCCTTTGGCAGAGGGGTTGGGGTCTACCTCTCAGGTTTCCGGTATACGCCGGCCAATTCCAGGCTGCTGCTCAAACTGATTCTGAATGCCTGCAAAAGCGGGGAGGAGACTTTTATCCCCGCAGATCCTCAGGTGGACTGCGCCTGGTTCCCCGGCAGCCGCGCGCTCGCGCTGGCGAACGCCGGCGGCCTGCCCTGTCGGGGCAGGATACCCCTTCAGGGACAGTCCCTGGAATATGAACTGCAGCCTTACGAGCTGCAGATCCTGCGCCTGTAAAAGGTTTGCTTACTGATGAAGCTGCCCCGGAAGGCGCAGCTTTTCGCGTTTGGGGAAACCGCTGTCATAGGTATCAAATTCCGGACTCTCCCCAATGTCAAACAGCGGAGAGAACCGGCAGACCCCCCGCTTGCCGTCCAGCGCCCCGGGATACAGCGGCAGCGCCATGAAGTAGGCCGCCTCCTCCTCGGGCGGAACGCCGTGCAGGCGGATGCCCAGGAGGGAAGCGGACATAAAGCCAAAGCGGTGGTAGTACTTTGGGTCTCCGGTCAGCATCAGCGCGCTGGCCCCTTGTTCCTTTAACAGCTTGATTGCGCCGCGCATCAGGCTGCCGCCGATCCCCCTGCGGATGACGGCAGGCAGCACCGTGAGGGGGCCCAGGGTGAAAACCGGGAGGGAACCCCCCGCGTCCAGCTCTATTTCAGAAGGGCTCAGCAGCGCGTGGCCGATGACGTGCCCGTCATACTCCGCGACCAGGCTGTGCCAGGGCCTGAACCCTGGATCCTGTCGCAGAACATGAACCAGATAATGCTCATTGCAGCCGGGGGCATACTTGTTCCAGAAGGCTTCCCGGGTCATTTCCTCCACGGTCCGGTAATCCCCGGGAGCTTCTTCCCGGATGATCAAACCGGGAATATTGTGATTTGCCGCTTCTTTCATTTTCCAGTCAATTCAAAGCCCGTCAGCGCGTTTTCTCTTTTTGGTATCATGCCCTCCTCAGCGCCTCACGCACGACCTTTATGAGTTTGGTCTTATTGCCGTAGTTGAGGGAGCCCCAGCGGTAGATCTTGATGCTCAGGAAGGCGAAGAAGGCCACGAACAGCAGCATCAGCCCGCCTGCCAGGATCAGCTGGCCCCAGGGCACCGTGGTCATGGCGCAGCGCAGGGGCATGACCATGACAGAGGTGAAGGGGACCACGCTGCCGATGACCGCCAGCGTGCTGTCAGGCATCTGGGCGGATACGGTGGCCAGCAGATAGGCGGCGATGAAGAGGAACTGCACCAGGGACGTCGCGCTGGCCAGATCTTCCATTTTACTGACGGTGGAACCCAGCGCGGCAAAAAGGAAGAGGTAGAGGATAAAGCCAAAGAATGAAAAGAAGATGTAGCTCCAGATGAATCCGGGGGTCAGCGAACCGGAAAGCATCATCATGATCATCTGCGGATAAGTTTCTTTATTCAGCTGGAATCCAATGACTCCGGAGAGCACCAGCATGCCGAACATGATGACCGCGGCGGTGCCGGAGGCGGCCACCTTGCCCAGGATGAGGCTGGAGGGGCGGGTGGAGGTGATGAGGATCTCCATGGTGCGGCTGTCCTTCTCCCGCGCGATGACGGAGGACACCCCGTTGCCGTACAGCAGCACCATCATGTAGACAGCCAGCATCATCGCGAAGCTGATGAAGTAGTTGTTCATGCTGTTGCGGCCCATCACGGTGACCTTGCCCTCAGCCCGCGTGCTTTCGATGGCGGCAAAGTTCTCCGGTGTCAGACCGAGTTCCAGGATCATCCTTTCCCTTTTCACACGGCTGAGGATCTCGCCCATGGCGGTATCCCGGCTGTCGCTCATCTGACGGTCCTGGTAGATGGCTTCATAGGACAAATCGGGGTTCACCACAAAGCCGACCTGGATGGTTTTTTCCCGAAGGGCTTCTGTCAGCGCCTCCCGGTCGGGATAGGGGTTGTTCACCGCTTCCCCCAGGACAGGCGCGAGCAAACTTTGCAGGGCGGTGTCGGAAAGGACATAGCCGGCGTCCTGGATGCCATTCGCTCCGGCTTCAGGCGCGCCGTTGTCAAACATGGCGATGAGGCGGGGCAGACTGCTTACCAGCAGCAGGATGACCATGATGACCGCGGTGGTGACAATGGCGGATTTTTTCGTCAGCTGGGTCTTCAGCTCGTAACGGAAGACAGTCATGAAATCCTTCATGATTTTTCACCTACCTTATCAATGAAGATGTCCGTCAGGCTCGGCTCGTACAGGCCGAAGCGCCGGATGACCGCGCTGTGCCCGGAGAGCCATTTGAGCAGGCTTCCCTGAAGGTCCTCCCCCTGTGTGTCCAGGATGTATCCGGAAGATGTCCGGGTGACGCGGATGCCCGGAAATGCCTTTCCCATCGCCTCCGGCAAGAGGGTGTCCGTCTCGTCCAGCAGGGAGAGGAACAGCTTGCTGCGGCCTTCCTCCAGCTTGATGTCTGACAGGTCGCCGGACAGCAGGATGCGCCCCTCATGGATCAGGGTCACATCGTCGCATACTTCCTCCACATACCCCATCTGGTGGGAGGAAAAGATCACCAGGCGGCCTTCCTTCACAAAGTCCTTGATGGCATCCTTGAACACCTGGGCGTTGACCGGGTCCAGCCCTGAAAAAGGCTCGTCCAGAATAAGGATGTCCGGTTCGTTGAGAAAGGCCTGGGCGATCTGGATCTTCTGCTGGTTGCCTTTGGACAGGGTTTCCAGCTTTTTCTTCTTGAAGTCACCCAGCTGGAAATAGTCGATCCAGTGATTGGCGCTCTTCAGCGCGTCCGCTTGATTCGCTCCGCGCAGGCGGGCAAAGTAGACCAGCTGTGAGAGCACCTCGTTCTTCTGGTACATGCCCCGCTCTTCGGGCAGGTAGCCGATTTTCATCTTCCGCGGCTTAAAAGTCACACCGTCCAGCAGGAACTGCCCGCTGTCGGGGCGGAAGACATCCATCAGGCAGCGGATGGTGGTCGATTTGCCGGCGCCGTTGCGACCCAGAAAGCCCATGGCCCGCCCGCTTGACACCGTGAAGGAAATGCCGTGAAGGACTTCCTTCTCGCCAAAGCTCTTTTTAATGTCCTTAATCTCCAGTACCATGCCTGACCTCCTTCTTGGAACAAAACCAATTGCGCGGGCAAATTATAGCACAATTTTGAATAGATCAATTGATTTCGCTGAATTTGACCGGGGTTTTCGTGTCCCACCCTCGAAATATCACGCGGGCAGCCGGGGCTTTTCGGCGCGCTGGGAGATCAGGATGGCGGCAAACATCAGCGCGCTGCCGATGACCTCGCGCAGGGAGGGCATCTCGCCCAGCACCAGCATCCCGGTGAACACGGCGAATACGGCTTCCAGACTCATCAGCAGGGAGGCAAGGGCCGGCGGCGTGGTCCTTTGGGCCAGGATCTGCAGTGTGTAGGCCACGCCGGAGGAAAGCACCCCGGCATACAGAAGGGGCCCGGCGGCGGCCAGGATGGCTTTAAAGGCCGGTTTTTCAAAAATGAACATGGCGGCCAGGGAGAGCAGGCCGCAGACCAGGAATTGAACCGCGCACAGCTTCATCCCGCTGACCTTGACAGCATAATGGTCCACCAGCAGGATCTGGGCCGCGAAAGCAAAGGCGCAGAGGATCAGCAGCACGTCGCCCCTCAGGATGGTGAACGCTTCTGTTACACTCAGCAGGTACAGCCCGGCTCCGGCAATCAGAACCGACAGCCACATCACACTGCGCACCCGGTGTCCGAACAGCAGGCCATACAGCGGCACGATCAGGATGTACAGCGCGGTGAGGAAGCCCGCCTTGCCCGCGGTGGTCTCCCTGAGCCCAAACTGCTGCAGGTTGACCGCGGCGAACAGCACCAGGCCGCACAGCGTGCCGCCCGTCAGCAAGGCGCGCCTGTTCCCCCGTTCGGTTCCGCCTTCCCTCCGCGTTTTGTACCGGCCGACCATCACGATGACCGGCCACAGCGCCAGCGCGCCCAGGAGGGAACGCACCGCCTGGAAGGTAAATGGCCCGATGTGGCGCATTCCCAGGCTCTGCGCGACAAAAGTGCTGCCCCAGATGACGGCCGCGGCCAGTAGCATCAGGCTTCCGGCCCCGCGGTTCTTGGTCATTTGCGGACGCCTCCCTTCCAGCAGATAAAAGCCATTGTAGTTTTCCCAGCCCCTTGCGTCAAGAAATGGAGGAAGCGCCTGGGGGTAATCGGACGAAAGGCTTTTTACACAAAGGGTCTTCCGGATTTCTGGAGGAACGGGTACAATCCCTCTTGGGAATCAGCCGGTCAAATCCGGCTTGGCGGAGGAAAAGGATTGCTGGAACTGAGAAACGTGACACTGATCTACCCGGACGGCGGTGAAATCATCAGGGACCTGTCCCTGGTCATCCCCGGCGAAAAGCTGACGGTGGTCACCGGGCCCAACGGCGGGGGAAAGACCACGCTGGCCAGGCTCATCGCCGGGCTTGTGGCGCCGACCATGGGAAACATATTGCTGAACGGAAGGGATATCACGGAGCTTGACGTCACGCAGCGGGCCAAGCTGGGCATCAGCTACGGATTCCAGACCCCTGTGCGCTTCAAGGGACTGACAGTCCAGGGCCTGCTGGAGACCGCGGCGGGAAGGCTGCTGAGCTTTGAGGAGATGTGCGAGCTGACCGGCAAGGTTGGGCTTTGCACTGTGGACTACATCGGCCGCGATGTGGACGCGAGCCTGTCGGGCGGCGAAATCAAGCGGGTGGAAATCGCTTCCGTCCTGGCGCGCAGGACACGGGTGTCCATTTTTGACGAACCCGAGGCCGGCATTGACATGTGGTCCTTCAATGGCCTGGTGGAGGTGTTCAGCAGCCTGAAGCGCCAGGGGATGACGATGGTGGTCATCTCCCATCAGGAGCGCATCCTTGAAGTTGCGGACGAAATCGTCGTGATTTCCGCCGGACAGCTGAGGGATCAGGGGCCAAAGGACGAGGTCATGCCCCGCCTGCTGGCGGGCGAGATTGCCGGGCACTGCCCCGTGGGCAGGAAGGCGGGCACATGAAAACCATCCTGCTCAACCCGGTTTCTGAAAAACTGCTGGGCACTGTCGCCGGTTTTAGGGGCGAATTCAAAGGCGCCTACAACATCAGGCAGGATTCCGGATGCGCCGGCAGGCGCTCCACGGAAAACATCAAGATCCTCCCACACCGGGAGGACAAACCCGGGATCGAAATCCACATAGCGCCCGGGACCCTGGATGAAACCGTCTACATCCCGGCCACAGTGACCCATGGGGACGTCGATGACCTGACCTACAACGACTTTTATATCGGGGAAGGCGCAAAGGTGAACATTGTCGCCGGTTGCGGCGTGCACACGGATGACGGGGGCGAGGCCAGGCACAACGGCGTGCACCGCTTCTTTGTCGGCCGCGGCGCTGAGGTGCTGTACGAGGAAAAACACATCGGCGAAGGCGGCGGGACCGGCAGCCGCCGGATCGACCCGGTCAGCGACATTTACCTGGAAGAGGACGCCAGGCTGACCATTGATACCATCCAGCTGGGCGGCGTGGATATGACCGACCGGGTGACGACCGCTGTGCTGAAGGCGCGCGCCAGGCTGGTCATCCGCGAAAGGCTGCTGACGGACGGGGACCAGCGCGCCAAAACCCGTTTTGACGTGGTGCTGGAGGGTGATGACTGCGGCTGCGACGTGGTGAGCCGTTCCGTGGCGCGCGGGAGGTCCCACCAGGAGTTCTTCAGCCGCATCATCGGCAAGGCGCGCTGCACGGGGCATTCCTCCTGCGACGCGATCCTGGCGGATGAAGCGGTGGTCACGGCCTCCCCCCAGCTGGACGCGCTGAGTCCGGACGCGGCGCTGATCCATGAGGCCGCCATCGGCAAAATCGCGGGCGAACAGATCCTAAAGCTGCGCACCCTGGGGCTGACGGAGGAAGAAGCGGAAGCCAAGATCATCGAGGGATTCCTGAAGTAAAGATCGACAAAGTGTCTGCGGACACTTTGTCGTTTTGGAAGAACGGGCATTTTCACTTGGTCGCTGCGCTCCCGGTCAGTGAAAATGCAAGGAATGAAACCCTTCGCAATTCTCCCCGCCCGCCCGGCAAAGCCGAATGAAACGATTTCAGTCAGAGGGCTGCGCCCTCTGAAACTCCCCTGGATATAGTTTGTTTACAGTCAGAGCCGCCCGGTTCCGGGCGGCTCTGTTTTGCTGATATATCTTTTTATCAATACCCTCGCACATACCATCCTGGCGTGTACAGGGAATTGGGGGTGCCTAAAGTGCTCCCTGCTTCCCGTGCCAGGCTGTCCGTCCATGCGCCGCAGGCGCCGGGGCTTGCTCCGAACCGGCATTTCTGCGACAGCCGGCCGGGGAGTGCCTGGCCACTTAACCGGGACAGGCTTTGCAGCATGGCGGGGTTCTCCTGCCTGTTTTTCATCCTTTTCTTATCCTCGCTGCTTTCTGATCATGTCTTTCATCACTGTCATCGGCCGGAGCTGGTTGGCCAGTTCCCGGGCCAGGTCTTCCGGCAGGCCTTCCGCAACGGCGGCCCGCACATACCCTTCCCTGAAGCGCCTGAAGGAGGAGCCTGCGCGAAAGAGGAGCCCCGGGGCTCTGCCCGTCAGGCGCAGCGCCAGGAGGATTGTTTTCAGCCTGCCGCTTGTCCTGCTCATGTCATTTACCCTTCTGCCGGGCTGTCCTTTTCTGTGGAATCATTCTCGTCCTCTCCCTGGTTGAACTGGACGCGGTAGCTTCCGCTCCCGTGTTTTCGGCCCTGGTGCCCGGACCCGCCGCCGAAGTCAAAGTTCTTCATGGAGAAGGAAAACTCCTTGGCCATCTGAAGCGCCGCGTCCTGCGGGATGCCGGAGGCGATCAGCTCCTTGTAGTAAGCGCCGACAGACTGGCCCATGCTGGCGCCGGTGTCCTTGGAATACAGACTGCCCATCACTTCGCGGATGAGCCGGGGTACCTTCTCGCTCACCGTTTCCAGCACATCGCTCAGCTCGCTCGCGTCCTTGGTGCGCCCATGTCCCTTGTTTTCATTGTAATCGCTCATTTTTTTCTCCTTTTTTATCTGGGTCAGGTTCATAGAAAGTTGAATGCCGTCTTGACGGCGCTCCTGGTTACCCGGGCGGCGTTTTGCAGGAGGTCCAGGCTGTTGTGAAGGGATTGCGGGATAAACGATGGCGCCCTTTGCTCCTGCCCGGCAGGAAGCTTTGGAAAAGGCGGCAGCGCGGCTGTGTCCGGACTGAACGCCCGGCGCATCATGAGGGCAAAGCGCATCTCTTCCATCACGTCAGGGCTGTCCGCCAGCGCCTGGCTGACTTCCAGCATCTCTTCCTCCCGCAGCGCGCCGATGACGAAGCGCGGCATCTTTTCCCGCAGCGCGTCAATCTCCATCCCCTTCACCTCCCATCAATTCCTTCAGCGTCCTTCTGAGTGCGTGCAGCCTGCTCTTGGCCGTGCCTTCCGGGATCTCCAGTACCACTGCCGCCTCTTTGAGCGTGAACCCCTCTGTGTAGACCAGCTGGAGCAGGCTCTGGCTTTCTTCCGGCAGCCGCTTCAGCGCGCTTCCCAGATCCAGCCGCTGCAGGCTGCTCTCCTCAAAACCTCCGCCTTCAAGGGTTTCGTCCGCTTCCACCGTGACCGGGGCCCTGGTTTTCCTGCGCAGCGCGTCCGCGCATTTGTAGCCGGCAATGGCGTACAGCCAGGTCTTCAGGCTGGAACCTTCCGAGAAACCGCTGATCGCGCGCCACGCGCCCATCAGGGTTTCCTGGTAAACGTCCTCCGCCTCGAAGCCAGTCCGCCTTTTGATGAAAGCAAAGAGGCCTTTCAGGTGCGGCGTGACCAGGCGCTCAAAGGCCGCGGTGTCGCCCTTCCGGGCGAGGATGAGGTCCCGCTCTGGCATCGCAGCCTCCTTTCACCTGTGTAGTCGTCCGGACAGCGGAAATGGTTCGATACAGAGTTTTATTTTTTCAGCACCCCGCCGGCATCATACCACAGGATGAATTGCCGAATAAAAAAACCGCGCGGCGCATGCCGGGCGGTCGAAACATTGGCGGGTCAGGGGTGCTTTTTTCTGATCAGCAGACCGAACACCACACCGCACAGGCCGCCTGCCACATGGGCCAGCTGGGAAATGCTGTCCCGCTGGAACAGTCCTTCGGCCATTTCACGTCCCAGGTAGATGAAGGCAACCAGGATCAGCGTCAGGGGAACCTTGCCCCCCTCGTGCCCGGCGCTGGCTGATAGGATGATCAGCATGAACACAACGCCGCTGGCCCCCAGGGAAAGGGCGTTTGGAGAAAGCAGGACGCTGGTCAGCCCTGTGACCAGGGCGGTCAGGGCGATGAGCGTCAGGAAGGTTTTCCAGCCATACTGCCTTTCCATCGCCGGCCCAAGCACCAGCAGCATTCCCATGTTGGCGGCGAAGTGCGCGAAGTCCGCATGGCCCAGCACATGCAGGAAGAGCCGCGGGTAAAACAGGACGTCCGACAGCGGCGCCCGGTAGATGGAAAACAGCGCGCGGGTGGACGCGCCGCCCGTGATCCCGTGCAGAAGAACAGCCAGCAATGACAGCAGGGCAAAGGACAGCGTCACCGGGGAGGAAAGCTCCACCCAGTTGCGCGGGTCCGCCTTCTTGAGGGATTCTCTGAAACTGCCTTTCAAATCGTCTGCCCTGTCATTTCCCTGAAATCATGATGCCTTCCACCGCCAGCCAGGGCAGGGAGGTCATCCCGTCGTCAACCGTCTCCCTGGAGATGCCCGCGACGCGGTTGAGCATACCGGCCAGGTTGCCGGAAATCATGGTCTCCGATACCGCCGGGCCGATTTTACCGTCCTGGATGAGGAAGGAGTTTTTGGCGACGCCGGAAAACTCACCGTTTGTCCCGGCGGCGCCGCCGGAATAGCGGGAGACCAGCAGGCCCTTTTTCGTATGTTTGATGATGTCAGACAGGGGCGTGCCGCCCGGCGCCATCACCATGCTGCCCGATGCGTTGGGCGCGCGCTTTTTCCCGGTCTTGTTGGCGGCATACTTCGAAAGCATGAACCCCTGAAGCACGCCGGAGCTGATGATGTCGTAGTCCTGGGACGCGAAGCCCTCGGCGGTGTATCGCTCCCCGCAGATGACGCGCGGGTCCAGGGGTTTTAGGGACAGGGTGATCCTCTTGTCCGCCACCTGCTTTCCGAGGTTGTCCTTCCACTGGCTTGTGCCGTCCAGCAGCACGCCGTCGGCAACATAATTGTCCAGCAGTTCGGACAGCATGCTGCCCAGACAGTCCGGGGTGAAGATGACCGTCCCCTCAAACTTGCCCTGGGTCTGCTGGGTATGGATCTGGTTTTCCGCGTCGGAGAGGTTCTGCCGGATGCTGCCCAGGTCGATGAAGGGCTTGTCCAGGCTGTCCGTCAGAATGCCGCAATAATTGAAAGAGGAGGATTGGTCGCCATCATGGCCGGAGAACATCAGCGTCACCTCATACTGGCCGGCGATGACGGAATATTCCACGCCGAAGCTGTTGAGGTAGACCCCGCTGCGGGCGGTGTGCGCGGTGATGACCTGCTCCAGGATGATCTTGGGGTATTCCCTGTGGACGCTGTCCATCAGTTCGCGGGTCCGGAAAAAGAGCTCTTCCATGTCCGGCTCCAGCGCGCCGTCCCTGAATTGACCCTGGCCTTCCTTTGCCATCTCCCAGGCGGGGTCGGGTTGGGCCGCTTCGGCGGAGGCGACGCAATCGCGCGCGGCTAAAAGCACTGCTTCCTGCTCAAAGCTGTTGCCGGAAACGCCGCCGCGGCGAAAATCCTTGATGGCCTGAAGGCTCAGGGAATTGTCCAGTGTGGTGCGCAGCAGGGTGAACCTGCCGCCCTCGATGGTAAACTCGCTCTTTTTGCCGTTGATGGCCTGCGCGCTCGCGCTCTGTGCGCCCAGGTCATGAAGCGCTTTCAGGGCCAGCTCTGCCGTTTCCCTTATGCTGCTCATCTTATTTGCCTCCTATCATCACCCGGCAACGCAGGGCCGGGCCGCCACAGCCCACGGGCATGGGCTGTTTCTTGCCGCAAAAGCCTGAGGACGACCAGGTGAGGGTGTCCGACACCATGTCGACGGTCTTGAGCATCTGGAAAGCCACGCCTGAAATCGTGGTGTCAAAAATGGCTTTCCCAATCTGCCCGTTCTTGATCTCATAGCCCAGGCTGACGCCGAACATGAACTCGCCAGTGGTGTCCGCCTGACCGTTGTTGGTATACATCAGGTAGTAGCCGTCCTCAATGGAGGCGATCATCTCCTGCAGTTTGTTCAGCCCGGGAAGAACGGCGGTGTTGCGCATGCGGATGAGCGGCTCGTCATTAAAGGCGAAGGCGCGCGCGTTGCCCCGCGGCTTCATGCTGAAATGCCGCCCTGTTTCGCGGGAAAGCATGTATCCCTCCAGCCTGCCGTTGCGGATCAGTTCCGCGTCCTCCGCCAGCACGCCTTCGTCGTCGACATAGACCGGCAGCGGCGCCGTTTCGCCCAGGGCGGTGTGCGCGAAGTCCGTCATGGAGACCAGGGGGCTGGCGACCATCTGGCCCAGCATCGGGCCTGCCACTGAGCCGCCCAGCACCAGATCCGCCTCCACCGTATGGCCCACGGCCTCGTGGGCGAGGATGCCGGAGAGCTCGCCGGAGAGGATGCAGGTGGCCAGCCCGGCATTGGCGTATACGCCCTCGCGCTTGTGCATCAGGTGTTCATACAATAGGTCCACCTCGCCATACAGTTTGGAGGGGTCCAAAAACCTTGTCTCAAAGGAGCCGGAGCCGCCGAATGATTTGAAGATCTCCACCGGCATGCCCCCGGCGGTCTCGCTGTTGAGGAAGACATAGATATACGCCCGCGGGGCCAGGGTATGCGCCGCGTAGCCGTCGCTGGTCAGGAGCTGCTTTTCCATGGAGTCCGCATAGGCCACCACGGTCCGGCTTTTTAAATCCGGGTACTTCGTCTTGATGTACTCGTCCAGCGGCGTGATGAAGTCCAGGTATTGCTTCTGCGGGATGTCGTTGAAATCCTCCTGGCGGGGGAGGGAACCCATGGCGATGGCGGGAAGGGGGCCCTTGCCGGGATTGACCCGCTGTGCCAAAAAGCGCGCGTTGTCGCTGGCTGCGGCCAGCGCCGCCCTGGCTGACTGCGGGCTGACCTCCGCCGCGGAGGCGAAGCCATAGACGCCGTCCTTGTACGCGCGCGCGCTGACTCCCTGGGTGTCCGTGCGGGCGTTGCGGACCAGGCTGCCGCTGAGCATGGTCAGGCGCCTGGAGAGGCTGCGCTGGGCGCGCAGTTCGCTGTGCGCACCGGGCGCGAAGGAGCTGCGCAGGGATGAAATGATATCTGGAAGCAAAGGCTTTCCCTCCTTGTCCATTCATCGGTACAGAACCAAACGGCTGATTATAGCATCCGTGCTCTCCCCTGTGCAAATCATGGCCGCGGGGCGCTCACCATCCATTTTTTGCAGCGTACCCCAATGCGCAGGCCGGGGACCGCGCCGCGCCTGTCCTCATTCATTTTCGGAGATGTATTTCATTGCCCGCTGCTCTTGCGTGATGAATCAGGTGGAGGTCCCCTCCATGAGCCGGGTGGGGATCAGCCATGTCTGCCTGCGCATGTTTTTTCCCTCCAGCATCGCGGAGATGACTTCCAGAGCAGTGCGGGCAATGGCAGCCTCGTCCTGCCTGATGTGGGTCAGGTCATACTCCCCCAGGTACCCGTACTTCGCGTCAAAGCAGCAAATGGCCAGGTCCTCAGGCACCTTGCGCTCAAGCTTCGCGGCAGCCTGCCGGGTCATGTGGGCGATGCCGTATTCTGAGCCGATGACCGCGGTGACATCGGGGTTGGCCATCAGCCACTTGCACAGGTAGTCCTCTTTCTCCATGTGCTCGGTGATGAGCTTGCCGGCGGACAGGCCAAACCTGGCCAGCCTGGGGACGACCACAGGCGGCTGCGCCTTCAGGCCGTTCTGGATCATGGCCTTTTCATAGCCGCGGTAACGGTCTTCCAGCGAAATGGCCTCGTTGATGTCAGTGGAAATATAGACGATGTTCCGGTGTCCTTTGCGGATCAAAAGCTGCGCAAGGGTGCGCGCGCTCTCTTCATTGTCGGAAAAAATGCTCGGCGCCGGGATGCCGTGGAGGGGCCTGTCAATGATGACCAGGGGAAAATGGTCCAGCACCAGGCGCAGGAGGTCGGTATCGTAATAGGAGCCATGGGCCGGCATCACAATCAGCCCCGAAATGTCCAGGGCCAGGAGCTTGTGCAGGGCCTCCCGCTCCATGCCCTGGTTCCCGTAGGACATGCCCAGGCAGACCTGATAGCCCTGCTGGGTCGCCTGGTTGTCAATCTCGTAAAAAAGCCCCAGGGCATAGGATTCGCCCAAGTCTTCCATGATCAGCCCCAGGCGTTTGTTCCCCGGGTTACGCAGGGAGAAAGAGGAATGTTCGGCACGGGGCTTTTTCTCTTTTTCCCCGGGAAGCGAGACGAAGGTGCCCAGGCCCCGCCTTCTGACCACCAGACCCTGCTGGGCAAGCAGGTTCAGCGCCTTTTTGCTGGTGATGCGGCTTACCCCGTAATCATTGGCAAGTTCCAGCTCCGTGGGCAGCTTGTCTCCGGGTTTCCGGGCGCCGGAGGAGATCTCATCCATCAGCCGGCGATGGATCTTCTCATACAGGTATGAAAGATCGTCCACAGGATTCATCCTTTCCCAGGCCAACGGCATGGCATCATTTCAGTACGCATTATATCAAATATACCAAAGCCGCGCAAGCGGCATGAAAGGGGTGTTCGAAGAAAAATTCGGTATTTAAGGACTAGGCTTATTGTCAGGCCATATAAAGAAGGGAGCAACCGGGTATGTCCCGGCGCGGCTGCAGCACGCCGGCCGCGCTGCATTCAACACTCGGGTTTCAGAGGACATTGAGATTCAGGGAAAAACAAGTCCGCAAAAGACAATACAAATTCAGAAATGATATCTTCAATATGCTATTGTATTATATCTATATAGATGCTATACTGTATATATCATGACGCGTTTGGTCATATTCTACATCCGTAAATGTGCCCGGCGCGTCAAATAAACGCGGAGGAAAGAGAATGATGAAAGGGATCTACCTGAAGAAACTGTTCTCCCTTGCTCTGGTCATGATGATGACGCTGTCCCTGGGCCTGGCGGCAATCGCCGGGGCAGAAAGTGAAAACATCGGCACCGTGAAGATCCTGACCAATGTGACCGGCGGCAAGGACGAAGCGGAAATGCTGCTTTTCGCCGAGGCCTTCGGCAAGGGCATCAACGGGACGGTCATCATGGAAAAACCCGCCTCCAATTATGGCGAGGTCATGATGAACAAGCTCAATTCCGGCGAACAGTATGACCTGCTCTACGTCAGCCTGCAGCAGCTCTACGACATGCAGGCGGATGAAATCCTGACAGACCTGACCGACTGGGTCAAGGCGTCCCCCATCCTGGGCGACACCGAAGTTGTACCCGCGCAGGAATGGGAGCAGCTCACCATCAACGGCCGCATCTGGGGCAGCTTCAACAAGACCGAAGTGCATAAACTGCCGGCCGTCAACAAAGTTGTCGCCGACAAGGCCGGCGTAAACCTGGCGGAAGTCGAACCCACCCTGGAGGGATATCGCGAGCTGTTCACGAAACTGCAGGCAGCGGGCGGCGAAGGCTTCTATGCCTTCAACACCCACATCCCGGGCCTGCATGACCTGCAACCCTGGTTCGCAGCCGCTGACCTGAAGATGGGCTTTGCGAAGAACGAAGACGGCTCCCTGTATGTGCCCATCGCGACCGAGGCCTCCATCCCCGTATGGGAGTGGTTTGCCCAACTGTACGCTGAAGGCCTGATGGACCCTGACTGCCTCATCAACACCACCGGGGACATGCGCAACAAGATGATGGCGGGCCAGACTGGCCTGGTCGTCGACTGGGCCGCCTGGGTCGGGCTGTACAATGTCCGTTCAGGCGCGAACTATCCCGATGTTGTCAATGTGGTCCCCCTGGGCGGCGTGAAGAACTCCAAGGGCGACTTCATGCTCTCCCGCGGCGATCCCTCCATCTGGGTCATCCCCGTCAACGCTCCAAACCCCCAGGGCGCTTTCAAGGCGCTTGAGTACATGGCGACCCAGGAGGGCGGCCAGCTTCTCTCCATCGGCATCGAAGGGCACGATTACAACCTCGTGGACGGCAAAGTGGTAATGACCGAGATCGGCATTTCCCACGGCAACGACCACGGCGCCCCTGTGCCCACCAGCCGCAAGTACGTTTTCCCAGTGCCCCTGAACCCCGGCTTTGCCGAGGCGATGGAATTCCTGCCCTATGCCACCCTGGATCTGAGCACCGATAAGACTGCAACGTATAGGGAAATCGTCGCGAAGTATGCCACCGAGATCATCATCGGCACCAAAACCGCCGCTGAAGGCGTGGCCGCCATGCAGGCAGAGCTCAAAGACCGCGGCGTGATCTGAAAAGGCACATTGTCAACTCAATGAGAACGCGCTGGCTCGTCCCTTGCCGGACGGGCCAGCCTTCCCTTAATATCAGGAATGCCATGCCTGTTTTCGGAGGCATTCTGATTTGACGCGGATCATTGCGAAGAGGAGGACACCATGAGCACAATCACCAGGCAGAATGCCGCGGTTCTGCGCAAGCGGAGCCGTAAAAGGCTGCGGCGCAAGATTTGGCAGTATAAGGCCATCTACCTGATGATCATCCCCGTGTTTCTCTACTTCGCTGTCTTTACGTTCTACCCGCTTGGCCTGGGCATCGTGCAGAGTTTCCAAAAGGTAAAGCTGATCGGCGCGCCGACCTTCATCGGGCTTTCAAACTATGAGTTTGTGTTCAGCGACCCGATTTTTATCCGATCCATGCGCAATTCCATGGTGGTTGGAACGGTCTCCCTTTTCATCAACCTGGCCGTTGCCATTGTGCTCACCATTGCCGTTAATGAAATCCGCAGCAGATATGCCAAGTCGCTCATCCAGACGGTCACATTCCTTCCCTTTCTGTTCTCCTGGACCGTGGTGGGCGGCATGTGGCTGCAGATCCTGGCACATAACGGAATGGTCAACAACTTCCTGGAAACCATCGGGCTTGCCAGGCTGCCCTTCTTTACCTCGCCCGCCTGGGGGCGCCCGGTCATCCTGTTCACCAACGCGTGGAAACAGGCGGGGTATTTCATCGTCCTGCTGCTGGCCAGTGTGGTCAGCATCGACCCCACCATCTATGAGGCGGCCCGGATTGACGGCGCCAGCCGCATGAAGCAGATCCGCTGGATCATCATCCCCCAGGTCTGGCCCACGGTAAAGACCCTGCTCGTGCTGGGGGCCACCGGGGTGCTGCGCAACTTCGACCAGGTGCTGATGATGAACAGGCCCGCGACAAAGGACAGCATCCGCACCTTGCTGCTGTACATCTATGAGGAGGGCATCACAAAAATGAAGATCGGCACTGCGACCGCCGCCGCGACCGCTGTCATGATCATCACCCTGGCCATCACCATTATAGTGCGCAGACTGGCCAGATATGACCAGGACGCCAGTTACTGAGGGAGGGACGGCAGATGAGCTCAACGATTTTTGACAGGCAGGAAAAGGTGGCCAAACCCTTCCGCAATCAGATGAGTCCGCTGGAAAGGGCACTTAACTGGCTGCTGCTGCTGCTTGTGTTCCTCGCCATGGTGCTGCCCATGCTCAATGTGCTGGCCATTTCCCTCTCCAGCAACACGGCCTCCCAGGTGTCCGACGTGACATTGTGGCCCAAAGAGTTTTCAACCGAGGGCTACACTTTTATCTGGAACGCGCGGAACCTTGGCAGGGCGTTTGGCAACTCCTCCTTTGTGTCGGTCGTTGGGACGCTGATCACCGTGACGATTTCCGCCATGGCGGGCTACGTGCTCATCCAGCGCGATCTGCCTTTCCGCAAGGCGATCGCCACCGGCATCCTGGTGACGATGATGATCCCGGGGGACCTGACGCTGGTCTCCATCTTCTCGCTGAACAAGGCTCTGGGGCTGATCGACAGCTACCTGGGCCTGATCATGAACGGATTGGTGTCCGCCTTTTCCATCATGCTCATGCGCAACTATTTCCTTTCGGTTCCGGAGTCCCTGGCGGAATCGGGGCGCATTGACAACGCATCGGAGATGCGCATCTTCTTTTCCATTTATATCCCGCTGTCCCTGCCAGGCCTGGCGGCCATCACCTTCCTGGATTTTATCGGCAAATGGAATTCCTTCATGGTCCCCCTGATCATCACCACCAGGCCGGAGCTGTTCACCCTGCCCATTATCCTCAGGCAGCTGACCCAGCCCACCGACTCGACCTCGGGGGTCCTGCAGATATATGACAACGCCAGGATGGCAGCCATCGTGATCACCGTCATCCCCCTGCTGGCGCTTTACACCCTGGCGCAGCGGTTCCTCATCGGCGGCCTGACCCTGGGCGCGGCAAAAGGCTGAAAGGCTGAAGGGTTGAAGGGAGAGGTTGCCTTATGGAAAGCATGAACCAAAAAACCTTTATAAGGCTGATAGAAAAGCAGGAGGAGCGCCAATACCTCCGGATCCCCTTTATCGTTGCGCAGGACACGGAAACCATCACCGTTTCCTATGATTATACGCGGCACCGCCTCTGCCCCGGGGAGGAAGGATCAACGTATCGCCGGGAAGTGAACATCATCGACCTTGCGCTGGAGGACCCTGATAAAACCCTTGTGGGGGCGTCCGGCTCTGAGCGCAGGGAAATCACCATCCATGAGAACCATGCGACCCCGGGTTACCGCGGCGTGCCCATCCGCCCGGGGACCTGGTACATCATACTGGGCGCGTATCGGGTGGAGGAGGAAGGGTGCCCGGTCACACTCAGCGTGACCCAGATGCCCAAAGGCGGCGTCCTGCTCACAGGCGACTGCCATACGCACACGGTCCATTCCGACGGATGGTATACGGTGGACCAGGCCATCGACAGGGCGCGGCAGGACAGGCTGGACTATCTGTTCATCACCGACCACAACAGCATGGCCTCCAACCCGCTCATCCGCTCCTCCCCTGACCTGACAGTGCTGCCCGGCGTCGAGGTCACCTATTATGACGGCCATTACAACCTGTTTGGCGCTGAGCGGCCGATGAAGACCTTTTTCGCCAATTCCAGGGAAGAAGTCCTGTCCATCATGCGGGAGGGAAGGGAACACGGCGCCCTGGTCTCCCTGAACCATCCATTTGACTTTGGCTGCCCCTGGAAATTCGGTTTTGGCCCCGACGTGCCGGCTGATTTGGTGGAAATCTGGAACGGGCCTTTCACTCCCTTGAACCGGAAGAGCATCACCCTTTGGCACGAACAGCTTTGCGCAGGCCGTATCTGGCCTGCCATCGGCGGGAGCGACTGCCACCACTCCGAATTGTTCCGGACGTTTGCGGCACCCGCGACCTTCCTGTACGCCAGGTCCCGTGCCGGCAGCGATATCCTGGCGGCGATGAAAGGCGGCCATGCCTATGTGGGCATGAACGCGGGCGCGCCGGGCATCCATATGGCGATGGGCGACGCGCGGATGGGCGATGTCCACGCCGGAAACAAGGAACCGCTCCAGCTGAGGGTGGAAGCGCTGGCGGAGGGGGATGAGATCCGCCTGATCAACCAGACCGGCGTGATCTGGGCAAATAAGCCCGGGGCCTGCTGGCGGTATGAGGTGAGCCTGGACGCGGGAGAGAGTACCTTCCTCCGGGTGGAGGTGCGCCGCACGCTGCCTGAGGGCACCAGGACCCTGGCCAGCATCAGCAATCCGATTTATATCAGGCAATGAAGGGGGACGTTTTCTTGGACATCCGCAAGGTACACATCGTGTTCAAGACGCACCTGGACATCGGATTCACCGATTTCTCAGCGAATGTGACCGACCATTTTCTCAACCGGTATATCCCCTCCGCGCTCACAGCCGCACGGGAAGCCAACAGGCCCGGACAGCCAAAACGGTTTATCTGGACAGTGGGTTCTTTCATGTTGGACCTTGCTTTGCGCACCTTAAGCGGCGGCGCCGCGGAAGACCTGGATGACGCCATCCGCCGGGGAGACATCACCTATCACGCGCTGCCCTTTACCACTCACTCCGAGCTGTGCGGCAGGGAGCTTTTCCAGGCAGGGCTTGACATTGCCAGGCGTTTGGACACGCGTTATGGGAAGAAGACCATCGCCGCCAAGATGTCAGACGTGCCCGGGCATACCATCGGCATCGTCGGCCCCCTTGCGGACCAGGGGATCGAGTTTTTGCACATCGGAATCAACAATGTCGCGTGCATGCCCACGGTGCCTGCGCTGTTTATGTGGGAAAACCGGGAAGGGCAGCGGGTGATGGTGAACTACGCGCGCGGCTATGGCGGCCTGACCGCAGTGGAAGGGCATGACGAGGCGCTGTATTTTCTTCACAGCGATGACAACATGGGACCACCTTCCCAAAAACGCCTTCACAGTGTGTATAAGGAGGTCCAGGCCCGGTTCCCCGGTGCCGAAGTGGCCGCGTCAACGCTGGACGCGTTCGCCAAAAGCTTGCGCCCCCTGCGTGAAAAGCTGCCTGTGATCCGGCAGGAAATCGGGGATACATGGATCCACGGCATCGGAACGGATCCGAGGAAAACCGCGATGCTGCGGGAACTGGAACGTTTGTCGCGGAAATGGGATGAAACAGGCACATGGGCCCGTTTCACAAGCCCCCTTTCTGACGGAAGGCTGCCCAGGGCCGCGTTTCTGGAGCAGCTGCTTTTAATATGTGAGCATACCTGGGGCCTTGACACAAAAAAATTCCTGACCGATTTTGTCAACTGGACCAGGGATGACTTTGACAAAGCCCGCGCGGCGGACAGGCTCCCAGACCGTTATGGGGCGGGGACGGCGTATGAAGGCGCTTTCCGGTTCGCCAAGCGGGAGTTTCAGAGGCTAAAGCCCAAAAACCTCAAGTGGCATCAGCGCAGCTATTCGCTGTTTGAAATGTCCCACCAGGAACAGCGGGACTATGCTGCCCAGGCTGTGCGCCTGCTGCCGCGGATGCTGCGGGATGAGGCGGAAACAGTGCTGAAACGGGCGGAAGACCGGATGCTTCCGGCGCCGGGCGGCCCTGGCCCTGTGGTGAAGGCCGCTCAGCTTGGCGCATATCGGGGTATGCTGCGGGGAGAGGAGATCGCCTTGCATACGCCTGCCGGGCATGTCCTTCTTCTGGGGCTTCCCCTCTATCAGGAAACCGGACTCGCGGCCTATGAACGCCTGGAGCAGCAATACCTTAGCAATGTCAGCGAAAACCGGGACTGGGCCGTTGTGGACAATATGAAGCCTGGCGCGCAGCACAGCGACGCCCCCTGGGAGGACGTCTTCCACAAGCCCCGTTTGGGCTGTTTGTCGGATTTTGGCGGCGCCTGGCGCCTGGAAGGGCAGTATGACCCGGCGCCCCGCCGCGGCGCAGGCTGTCCGGAAGGTTTCACGCTGCGCCTGGCGCCTTGCCCTGAGGGCGTCAGGGTGAGCCTGCTCCTGTACGGAAAGCCCGCCAACCGCAAGCCCGAAGCGCTGTTCCTCCCGGTTTCCCTTAAGGGGGCAAGGGAACTGAGCCTCCGGAAAATCGGTCAATGGATCGACCCCTCCTCCTGCGCGGAACGCGGGAACCAGCGGGTACACGGAATGGACGCCTTTGAGTGGGTGAGCGGGGAAGGCAACCGCATGCGGGTCACCTCCCTGCACGCGCCCCTGATCGCCATCGGGCAGCCAAAGCTCCTTGATTTCGGGGGCGTGGAGGCGTTTGACCGTGTATATGTGAACCTGTACAATAACCTTTGGGGGACGAATTATAAAATGTGGTATGGGGAAGATATCTTTTGTGAGTTCCTGATTGAGGAAGCCGGAAAGGAGGGCAGGCCATGAAGCTCAAATGCTTTGGGACCGGCGCCGCCGAGGCCATTCCGGCCCTGTACTGCTCCTGCCCCCTGTGCGAGAAGGCGAGGGAAATCGGCGGAAAGGAAATCAGGGGACGCCATCTGAGCACGGTGGACGGTGTCATCCAGTTCGACATTGGCCAGGATCTCTTCTACCAGATCCAGGTGCTGGGGCTGGATCCCAGAAAGATCCGCCACCTGGTCATCACGCATTCCCATAGCGATCATTTCGACCTGGACGCGCTGAATAAAAGGGGGTCCCCCTTTTCGCTGGCGCTGGACAACCGGATGGAGGTCATTGGAAGCCAGGAGACCATCAGCCTTGTCCAAAGCGGCATAGAAGGGGATTTTGCGCACCAGGGTCTGATTCCCAGGGCAGCGCGGCCATATGAGGCACTGGCCCTTGACGGGGAAACCACGCTCACGGCCCTGCCCGCCAACCACGCGCCCGGGACGGGGGCGATGATCTACGTGCTGGAGCGGAAGGGGAGGAAGCTCCTCTATGCCCATGATACCGGGCCTCTGTTCCCGGAAGTCATCAGCTGGCTTTCGGGCAGGCAGCTGGACGGGGCGACACTGGACTGCACCGGCGCTTATAAGGGGGCAGGAGCGCACCATATGCAATTGTCCACCTGCGGGGAGGCCGTGAGCGCCCTTCACGGCAATGGGGGGCTGAAAAAAGACGGAGTCATAATCCTCAGCCACTTTTCCCACGGCGGCGGCGCGCTCCATGCCCAGCTTGAGCAGGAGGCGGAAAAACGCGGCTGGATTGCCGCCTACGACGGAATGGAAATCGAGATATAACCTTCATCAGTGCATTGACTCGTTCGTTTGGCATGGCCAACCGCCGTTTTATTTGGATCAGACCCTCTGATGATACGGACCTCTCAGGGGAGAGGATCGTCGGTTATGCGGACTATGCCGGCATTGCAGGGCTTCCATCCTCTGTCAGAACTTATACTGCAGGTCTTAAAGGCAGCAAAATATAAATCAAACGTTGGGAGAAAAGCATATGAAGATTGGGGAAGTGTGCCTGATGACCAACGACGTCGTCAGGCTGGCGGATTTCTACAAGCGGCTGCTCGGAGTGGAAAATAACAGCAATGACCCTGTACACCAGGTCATCCTGCCGGAGGAGACAGCTCTGACAGTGTATAACGACGGATCCGTAAGGAACTGCGGTGACCGCGGCATCTGCATCGCGTTCACAGTGGAGGATCTTGACGCTGAACACGAAAGGCTCATCGGCATGGGGGTCCGGATCATTCAGGGACCGATGATCCGTCCGTGGGGAGCGCGGAACATGAGTTTCTATGACCCGGACGGGAATGTTGTGTACTTCAGAAGCGCGCTTTCATTAGAATAATCTTTTCTTTTCCAACAATAAGATCCTCTCCATCGCGTTCTATGATGTAATAATCAAGGGAAATCAATAAAGCCGCGGAACTGACCCTTGTGCCGCGGCGATGTTTACGCAGGGTCCGCCTGCTTTTTCTTTACGGGTATCCAGATCTCGCTGCAGTAGGCCTCGTCCTGATTGCCCTGCGGATAATCCTGTGGGTTGGAGTACATCTCAACGTTGACGCCGTCAGCGATCTCATAATCCTTGCAGTTTGGCAGCCATTCCGTGAAGATTTTCCGGTTCACATCCTGCAGGGACCCGGGCAGCGCGCCTTTGCACTGGAAGACGGCCCAGGTGTGCCCGGGAATCGTCCTTGTGACAAAACCATCGGGTGTTTCCATCCAGGGCTTGTAGTTGTCGGCGATCAGATACTCAAACACATCCTCGCCGGCGCGGTCGATGCAGATGCCGTACATACCGCAGACAGCCTGCCCCTTGCCGGTTTCATAGTGTTCTGTCCAGAAACGCGGGATCTCCTCAAATGCGGTGTCATACCTGAATGCCCTTGACACCCCCATGACTGTGAACGCTTCCTTTTTGGTGATCCTGTAGTCCATCATGCAGCCACCCTCCAAAATAAATTTGATCTTCAGGGGAGCGAAGTGTTTCATCATTGCCCCTTCTTTGCGGACCGCAGTGGGCGTGGCGCCATGAAAACGGGTGAAGGCCCTGGCGAAACTGTCCGGGGAATCGTAGCCGTACTTCATCGCGATATCGATGACCCTGCCATCGGAGGACAGCAACTCACTGCCGGCCAGCGACAGCCTGCGCTGGCGCACATACTCCGCAACCGTAAATCCGCAGAGCATCGCGAAGCCTTTCTGGAAATAATAGGGCGACAGGTAAGCCTTTTTCGCGATATCCCCTACGGATAGCTCTTCACAGAGGTTTTCCTCAATGTAGCTGATGGCGTTGCCAATGCCTTGGATCCATTCCACTGTCCACACCTCCTTCCTGCGCGCTTACTATATCCCTGCCGGGCCGCGGGGTCCCGACTTTTTGTGTTCTTTTCTGTCGGTCCCACGGCTGACTGCCCGGGCAGCTCAAACGGCAGAAGACGGGAAAGCGGGGCGGGTTTTACCCCTGCCACTTCATCAGCGGCCCGCAATGCTTTCTCAGGAAGGCGTAACTCTCCTCGCCGCTGATCTCATGCCCGCCCGTAAAGGCGTGGATGCGGAAGGCCTTGGATGCATTCAGCCTCTCATATTGCTGCCGCACGGCGTTCCCGGCCCGCAGCACCGCTTCCCGGGGGAAAATCGGGTCCAGACTGCCGGTTTCCCACAGCATCGGGCGGGGGGCGATGGCGGCGAGGATGTCCTCCATTTCAAACCACTCCAGCATCCCGGGCAGATAATTGTCCACGCAGTGGTGCATCGCCAGGATGCTGTCCCGGAAAGTGCAGGCATAGCCGCTGATGACGCACGCGGACACCCGGGGATCCAGAACGGTCAGGAAGGCTGCTATCATCCCGCCCCCGGAGATGCCCATGACGCCAATGGGATGGCCGGGGAAGAGCCTCTGGATGACGTCCAGTACCCGGATGCACTGGTGGACGCGCAGGCCGGCCATGGTCCGCCCGCAGCTGAGCAAGCCCATGGACAGGCGGTGGCAGCTGCTCTCGCCGGGGGCAGTATCTTCCTTTAGCCGGAGCGCGCCGAAACCAGCCAGCTCAGGCGCGGCGGCAATCATCCCGTTCTGACAGACCGCAACGGCAAACTGCTTTTCATAACTGCTTTCTTCCAGCATGCCCACAATGTCCTTTTGACCGGGACCGTGGCCGTGCAGGCTGAGGATGACAGGCGTGCTGCTGTCCCCGTTCTCCGGCCGCAGAATGAATGTCGGCGTATGCAGGAAGTCTTCTGTCTTGATGGACAGCTTGCTTCGGGCGCCGAAGGGCAGATGCTCTTCAGGTTGGGAAATCACATACTCTACCGGCTGCTGATCGCCGGGGAATCGTCCCAGGAGCGCACGGAGCCTGGCGGCAGCCTGCTCCTGCCAGGCAGGACGTGGCAGGTTCCCGCCGACATTCAGCCTTCGCCCGCAGAGATCATATTGCGCCTTGAGGAACATATCCATCCCGTTCATTGACGTACCGCCTTATTCTGCGTTGGACCCGTCGGCCGGGTCTTCATTTGCTACAAAACAGCAGGTTTTGCGCTTATCAGAATCACTCCTGCAAAAGAAAAATGCGGACAATGCCCTGTGTTTCCTATAAATAGTAACACATTTTCATCTTATAGGGACGTAAATCCCTGTTTGACCCAACAACCGGATTTCCCCCCGCTGCAGTCCTGATTTCCGGCTGAAGACGGCATTAGTCATGCAGTATTCCGGGGACAGCAACCGTTATAATCGCAGTAGGAAAAATGGAGGAAGAAGCATGAAGAAAACCCTCGCGCTGCTACTGGCCGCGGCTGTTGCCGGCCTTTCATGCAGCGGCTTGTCCGATGTCCCTTCGCAGGCAAAGACATATCAGCTTGGCGGGGAACTGGACCGCGTCAAGCTGCGGGACAGACCAAGCACGAACGGAGAGGTCCTGGGGAAATACTTCAGCGGGGTATTTGCGGAAGTGCTGGAGCGAAAGGGCGACTGGTGGCGCGTCCGCGTTGATGACCGGGAAGGGTTCATGATGCGGAAGTTCCTCACGACAGAAACCGGGGAGGATGACCTGAGGGATGAAGGATCCCATCCCACGTGAGGACTCGGAACTGCGTACCATGCAGATGGAAGCTGTGCACCATGCCGCCCATCATATCGGGGCGGTTGTAGATCTCCCATACCTCATCCTGGTCGGTGACGCCGCGCTCATCCACACGATTCATGACCAGTCGGACTTTGGGACATTCGGGATACTCCACTTCCAGCAGATGTCTAATCTGGAGGGCCCAATCAACTTTGGTCCGGCGCTCCTGTGGGCTTGTGTGACGCCAACCTGTCAGGGCTTCCGTAAAAAGGAAGATGCAGCAGGTGCCATTGCGGACATACTCATCGTCCTGACGCTTGGGTCGGCCACGCTTCATCGGGATGGGCTGTCTTGTTTCTCCAAGTAGCTGGTAAGGCTTCTCATCCATACAGATCACCGGGCATTCAGGGGCGTAGGGTTGCTGGTACAGGTCCAGAATATCCTCCATGCAGGCGACAAAGGCGGCGTTCTGTTTGGGCGGAATCACCCAGCACTTGTGCAGATGTGGCTTCAGTTCGTTTTTTTAGAAGCCTGAATACCGACTCGTGCGAGATGCTTTCAATGATCTGAAGTTCAACGACCTTGTCAGCTAAAAGCCGAACAGTCCACTTGCTTCTCCCTTCCGGGGGTTCACTGCAGCTGAGCGCGATGATCTTTGCCTCAACGTCGCCGGTTATCTTCGGCTGAATCGGCGGGGTTTGTCGTTGCTTGCGGCCGACGGCAGCGTCCAGGCCTTCAGTTGCGTAGGTCTTTCGGATCGTGTGCACGGTCTGGGCATTGATGTGAAACAGGCTCGCAATCTCCTTTTCGCTGCGTTTCTTGCCGTTGCTTTCATCGGCGGCCAGCAGAACATGGGCGTGCATGATGGATTTGGCCGATGCAGTGCCTTTTGAGATGATTCCGGCAAGCTTGCTGCGCTCATTGTTGGGTAGGATCACGCGATATTTGACCACAGGCATGGTAATCACCCCTTCCCAAAGTGAGGATACCATGACCAGGTGATATATTATAGTATAAAATGTTACGAGGTACTAGTATAGGCTGTTTTGGGAGATGAACCCTCTTCATCGGCACAACGCAAAAAGTATTGTTGAATTAACATAACCGGTGCAGAATTCGGATCGTTAGGAATCATGTAAGGAAATTCAAGTAGTCTATTCAACCCCTTTTTGGACTTTCACCCACTTGAACCTAAGTTGAAAGGTAAAATTTAAAGGTTCACCTTTGAGTGTATATTGCAGATCATTCAGGATCCTGATATTGAGATTCGTCATGATTTCCACTTGCTCACTATGCTCATCTAGCCATTCCTGTGGAAGCGGTGTGTCTGTGGGCAATGGCTTGAGCAGTCCATCGACGTAATTATGCCGAATAGGATACCTGCGGAGAAGGTGGTTTTTAGTCAATATGTTCGACCATCGCGTCAAAGAATCCGCGCTTGTCCCACGCCAGTAGATGGCAAAGACTCTCTCCTGATTGGGTGGATCGAAGTGTATCCGGGCTAGTGGCAGCCGGGGGTTCCGTCGTTCAGGAATTTGGTCGCAGTCTGGAACAATGCGTACATTCGTGTTCATGGTTTCTCTCCTTGAAGTAATTCTGTACACGCATATACACTCTGTTAACAGATTATAGCAAGCGAAATAGCGATAAGCATAGTTCAGTACACGATGAGCAAACCATAAAGCGAGAATAATTAATGTGCCCGCAAATTCGGTTCCAGCCCATAAGTTTAACCCCCCCCTCCTCAGAAAAGGAACTTAGTTTTCTATTTCACTAACAAGGGGAAAATCGTTTGCCGGGTGGATTTTGGCGTGAAAACCTGATATAATATCGACAATATCAAGAGAGTTCTCCACATTGTCGCGTCAGAATGTAGGCTTAGTCCGTGCGCCTGGCCGGCCAGACCCATAAACCATCAGGGAGGCGAATCCATGAAACAGCGCGTGCGGCTTGCACTTCTTCTCCTCTGCGGAATCCTGCTCTTCTCCGCCGCCGCGAAATCATCTGGCCAGGAACAGGACCTATCCGGCTGGGTCTTCAGGGAAACCGGGGAGGGGACCCTGAGCGTAAGCGGATACCCCTTGGCTCGGGAAGCGAAAGTGCCATGGAACAGGGATGATCTCAATTCCAGTTGGGGTGATCAATACTATCACTTGGAAATCCCCCAGCAAGTCAATGGTGTGCCCGTAACCGGTATTGACAGGTTGGCGTTTTACGGCCTGCTCTACCTCGGATCCCTCGTGATTCCGGAAGGTGTCGTCTCCATCGGGGATGACGCGTTTAAAGCCTGCGGTATATGGACACTTACGATACCCGAGAGCGTAAAGGAGATAGGGGCCGGCGTGCTCTGGATGAACGACTGCGTGCTGCGCGTCAGTGAGGGGTCCTACGCGCATGTCAAGATTCTTGAGATTGGGGGCACCGGCGACAGAGATGACCTGGTCGTGATACCCAGGGAAATCGGTAAAACAAACCCCGGTGAAGCGACTCCCCCGGAGGCCGTGGTACTTGCGGATCTCTCCGCCCTTGCCGGCAGTGGCACGCAGGAGGAGCCCTATCTCATAGGCGGCAGGGAAGATCTGTTTACCCTTCAGGCTTTCGTCAATAGCGGAGATAAGTGTGAGGGACAATACTTCCAATTAACACAGGACATAGCACTCAATGTGGGGCTTGATTTGTCAGTTGAGTGGATTCCCTTGGGTCAGTTTTCCGGAACACTGGATGGGGCAGGATATGCAATAACCGGGATTTATGTACCAAATTATTACGCTTTACTACAACGCTGTATTGATGATGGCACAGCTGATTTTCTATTCGACAGCCCATCGTTGCCCAAAGACAAGAGCGCGCTGAACTATGGCAGCGGCTTAATAGGGATCCTGGATGATTCCGGAACGGTGAGGAACCTGACGGTCTCCGGCCGGGTTGAAAACCCCCGCTATCAAGGGGAAGACTCACCTGCCGGTGGGATCTGCGCGGAAAACAAAGGGACGATTGAAAACTGCGCGAGCTATGTGACGTTTTATGATACGGGTGGGTTACTCCGTGGTATTTCCCACGGGCTTTATGGAGGTATCTGTCCGATATCCTATGGACATATCTATAACTGTGTCGACGAGAGCCGTGTGTATCTGTCTCCCGACGAGTACCAGGATTATTCCAGGATTGGACGCCTGTATACCACTCCCTATGAATTCTATGACTCCGATATCCGCATCGCTCTTTTGGCAAAGACCAGATTCATAGATAACTCCCACATGATGGGGATTGCCACCCCAGAAACCTGGAATCATTATCAACCTGGAACGCCGCCAGCATGGAACAATCAGGAAAAAGCTTCCAGTGCTTATGCCGAAGCCGACCCGGCAAGGATCCTTCCCGGCAGCGGTCAAGCGGATGATCCCTATCTCCTGGGGGGCAAGGAGGACCTTTTAGCGTTTCAGGCGCTCATCAACGGAGGGAATGAATGCGAAGGTCTGTACTTCCGCCTGACACAGGATATCGCGCTCAATGAAGGGCTGGACCTGACGCTTGAATGGCTTCCGCTTGACCGTTTCTCCGGAACGCTGGATGGGGCGGGGTATGCGATCACCGGCTTGTATGTTCCAAGCATCCTGTTATATGAGCCTGCGGCTATTTCCTTACTTCGCAACAGCGTATATCGCAGCAATGATCGCGGAATCATGCTCGATGGAGGTGCCTTTATCACCACATTGGGGGAAAAAGGCCTTGTGCGCAACCTGACGATTTCAGGCCGGATCGATTGTCCATTATTCAGCGTCAATAGTAAGCTTGCCGGCGGGATTTCTGCTAGAAATTATGGCACAATCGAGAGTTGTGTGAGTTACATTTCTTTCTATCTTCCCCCATACTGTGAATTCTTTGAAATTGGCGGAATCAGCGGATTGAATCATGGCATTATCAGTAGTTGCACGGACGAAAGCCGTTTTTACATGGATCCTGCTTATCCCGAGAAACATCCGGATAAAATTAGCTACGTAGAGTATTATGGCATCTCACAAGATTTTGATTTACTTGAGGATGATAAGATCGTTCCGAAGCAAATTGATTGCGTTGATCATTCCCAAAGCATGGGACTCAGCGCTCCTGAAGTTTGGAATCATTACAAGCCTTTACAGGCGCATATAGATCAAGACACCGAGCAAACAGTTGAAAATGAAGAAATCATCGTTTCAGGTAAAGAGCTAGGTGTAGCCTTGGAACATTACTATGGTATGGAGCCGGAGTATACCGGCGACGACCGGCACATCGTCATCCGGACGCATCCAGTCAGCCACCCCCGCACAAAGATCACCTACTTTGCCCAATCCGCCTACAAAGGCGACAACGACCGATTCAACAGCGAGTACTGGCCGGAAGAATCCTACAGCCAGGGCTCCTCTGCCGGCTGCACCCTCTGCGCGCATGCTATGACGCTGTCGTCGTTGCTGTCGCACAAAGACCTGGTCATCACACCTGCAATGCTCCTGGCTGCCGAGCATCAGAATTCGCAGCTGTTCGTCGGCGTAAAACTGGATTCGGAGGACAGGGTGGCGGATTGGGCTACGGAGCAGCTCAATCAATCCGGGCCCGGCGGCGGAACGGTCAAAGTCAACGTGATATTGTATCGTACAAAGGATAACGGTACTCCAAAGCAGGAATACAAGACAATGTTCCCGGACCGGACAAAGAATTGGGCAGCCGTCGACGAAGCGCTTCTCAGGTTCCTGAACGATCCGAATTCGTACTCGCCTCCCATCGTGCGCATTTACGTGGATTCGATGCCGCGGACCATCAAGGTCGACGGAGTGGACAAAACGGTATCAAACAACACCCACAGCGTTGTCGTCATAGGGAAAAGCGACGATTCCACTTACAGAATCATAGACTCCAGCACCAATTACGGCATGGTGCTCAAGCAGTGTGGCACGCAGGAGGTGGACTATGGGGCGTCTGACATTGACAGGAAAAACGATATCTATACCTCGATACCTCTAAGTATAATTCAGTACAGTATCACCAAACCCTGAAATATTTGCCATATCATACTAGGAAGCAGTTTATTAGGATATCGAAGCAAAGACTAACAAGGACTTCTGAAAACCCGAAATTCCTTTGATAACACTGAAAAACGGACTGATTTGTGGCACATAACCTTATCAAAATCAACTATATGCAAGTGTCCAGTTTATGGGGTATAGTTTAATTGTCGATATTGAACTATTTAGTTTTGCCTATACTCTCAAATTTTGCCTCTGAACCCGCTTAGGGGGGTGAAGGCATCTGTCGGATCTCCCTCGAACGCACTAATACCGAACATCGAAAAAAGCGAGACAGGAAGGGCAATTTCACCCCCTTGTCTCGCTTTTTCGCTGTCCTGCTCATGTTTTCGATAGGCAAAATAAAAAGGTACTCAGTGGCATTGTGTGATCCACTGAGTACGTATGTGGCTAATCACTCAAGAAATGATAAAATGCACCCCCCGCCCAAATGTCAAACTATTTCAAGAAGGGGGGTGCAAAACGCTGGGAATCCTTGATAAATCAAGGAAAATGCGAAAATGGATAATTCGAATCTGATGCGATGAAGGTCAATCATTCCCCAAAAGCAAGCACACTGTGTTTGTGTATTTTGAATATTAAGATCCAGTTTCGGAAATGTGACTATCTCGCCACGATCAAACTTTTCACGAGTATTTTGATGATCAACATTTTGCTTGAGTTTGGTAAGCAATGCCACAACATCATTATCCCTTTCTCCACCCAGTTCTGTACGACCCGCGCCCAGTGTGACAGTTGGTACTTGGCTGCGACAGCTCTTTTGTAGGAGCGCATCACCCCGGTACTTCTCATTACGAAGAATGCTGCGTACCGTGCCAGCGTACCAGCTATCCTTGCCGCCAGTTGTCAACACTCCATAGCCGTCAGCCTGGATGCAATCCCGACGGGCGTCATGCCTTTGAGAAGCATGCTTTATATACGCTTGACCGTAGCGGCCTGCTTCGGATTATTGGCCAGGTTGCCATCCTCACCGCGGTCATAGCCGAGGAATCGATTGAATGGTACAGTGACTTTACCATCCGCGAAGCGCTTTCTCTGTCCCCAGGTGCAGTTCTCGGATATTTCTTTGAGAAGATGCCGAACTGGAATTTTCGAAACAACATCGACGCGCTCAAGGAATTGATGCCTTGTTTTGTGCTTGACTATAACCGGCCGGTTAAGATTGCATGCACAGCGTTTGACGGTTGCTCTTGAACTTGATGACCCTCACTGAGGAAAAAAATTTGTTAACATGGTAACTTGATTCGCTCGTATTATCTTCTTTTAGAATGCAAACATTTGTCTGTTATGAGCTTCATTAGTATATTGGAGCATCGATTTTCATATTAAATACCTATAAGCATATTTGTTATTTACGAAGCTGACTTTGTTGAATAAATTTCTTATTTTTATATTGACTATTTTTAATTTAGGATTTATCATGTACACATAGTCACTCAATTTTCGTAGGAAACGAATTCAGGCACTAACTTAACCTAACGTCGATATAGGTTAAGTATGGATAGCATAAAATGAATAGGGGGAAATCAAAATGACCAAGAAGGTTGTCTGCATCATCCTGTCACTCAGTCTACTACTAACTATTACTTTGATCGGATCCGTTACTAACACTGCATTTGCATCAACAGGCCGAACAGAAATATTGAAGTTACGGCTTGGCGCACTCGGTTCAGGACGCGTCGACGATATTCAGCGTTATCCTATTCTTGCATTTATTGATTACATTAATGAGCACACTAACGGCATGATCCAGATTGAGTACTTCCCTGATGGACAGCTTGGTCAGGAAGGCGATATGATGGATCAAATAATCACCGACACACTTGACATTGGAGTCTTATCAGCAAATGTTCTCGGAACTGTATGGCCGGAAATGTATGCATACAATCTCCCATTTGCTTTCTCTGGTTATGAACAAATGTGGGAAGCAATTGGTATCAATTCAGAATTTGTTGCAACTATGTCCGAGATCGTCAGCAATACTGGATTGGCAAAGTATGTAACATCTTTCTCAGCAGAGTTTCGCGGTTGTCACAATAATCTTCGTCCACTTCGCACTCCAGCCGATTTTCAGGGTGTAACTTTCCGTGTCATGAGTGGACAAATATTTACTGATATGTTCCAGGCTCTTGGTGCATCTACCGCTACTATCGCGTTTGCAGAGTTATATACTGCTCTTGAACAAGGCACTGTGAAGGGGGAAGATCTTGGTGCATCGATGCATCTTGATTTCAAGTTCAATGAAGTATGCCCCTTCAGCACAGAATTCAATATGACTGCAACCTTTAACAATTTGATCTTTTCTAACAAAGCTTGGAACAACTTGACAGAAGAAGAACGTGAAATTGTATATGAAGCCGCTGATGTTGCAGAAAAGGCAAGTTATGAATACGTGCATACTTCTGCGGATAAATATTATAAGCGTTTGATCGAGAGCGGTTCCAACGTCATTCGTTATACTGATTTAACGGAAGAGGATCTTGCAGCATGCTGGAAAGCTGTTGAGCCATTGTGGAACAAATATGAAAGTATCATTGGAACTAAGCTCTACAACATTATGCTTTCTTACTGCCCCTACTATAATGAGTAGTTTTTCAATGCTAATATTGATTGATATTTGATCGGAATGCAAGGAAGCAGGAAGGCATTATGTTCTTGCTTCCTTTGCTGGTTTTCAATATTAGAAGTTACTTTTTCTCATATCAATTAAAAGAAGGTGGAATTAATGGGAAAATCAAACTCAAGAATAATATCCGAATACATTACCAATATGAAGTATAGCGATTTCCCATCTAGTGTTATAGATCAGGCAAAACGAGTTACCATTCACGTACTTGGTGCGTCTCTTAGTTCACAATCAATCATGCAAACAGATAAGACAATAAAGCTTGTAGAAACAAAAGGAGGAAAACCTGAGGCTACAGTATGGTGCAGTAGAGGACTAAAGGTTCCAGCCAAAGATGCAGCTTTTGCCAATGGTACAATATCCGACATCATGGATTGGGAAGATTGTCATTGGACGGGCCACCCTTCAGCAGCAGCTGTTCCTGTTGCGTTAGCATTGTGCGAGAAATATCGACTCACCGGTAAGGAATACATCACTTCCCTTGTAGCAGCATATGAAGGTTATGTTCGTATAGCCATGGCTGCCCAGCCCTCATCAGAATATATTCTCAGTGGCCGCAACTGGGGTCTAGTAAGTTGGCAAATCTTTGCAGCGTCCTTAGCAGCCGCAAAGACAAAAAACTTTTCTGCTGAACAGATTGAGCAAGTTCTTGGTGCATCACTTTACAATGCCATGGTTGCTGCCAATAAACATGCCGTTGGCTTGGCAAAGTCCGATATTTACCACTATCAGCATGGTTGGTGTGCCCGTAACGGCATAGTATCTTCAGAGCTTGTTGAGCTTGGTTTTGACAATTGCTATGGAGCTCTTGATGGCCCAAATGGTTTTTGGAAGAAGGTATCAGACAAAGAAGATAAAAGCTGGTATACTCGTGGACACGGGACAGAGTGGTTCATTAACGAAACATATCTAAAGCATTGGCCGGCAAATATGTGGGTTCAAACCCCTCTTGAAGCTTTGGATTCCATCATGAAGGAGCATTATTTTACTCTTGAAGATGTCTCAAAAATCCGTGTTTCACCTTTTGTTCCTTTTATATGTGGCGATTATTCTCAGACTACAAAGAGTATGCTTGATGCGCAATTCAGTATTCCATACTGTCTTACGGCTTACATTATGGATTCAAAAATGGGAGCGCAATGGTTCAGTGAAAAGATGCGTAATGATGAATCTTTGGTAAATGCATCAAAGCTATTCGAGTATTTTGGAGGAACCAGAACACCTAATGACAACTTTGATGAGTTTAAGACTGGATCCTTCCCGGAAAGCACAGTTGAAGTAATCCTAAAAGACGGGACTAAATTCGTCAAGACGATGAGATATCCGAAGGGACATCCAAAAAACAACTTTACAATGATGGAACAGTACAACCACTTTCGTATTTGTTGTAATGGCATTATCTCCAATATGCAAATCGAACGGATAATTGAGTTGGTTGATTCTCTGGATACCCTTCAGGATGTTAATCAACTTACTGAACTCTGTGTTATAAAGTGATCTACATTAAGAATAAGGAGAATGCAATTATGAAGGTATCATACACTGAGATTGTTTCCCATTATACAGCAACTATGCAATATGATGATATACCGGCGGATGTGATTGAACAAGCGAAACGTCTCATTTTGCATACAGTTGCTGCAAGTATATCAGCTTTTCCTCTTCCACAAGTGAAGAAGGTCATTAGTTATGTACAAAACAGTGGTGGTGCAGAGCAAGCAACAATATGGTGTAGCAATGGGATAAAAGTTCCGGTAGAGGAAGCAGCTTTTGCAAATGGGACTCTTGCTGATCAAATGGATTGGGAAGATTGTAGTTGGACAGGTCATCCTTCTGCAACCGCGATTCCAGCCATTTTTGCACTATCTGAAGCAAGAAATAAAAGTGGTAAAGATTTTCTTTTAGCTCTTGTTGCAGGATATGAAAGCTCTCAACGTATTGCTCAAGCTATTCAACCTACTCGAGAGTATGTAATGGGTGGAAATGAATGGGGTTTGATTAGTTGGCAGATTCTTCCAGCAGCGCTTGCTTCTGCTAAACTACTAAATCTAGATGCCAAGAAGATAAACCAGACTCTTGGAGCATCACTATATCAGACAATTAATCCCACAAATAAACATAGCGATGGATTGGGAAAATCAGATATCTATCATTATGCCCACGGCTTCTGCGCCCGAAACGGCCTAATTGCTGCAACTATCTCTGAAGTGGGCTTCGATAATTGCTTTGATGCGCTAGATGGTAATGATGGTTATTGGCATATGGTTTCTGACAAGTCCGATTCGAGTTGGTATGATAAATCTATTGGAGAATGGTGGCTAATTAAGGAGACATATTTGAAACACTGGCCTGCGAACATGTGGGTTCAAACTCCACTTGAAGCACTTGAAGAAATCATGAGTGAGAGAAATTTCTCGATAAATGATGTTTCAAAAATTCGAGTAAGTCCCAACATTCCATTTATCTGCAATGATTATTCAAAAACAACTCGGAGTACGCTGGATGCTCAGTTCAGTATTCCTTATTGTCTTGGAGCCTATATAATCACGAAGAATAAAAGTGCCGAATGGTTCAGCGAAGAAATGCGTCATAATCAAGAGTTGATTGACTTTGCACAAAAATTTGAGGCGTTTGGTGAAGTTCGTGGATTCTATGATAATTTTGAGATCTTTTGGACAGGATCTTTCCCTGAAAGTACGCTCGAGGTATATTTCAATGATGGTACATCTATTTCCAGAAGATCACAATATCCTAAAGGTCATCCGAAGAATAATTTTTCATATGAAGAAGAGTGCGAACACTTCAGAAGTTGCTGTTCTTCATACATGAAACCTGATCAAATCGAACGTTTCATAGAAATAGTCACCCACCTTGAAGAATCGAGCAATCTTCATGAACTGGCTTCTCTTACTATCATTCCATAAATGACCAAGAAGAGGCGCATATGAAAAATGTTGTTTTGATATTTAAGAAAATATCTACATTCATTGAGAATGTTGAAACACACTTTATTACACTATTTACCTTAATCATGGGTCTGATCATCATTTTGGATGTTGCCTTTAGGAATCTCGGTTTCCAAGGCTTTGCGTGGGTTGAAGAATTTGGACGATTTATGCTAGTTGTCACTACGATCATTGGTTGCAGCGTAGCAGTAAAGTCAAAAGGTCATATGGTGATGGATGCACTTTACAATGCTTTGCCAACACGTTGGGCATATGCAATAAAGGCAATTGCTTATGCAATATGCAGTGCATTATACCTATATCTAAGCTACTTTAGTTATAACTGGATGCTAAAGCAGCAATTGATGCGGAAGACGATGCAGAGCATTCAATTTCCTGCTTGGATAATGTGGTTGTTTATCGTTTATGGCATTTTTACCATGGGGTCTCGCTATTTAGTACAAACAGTGAAATGTATTATCCAAGCTGTCAAGGGTGAGAGTACATTCACAGAAATGAACACTAAAGAGAACTGAGGGAGGATTTGGGCATGATCGGAATGGTTTTATTAGTTTTTTTTGCGTTACTGATCATCGGAGTACCTGTTGCCCATGTGGTTCTTAGTGCAGCTGGTATTGGAGTCATAATAGCTGGGAATAACGGCACTATTCTATCTCAGCAAATGGTATTAGGAATGAATCAGTTTGTCATTTTAGCTGTTCCGTTTTTTATTATTTCTGGAGACTTAGCCGCAAAAGGGCGAACATCACAACATCTTGTGAATGTGATTAATGCTTTTATTGGACATCTACCAGGCGGATTGGGAATCGCAACAATTTTTGCAAGCGCACTTTTTGGCGCGATCACTGGTTCTGCTATTGCTTGTGTTGTAGCAATTGGTGCACTAATGTTGCCAAAGTTAAAAGAAAATGGATATCCAACATTATTGTCACTAGGGATCATCACAACAGCTGGAACAATTGGAGTCATGATTCCGCCTTCAATACCGATGTTACAGATTGCCATCGCAATGGGAACTTCAGTGGGCAAGCAATTCACTGCAGGCTTTATTCCTGGTATACTGACAGCAATTATCATGAGTGCTTATGTTGCATATTACGCAAAGAAATCAAAAATGCCTCTTCTTCCACGAACATCATTTAGGGAAAAGCTAAAAACACTAAAGCAAAGTTTCTGGGCTTTGATGTTTCCTGTCATTGTGCTTGGAAGTATATATGGCGGCATTGCTACACCTACCGAGGCATCAATCATCTCCGTGGTTTATGTCCTCCTAATAGAAATGTTTATATATCGGACAATTCCTTTCAAAGGTCTTTATAATATCATGCGAAAGGCTACTGTAAATGCATCGACTTTGACTCTTACTATTGCTACCGCACAGGTTTTTGTTTGGTATTTGACCACAGAAGGCGTTCCATCTGCGCTCTATATGTGGATTATCGGATTCATAAGTAATAAATACGTACTCTGGCTTTTGCTGTGTATCCTGTTCTTCATTGTCGGCTGCTTTACAAATGTTGCTACTGTAGTATTAATACTTGGACCTATGATTAGGCCCATCCTTGAACATTTTGGGATAAATCTTATTCACTTCACCATTATTGCAGTTATGATGTCTCAGGTAGGCTTTGTCACACCGCCCTTTGGCTTAACATTATTTACAAGTATGAAACTTGCAAATGTTGGCATGAAGGAAGTATCACGCGGTTCCTTACCATTTATAATTGCTATGCTTATAACAACAGCTATTTTGATAATTTTCCCTTCTCTGTCAACATTCCTCCCGGATCTGATCTACTGAATCATAGGAAACAAAATGATTTGACAGATTCATTGAAACACGACTGTTTCACAAGCATACTACTAAAGTTTGTTGAACAAAAGGAGTATTTTGAAACAAAGTGACTCGAAATAGGTTGTTCACCATGCAGTATTTGAGTATCATTTCGTTTTTTCTCTCAATGTGCCTATATGGTCAGGCACTATTTAGTGCATTGCCTTTATATTTGACAGGAGTGAAAGGCTTCAGCGAATCAATGGCTGGCTTTGTGGTTTCTATATTTCCATATACTGCAATGCTATATCGTCCTCTTTCCGTCCGTACAACTACGGTTGTAAGTTATAAGAAAACAATATTGATATGTCTTTTGTTAATGGCTGTTAGTCTATATATTGTGCCATTCAGCAATTCTATATTACCGTTGATTATTGTAAGACTAATAACGGGTGTAGCGATTTGCTTAGGAGGAGTTGTAAGCGGAATTGTTTTGATAAAAATTTTACCAAACGACCGATTTATTGAAGGTATTGGATATTACAGCATTAGCACTATAACAATGTCATTTTGGGGACCAGCTTTTGCGCGATTCTTTATCTCAATCGGAGGATACTCGTCATTTTTTAACATCCTCTCTATCATTCTCATCCTCAATTTTTTCTGGTGTTTGTTTGTTAAGTTCCCAGATAATGGAAGGAAAGAGCGAACATCGATACCATCAAATACTAAACCTTGGTATGAGAGTACCGTTTTTCCCATAGTTCTGGTTCTTGGCTTAATTATTCTTGCGCATAGTAGCATCAGTTCATTCCTTCCTCTGTATGCACAAACAAATGGCATTCAGAGCATACCACTGTTTTATATACTTGCAGGGATTAGTATGGTTTCGATTCGGATAAAGTATTCATTAACAAAGAAGAAGGGAATTGACCAATCATATTTACTATTATCTACCGGTTTAATGGCTATATGTCTATTTCTGGTCCTAACATTTAGGTCCACATATATTCTTATTGTGACAGCCTTAGTATACGGCGCCTCGCTCGGATATGCCCAACCAGTGCTGATATCAACGGCGCTAAACATCAGTCCTCCCGACAGAGTAAATTCAGCAACTGTCACATACTATATTGCAATAGACGCTGGCCTTGCTGTAGGAAGTATGTTGTGGGGATTTATAGGTCAGTACTTAGAATATTACTATGTATTTCTTGTTAGCGGTTCCATTAATGTCCTTGCTCTATTCCTAATATTACATTACCGAAGAACCAAAGTAATTGTGAATTATTCATAGGAGGTAGTACTTTTGATTAACGATTCTGATTATTGGTGATCCTGGATCCTTTTACGAGGCAACAAACAGGTGAACGACTAGAAAATGAACAGATTATCGGAGCATTTTATCGATCTAAGCTAGCAAGATATGTTAGAATGCTAAAGTTCCCAGAAAGAGGACGCAACATGAGTGTTGGTAAGCAGATAAGAAGAATTAGAAAAGCCCAGGGATTAACAATTAAAGATACATCAATTATGGCAAACATAACCTCAAGCTTGATTTCACAGATCGAAAACGACAAAGCAAATCCATCCCTAGCGACTCTTAATGCTATATCAAACGCACTTAACGTAAGCATAATAGAACTACTAAATGAAAACGTTAATGATGAAATGGGACCCGTGGTGCGGTCAAATAATCAAATAAGAATCTATGATTCACATTCATGGACACAGTTAGCATTAACTCAACTCGACTTAACAAAATTCTCAGTATTTCTAGTTCACATGAGAGAAGGCGCAAACTCAGATGATTATCCGGAACTCAATCCACATGGACTTGCTGCATATGAGTTTGGTTTTGTCTTATCCGGAAAGTTGCAGGTTATTCTTGAGGGGAAAGTGTATGTCATAAATTCTGGCGATAGCATATCGTTTATGGCCTCAAAAAAGCATTCACTCAGCAATCTCTTAACGTCGGAGACAACTGTATTATGGGTAATTATTCTCATATAGTCTATTTCTTGTCGTCCCAATCTATTATATTATGCTTGTTATAGCACAGTATGCTCTCGCTAAAAGTCATAAAAATACAATATGTTTTGTATTCAATTTCGTTCCAAGAAATCTCGTATCCTAATTTTCAACGCGTAGAATCTCTGAATGTGCAGAAAATCTTTGATTCATTACTGAAAGGAACTTGCTGACATGAGAAAGGTCACAGTCTTTGGCGGAGGTGCGACTGGTTATGTTGTTTCCGCTGAACTTGGTCTACGTGGTTTTGATGTGTGTTTATGTGAGAATCCAATATACAAGGATACTCTGGCAGCAGCAGCATCCAGAAAGGAGATTACTATAAATGGTCCGGGTTTAGATGGTGATGCAAAGTTGTTTGATGTAACAACTGATCTTTCAAGAGCATTAGACGGTACAAAGCATATAATTATATGCACAATCTCCAACCGAGATGAAGAAGTAGCAGAATTACTCGCTCCACACATAAAGCCCGGACAGTATATACTACTGAGCGCGGGTAATCTGGGATCATACATTTTCCGACGTGTGTTTGATAAGAAAGGGGTAACAGGAGTAATTGTTGGTGAAACCTGCGGCAATCTATTCCCAAGTAGGATAGTAGGGGAAGCAAGGGCAATTACTGGATTACCATGGTCTCCAAAGCTTGCAGCTGCCTGGCCAACTTGTGACACAATCTGTTTAATCGAAGCTTTTAGTGAAATATATCAGCTGAAAAAAGCAATAAACATCTTGCATTGTGCATTGGATGTTGGCAATATGATGAGTCACATTGGTCCAGTACTTTTAAACACAGGAGCAATAGAAAATGTAAAGGATGGATGCTTCTATCTATTTCAGCAAGGAATAACACCTAGTATAATTCGTTTAGTTGATGCAATGTGGGAAGAAAAAAAGGTGGTTATGGATGCTCTTAGTTACCCCTGCTCTCCGTCTTTATCTTCGCTGTTGCGTCCATTGATGGATCCTGATTATCATGGTCTTGATTCATTTAAAAGACTTTCAGGACCAAACAGTATAAAAGGCCGGCATATCTCTGAAGATACACCGACATTGGTTTGTTTGATGATTTCTGTAGCTGAAGCTCTAGACATAGATATGCCGCTTTTCAAAGCTTTAGTTAAAATCGCTTCAACAGTAAATGATTGTGATTATTACAATGATGGACGTACTCTCCGAAACCTTGGCCTTGGTCACCTAAGAGGGAAAGCATTGATGGAGTACTTTGGCTCTACATTGGATAATGCGTAATAATCAATGTACCAAGTACGCGTTATTATCAAATCCATCATATACTTGTCATCGTAATGTTCTGCTTCTCCAAAACAGCTGACCAAAGAGTTTCGTCATCCCCAACTGCTTCCAAAGCCCCTCAAGCGCTCATACCCCGCCATAACTCTTGCTGTAGACATACCTCGATGTCAGACCTGGCGGCACTGCCGATAGAGTACACTGATGTTCGCACCTTTTGACTCCTTATCATTGAAAATCTCACACCGTCACCCGTGTCCCCATGAGAAAGATGACTGCGAGCTTGCCCACTGGCATCACTTCAACGTAGTCCAAAACCCTATTCACCAAATCATAATCGAACGCACGTATCCTGCCCTTTTCCCAAGCAGCCTCCCCATCTCCCCGGCCCGGTACCTGACCAATTCATCCTTTCCTTCCCTAGCTATCTCCTTGAAGCAGGCAGCAGACAGCGTCTAATTTCCGAAAAGCAGATTCAATCTACCGCTCCGACATGGTTGCTCAATCCTCCCCAATCGTGATGTCCGTCCCGTCCTTGAAGCGGAACACCAGCGCGCCGTCCTTCATGACCGTCACACTTTCCGTCACGGCGGCCCAGAGGCGTTCATCGAAGGCGTCCAGGCACTCGCCCCGGTCTTCGATGTTCCGGATGAAACTGTCCAGCAGGATTTTCCTGTTCTGCTTTTCACGCCGGAGACTTTCAAGTTCATGTAGGTGCTTGAGCGCAATGGCATGCCTCTCCAGGTAGGGGGCATTCTTGTCGGCTATTCCGTCCTCCGCGCTTCCCGCGCTGGCCGCGCTCCTTATGCTGTTGCGGACCAGTTCGGCGAGCACCACGGTCTCCTGGCTCAGGGCTCCTATCTCAGCGTCCAGTCCGGAACAGTCGCACAGCGCCTTTTGCGCGAGGCGGCAGTTGTCAGCCAGTTCTTCGCGGTAAGCCAGAACGGAGTTGAACGCGGCAACGAACTTCCGCTTCATATCCTCCTCCAAGACGTGCGGGGTGGCGCATTTCTCCTCGCGCCTGTACTTCTCGTTACACCGCCAGATCACCTTGCGGTACTTGGTGTTGGAGCCCCACACCTTCGCGCCGTAGAAACCGCCGCAGTCGCCGCACACGATCCTGGTCGACAGCGGGCTGTTGCAGGCGCTTGGGCGACCCAGATTCTTCCTCCGCTCCATCTCCGCCTGGACTGCGTTAAACTCCGCCGGGTCTATGATGGCCGGGTGGCTGTTCTGGACAATATACTGCGGCAGCTCTCCCCTATTCACCCTCGTCTGTTTGGTTAAAAAGTCAACAGTGAAACTTTTTTGAAGGATGGCATCGCCCTTGTATTTCTCATTGGTAAGGATGGACTCCACGGTGGAATTATACCATTCCTCCTTCCCGCCAGGCGTGGGGATGCCCATACCCGTCAAACGCCTCGCTATCGAGGACGGCGTCCTGCCTTCCATAAACAAGCGGTAGATCAAACGGACAGTTTTTGCCTCGCTTTCAACGATCCGCGGGCGCTCATCCTCTCCCCTCTCGTACCCCAGGAAATGTGTATAGGCCATGGAAACCTTACCGTCGGCAAACCGTTTTCTCAGCCCCCAGGCCGTGTTTTGCCCAATATTCGCAGACTCTGATTGCGCAAGGCTCGAAAGCAGAGAAAGAAGCAGTTCGCCCTTTCCATCCAGCGTGTAGATGTTTTCTTTCTCAAAAAACACCTCAATTCCCTTTTCCTTCAGTTTCCGTACCGAGGTTAGACAGTCCACTGTGTTCCGGGCAAACCTGCTGACCGATTTAGTCAGGATCAAGTCTATCTTCCCTGCCAGGGCGTCAGCAATCATTCTGTTGAATCCGTCGCGCTTCTTTATGCTCAACCCGCTGACGCCTTCATCCGTGTAAACACCGGCATATTCCCAGTCAGGCCGTTCGTTGATGTATTTCGTGTAATAATCCACTTGCGCGGCATATGATGTTTGCTGTTCATCGCTGTCTGTGGAAACCCTCGCATATGCGGCGGTCTTCCGCTTTCCTGGCAATTGTGCCTTACTTGATACATGCATCGGTAAGGTCGCCGGTATGATCTTAACGGTTGTTTCCACGGTCCTGTCTCCTTTTCAAGCATTCCCGGGCAGCCTGCCGCATTTCCCCCGTCCAGGACTCCCTCCTGGATCTGTCTTGCCATTTGTGAAGGATCTCGCTTCCGTCCCGGCATATGATCAATAGTTGGTTATGCTGGGGTATGCGGATCTCCTTGATCCGCTTATCAAAAACCAAGGGATCAAATTCCGTTAGCCCTAAAACCTCACTGCAGACATTCATCAACACCTCCTCAGGCACCTGCTTGGCAGGGCAATATGCTTTCCCCAGCTTTAGAAAGGTACCGCACTGCCAGGACTTTTTCCCGTTTATTGTTTTTCTCCGGTAATGCTTCTTGCAGTTTTCACAGACCACTTTCCCTGTAAAAGGGTTTACCATTCCCTTTTCTGAAGGCTCATTGTGTCTCTGGCGTTTCTCCAGAAGACCCTGTACGGCGTCAAAGGTTTCTCTGTCGATGATCGCTTCATGGTGGTCCTGTACGAAGTATCTGGCGGCCCTTCCCTTGTTCACATAATCGATTTTGGTGAGGTGGTCAGGCCGTATGTATTTCTGCATCATGAGGTCTCCGGCGTATTTCTCATTGCATAGCATTTGAGCGATGATGCTCTGATGCCAATCCTTTCCTTGCTTTGATCTGATGTTGAGGGCAGCCAGCTTGCGTTGGATGGCGTTGATGCCCATCCCGTCCAGATAATCCTGGAAGATCATCCGCACTACCGCTGCTTCTTCCGGAATAACTCTGAATTGCCCCTTCCTGACCTGATACCCCATCAGCGAAACGGACTGCGGGATGCCGTGCTGGAAATTCTTCTTGATCCGCCATTTGCAGTTCTCGCTCGCGGACAGGCTTTCCTCCTCGGCGCAGCTGGCGATAATCGTCAGCATCAGCTCCCCTTCAGCGCTCATGGTGTGAATGTTTTGTTCTTCAAAGAACACATCAACATCATAGCTTTTTAGTTCTCTGACCGTTTCCAGAAGGTCCACCGTATTGCGTGCAAAGCGAGAAACCGCCTTGGTGATCACAATGTCGATCCTGCCATTCCGGCAGTCCTCTATCATCTGCCTGAACTGGGGGCGGTTGTTTTTCGTCCCGGTCATGGCTTCATCGCTGTACACGCCCACAAAGACCCAGCCTGGCTGGCGACGAATGTAATCACGGTAATAATCCACCTGGGCCGCCAGGGAGTGGATCATTTCACCTTTGCCTGTGGATACCCTGGCGTACGCGGCTGCTTTTTTGAGTGTCGGCATTACCGCAACCGCTTCTTTCTTCCAAACGATCTTGTTGTCCATGTCCTGCCTCCTTTCACGGTACGATACATCACTCAAAACATGAGTATTATCAAGTGTTTTCATCGATATATGCTGCCTTCAGGCAGTCCGTAACGGCTTGCGGCGATTTGTTCTGCCTGACACAGATCCTCTTCTGAAATGAGGCCGTCATCCAGCCATTTTCTGTACACTGCCATCGCTGCGAGGTAATGGATGATACGCAGTTCCTTGCTCATGGCCGTGCCGCCCTGGATTTACCGCTGCAGGAACGCGAGCAATACTTCCGCTCCCTTTTCCCTCTGTTTTGGAAGCTTTTACCGCATTCCTGACAAACAAATGTGCGAAGGTTTCTTTTGTTCATCTCCATGGGATGGCTATTCCACCACTTCATGCGGCAAGCGTCAGAGCAATATTTGCGAACCCGGTGCCCCGATGCCTGAACCAAGGCATTGCCACAGTTAACGCATTTTTTGGGAAACGTTGGGCTACATACAGCCTGGATGCCTGTGTTCCCGTTCGGATTGTTTCTTTTGCAGAACGATTTCACTGTATTTTCTGATAACCCAAGGTTTTTTGCTATTGCACCATACCCATGCCCAGTTTGGCGCATGCTGAGAATGCGTTCTTTCTGAAGTTCCTTCACTGCGCTTCCTCCCGTCCGAGGGATGAAATGCCCCCTCAATACTCATAGGACAGAAAGTCCGTTTTTGAGTACCGGAGAAACCCCTCATCTGTAACTGGAAGAAAGAGAGGCGTTTGGACGAAAACTGCCTGACTGAAGCGGATAAATCATAAAAAAAGGCCTCCAGCCGGACTTGCATCCGAACTGGAGGTTTTTTCAGTCAGGTATTCAGTTATCTTCTTCGCTATCTTGCAGCTGCGCCAGAATCGTCTTCAGTTTTTCGGGTACAGGCAGCCCCAGGTATACCGTGTTTTCCAAGATGGACAGGCCTTCATTGCTTAAGTAGAAGAAGATGACCGCGGTGCGCAGCCCTGCGCCTGTCCCGATGATGTTAGCGTCCACAATGTGCGCCACACCCACGAGGCAGAAGATGATGATCTTTCGGAATATCCCCTTGAAGCCCACCTCACTGGAAAGTGTCTTGTCGATGATGGCCACCATCACCCCGGAAATGTAGTCGAGGACCACAAAGATAATCAGGGCGATCAACAGGCCATCCAGCCCGCCCAGGAAGTAACCTAATGCTCCACCCAGTACCGTGATTGCGACCTGGATCTTCGCCCAGATCAATTCAATGACTTTCATGTTCCATTCCTCCAAATAAAAAATACCGCTCCCGCGGGTGTGGTTTCGATGACCTGTGAGATCGTCAGCCCAATTCAGACGTAAGCCGCGCAAGCTCTAAGGCGATTTCTCCAAGTCGTTGTGCGATCGCTTGCACAGCAGGCTTGTCTGTGGATTCGTCCGAGGTGCCATGTGATACTGCTTGTCAGCGCTGCACTGGCTTTGAGGATAGCGTCCAATGTAATCCGTTCCATCTGCATCGATCCTGCTTCAAATCAAAGGGTTAATTCCCTGGCGTCCATGAGCTCCTCCAGGGTACGGTCAATGCTGGCCCTATGGATGACGAGAAGGTCGATGATCACATCGATCTTCAAAAGCAACGGTTCTGGCTCGTCATCTGCCGTTGCATTGCCATCCAAGAAAGAGGCCAGCATCCAGCCGGCCTTTCCGCTATAGAGGATCTCCCACCAACCACCAGTTTTCTGGAGGACCTCTACTTCCGCACCGATGGGGACGTTGGCTTTCGCGATGGACTGAATACTCGGACTGACACGCATCCGGACGGACTTCCCTGACAGTGCTGTTACCGTTGCAAATTCTTTTTCGTGTATACTCGTTAAATCCTCCCTGCTGTCGTAATCCACTCCATCAATCCGACCGCCGTAGCGCCATCCGTTCTTCCTTTGGGTATTCAGCGCTGTGTCGATATTGATGCCGTCATTTGGCGAGCTGCTGCAGTGCGTGATGCGCAGGGGGCTGACGGAAGTGATCACACCGACATGATAGTAATCCCGCCTGTCAGGATGCTTTTCGTATGTGTCCGGCAGGGCATATCCAGTTTCTCCTGGATCTCGGTACTTGAATACCAGACCGCCGAGTTCGACAGGAACCGGGCTTTCAAGCGTAGCCATTTCGTACCGGGCAGACCAGTTTGAACCATGGTTTTTAATTTCCTCAACGCCTGCACGCCTGAATGCACCGATGATCAGTCCGATACAGTCGCAGGTTGGCTCCGGCGTTCCGTCCGTTCCCAGCTTATAGGTAGGCCGCGCATCTGCAATTTTCTGGATATTGGCCAGGAAGGTTGATAATTTAATCACGTCATCTCCTCTTTTTCTGCAGTAATGGTGCCTAAGCAGGGCGAGCAAAAATGAAGGGCGAGCCTAGTTCGGTTCTCGCCCATTGGACCAACTGCTCCTGCTTCGTCAACTTTTTTCACTGCTTTCTTCAGAAACAGGCTTTTTGGGCTGGTTCCTGATTTGCTCGTTGATATTGGAAAGCAGCCCGCTCACCTGAAAATACGGCAGTTTGATAAGCGTGTCGATGATCAGTTGGGCCTCGGCCGCGTCGAATGAAAAAACGTAGATCATTCGGGTTTCACCTCCTGTTGTACGGTTGCTTCCTGGATCTGTTCTGTCGCCTGGTTCCTCAATTTGAAGAACAGGTCCGCTACCTTTTTGAAAGGCAGTTCGCTCAGGGCTTCCAGGACCTGTTCCACTTCCGTCTGGGTCATGTGGAGGTTGAATTCTTTGACTTGATTTGGCATTTTGTTTTTCTCCTTTTTATCGTGTGATTAAATAGCCGGGGCAGTTTTCTGCATTTCGGGAATGCTGAACGTGATCGCTTCCACTTGCTTGGCAAGCGCCGCTTTTTCTGAAAGAAGGACAGCATTCTGCTGAACAAGTATCATTTTTTCAGCCTCAAGCGCCGCTTTTTCATCCGTCAACTGTTTCAGGGCTACTGCATTCGGGTCGAAGCGGATAAGCCAGGTTGTGAACCTCACCGAGTCGTTGTACCCCTCGAACCTTCTCCCACTGTCATCGGTGAATTCCTTGCCTGATTTGATGTGCTCTATCGCGGCGTCAGGCAGTGGTGCATCTGTCCACAGTTCAAGCACGTTCTGCATTACACCGTCGATGGTTTCCATCCGATTGATGGTGCAGACGCCGGACACCTTGGTCTCCCCAAAAATGAATTCCATTTCCTTCCTCCTTATGTAACAAATGAGTAAACACCACTACCATCAGGCGTTTCAGAGATGCGCTGTGAACTTAGTATGACAAGAGCTGCCCTGAGCATACTGACTGAAGTTTGTGCCTGTGTGCCCAAGTAGCCACTACTGTTGACCTGCCTGGCATTAGTAGATGAGCATGTTCGCGTCCACCAGGACTTTGCAGTGGCTCCGTCATAAAAACTGTCTCTTTTGGTGTTGGCTCCAGCATCATCAACATCAAAATACAGGCACCTTGACCCCTCAACATATGCGGCGGCAGTACACCCCGTTTCTGTTTCGGACAACGCAAACACCTTTCTGGCAAGCGTGTAATATCCTATGGCCGGGGCATAAACATCAATGTTTACTGTTTGGCAAAGTGCTTGTTCTGCCGCAGACAGTTTCCCGTAAAAAGAGGTATTCATTGCCACATCTAAGGTACTGCCATCATATTGAGCTAAAGCAGAGCCGGAACGGTATGCGCTGTAGGTGGTGGCTCCGCAGTAGTCTTTTGGCATAAGGGTAACGGTTCCTGCCGCGTGGTGGTCTTTGCCTATCACCAAAAATTGCTTTGCGGTTCCTGAAATGGTCAGGTACACTTTATCGCCAAGGGCAAGAGTTCCAAGGGTTTTATACTCCGCCTTCCATACACCCCCTACGTTGAGGTATACCAGCCCGGGTTTCCATATGCCGCCGACATTGACGTAGGCGACCCCGTTTTTCCAGACTCCACCGACGTTGATTTTTGGCATGTATTTATTCCTTACGCCGTGTACAGGATGAACACTGATCCGTTTTCGGCAGTGGTGGTAGCCGGTAAAGAGGTGCCAGCCTTGATGTTTCTGACCCTATTGGTCGTATAATCGGTGGTTGCCGCGGCCATGTAGGACGTAAGTGCTCCTGTCAGTGTCCCGCCAGCAAGAGCCAATGCCCCTATCTCAGCCAAAGACCAGGATACTGCGGCTGAACCGTCAAAATTCTTGGCGGTTCCTCCAATGGTCAATGCCCTTGTTGTGGTCAATTTGGTGGCTGTCGCGGCGTTGCCTGTACAGGAGCCTGAAGAGCCAGATACTGTTGTCTGTAAAGGGTGAATGTGGTCACCGCGGGATACGCCGGCGTTATCACCTGCCGAGGCGGCCCCTGCCACAAGGGGGACTGCCGTTTCATAAGTTACATGGGTACCGTGGCTTGCAGCGGCTGCTCCGATCTCTGCAAGACTCCATGACACAGCGGCAGAGCCATCGAAGTTTTTAGCTGTGGAGCCAATTGTTAGTGCCCTTGTTGTGGCTAATTTGGTAGCCGTCGCAGAATTGCCTGTACAAGAGCCGGAAGAACCGGAACAATTGCCTGTAACGTTCCCCGTCAATGGGCCGGAAAAGGCCCCCGCCGCTATGGTTCCGCCTGTCCAGATGCCTCCGGCCAACCCGATGGCCACACCAGGGGTTCCGGCACTGCAAAAGACAATCTGATGGCCTCCCGCCATGGTTCCGCCAGTAGTATTGTTCGTGTGCTTATAGGCCATCCCATAAAGATTGCCAAAGGTTGTCCCGTCATCGAGGATTTTATAACCAACTCCCATGCTCCATACATGGCCAATTTTATATGAATCGTATAACCCATACATGCCAGCAGTTCTTGTTGCTGTTGGAACCGTCACTTTGCCAGTTAGTGTTCCACCTGCAAGAGGTAAGTAATCATGAGTATGAACTGCCCCCGCAGCTCCGATTTCCGAGGGAGCAAGTGTATGCCACGTATTATCGTTTCTTAGATAAACAGCATTGTTGGCTGCCTGAGGCGTTGGAACGTGGCTTCCGTGGCTTACCGCTGCCGCTCCGATTTCAGCCAAAGACCAAGATACTGCTGCTGAACCGTCAAAGTTTTTAGCAGTTGACCCTATTGTAAGAGCCCTGGGTGTGGCAAGTTTTGTTGACATCTCGGCGTTGCCGGTACAGGAGCCGGAAGAACCAGACACGGTAGTTTGTAATGGGTGAACGTGGTCTCCACGGGACACATCAGCATCAGACCCAGCAGATGCGGTTCCTGCAACAAGAGGAACTTCAGTTTCATAGGTTACGTGTGTACCGTGGCTTTCCGCTGCTGCCCCGATATTTGAGGGGGTGATTGTTTGCCAACTATTATCATTACGCAAGAAAACGGCATTGTTTGCTGCCTGCGGCGTTGGAACGTGGCTTCCGTGGCTTGCCGCTGCTGCCCCAAGGCTCGAAAGGTTAATGGTTGTTGTCCAGTTCCCCGTATGAAGAACTTCCTTGTTCCCATCAGCGCAGATTTTCCATCCCGCCGGGACCTGGAGTGCATCATCAATGGTCGCAATTCCACCAAAGGCTGCTTTGTTTTCACGCAGATCGAACACACGGGACACCGTGGATATGATGCTGGCGACCTCGACCGTGCTGTATGCATCGGTCAGGGAGACCTTGACATCGTACAATTTGGCGATGTTGATGGCGCCGCTCCCGTAGGTGACCGCTCCAGTCCGGATGCCACCCGTTCCGCCGATGGACACTGCCGAGCCGCCCGATGGCAGCCACGTGCTTGTCCCGACTTCCCGGTAATAGGCTTTGGACGTGATGGCGTTGCTGCCAATGTTGGAGAAGGAGAAGGCCGCCGTCAGTTTGACGTAGGTCCCTGTGACACGGTTGATGGTTCCGCCGGAATCAGACCGGACGAATGCCGCTGAGGCGATGGAAGGTGTATTGTAGTCGGTGACTGTGATATTTCCGGTTATGGTCGCGGTTCTTCCGCGGCTGTCGGTCACCAACAGCGTAAAGACTTGGGAACCGGGGAAATTCAATAACCCGCTTGTCCAGTACGTCCCGGCCGAATAGGCCAACACGCCGCTGTTCAGGTTCGGGTTCGTGATCTGATAGGAAACGATGGTACTGGAATAGGCCCCTGCCGCGACAGGTGTCCACTTGACGCTGGACTTCGTCCTGACGAACAGGCTCCAGTTCTGGTTGATTCCAGTCGGTGTGAATGAGGTGATGGTGGGCACGATATCGGTAGGAACATTCGCCTTGAACGTCATTGAATTGGACCCCAGGCTCAATTCCCCGTCCGAAGTCACCTTAAAGGTCGTCACAAGGACGGTGATGTCAAAGTTGTCCACGTTCGGGGAGGCGTTGCACCAGGCTTTCGGGATGGCGTACGCCTGCGCCGGGCTTCCTGTCCCTTCCGCGATGGTGTGGGTCGTTTCATAGGCCCCGACCGACCACTTGACGGTGTGCTTGTACCCGGAATATTTGGTCGTGATGGCCGCCGTTGCGGACGCGCTTCCGGTAGCGATCAGCGGCACTCCGCTCAGAGTGAACGCTGATTTGGACGGAACATTGACTACGAAGCTGTATTCGTTGACCCCAAGGCTCGTTGTCCCATCGAAGGTCTCAACCTTGCATTTCGCGGTAACGCTGGTCGTGGTTTTTGTGGTCGCCAATATCCAGCTTTGCGGCACCGTGTAGGTGTCCGTGACCACCCCGGCAGACTTGGTAATCTCTCCGCTGGTGTAGGAGCCATTGATGTACCAGGTCACCTTGTGCGTGTAGGTAGGCATCTGAGGGATGAGAGTGACTGTAATGTCCTCTGAACCGGTCGCCGTCAGGGATGCCTTGTTCAAGGTCGCCGTCGACGGCAGTTTTTCCGTCGTCAGGACACCCGCCGCAGAGGAAATGGCGGAGTTGACGTTGAGCGTGTTGCCCATCGTCTGAACTTTGTAGTAGTACGATGCACCGTCTTCGCTCGGGGCGTCGACAAGGAATTCGTAATAGGTGTTGGCGGTCAGCTTGACACTTTCAAACGCGCTGTAGTTAACCCCGTCTGTGGAGCGGTAGACCTGATACCCCTTGATGGGGTTGTTGTACGCTCCTGCGGAAGCGCCGCTCCATCGGAGGGTCCTGACGGAATCCGGAGCCACGCCGCCGCCGTTGACGACCTCGACCACGGACGGGGGGTTGGGCGTGCTGATGACGGTCGTAACGACCGCCGCCGCGCTGGAGTTGTCTGAATGGATGCCAAGGTTCGTGCCAAGGCTGACGATTTTATAGGAATGGGTTCCGTTCCCGTTCTTGGATTTGACGGTAGCGGACTTGGTCGTTTTTGGAAGGTCGGACCCCAGCTGGGCATACGCCCCTCCGTCCACAGACCGCATGATGCGGTATCCGCTGACGGGGTTGTTGTAGTCAGCGTCCGCGCCGTCATTCCAGGAGAGGGTAACATCGGCATCCGGCGCAACATTGCTGGCCAGGGACACTGCGACACTGCTGGGCGCATAGGGCTTCGTCACATAGGTCTTCATGACCACCGTATTGGACGCGGGGCTGTCGCCGTATGGAGCGTCCGCGACGATGTAGTAAGACTTCGTGCCGTTGTTGTTCGCGTGAGCCGTGATCGGATAGGGGGAAGTCGCATCCAAAGCCACATTCACCCATGAGCCGGCATCTACTTTTTCGTAGATTTTGTACGTAGTGATGGAGTTATTCGTTCCATTTTGAGCGCCCGACCAGGACAGGTTTTGCGCGCTTCCCGGCGCCACATTGGTTGGCACGGAGACGGTTGGCGCTGTTGGGTTCGTGACCGTCGTGGTCAGCGTGTCGTTCGCCGTGGAAAGGACAGACAGCTGCTCAGCGGTGAGGGAAGTGGCGCCGATGGTATAGACGTAGAATTTCTGGGTCCCGTTCGCTCCCAGGGACGTGACAGGCATGGATCCGTAATTATATCCCGTCACAACGTCGCTGCCATATTGTGTCAGCGCACCGCCATTGACAGACACCATCACGCGGTACCCATAGATGGCATTATTTATCCCTGCGGAAGCTCCGCTCCAGCTCAGGGTCTTCTGGGCGCTGAATCCAACCGGGAGGTTGTCATCGTTCAGAGAAACGCTGTTCGGGGCTCCGGGCTTTGTGACTTTTGTGACGAGGCCGATCGAGGCGGAATAGGCGTCGATCCGTTCGCCGTTTACCTTGACTCGGTAATAGATGGTCGCATTGTTGCTTCCGCTGGCAATGACCGGGGAATAGGCCGTATTGGTGGTCGTTGCGACGTGCGACCAGGTGGCATTATCCGGGGAAGATTCGATGTCGTAGTCGACGATGGCGTTGTTGATCCCGCCCGCCTGGCCGCTCCACCGGATGACTGTCTGACCATTGGGGGCCAGGTCATTCGCGTCAAATGCGACCGACGAAGGGGGAGTGATGCTCCCCACGACGCTGGTCATCGTATGGCTGGCGGAGGACAGGGCGCTGTTTTCCTGCGCGATGACTTTGACCTTGTAGATATAAGCGCTGCCATTTAACGCATGGGATGTCACGGTCGCAGAGGTCGTTCCGGCATTGGTCGTTGCAATGGGGGACGCGTAGTTGTCCCCGCTGTAGTACAGCTCATACCCAAGGATCGGGTTGTTCGTTCCGGCGGCGGCACCGTTCCAGGAAATCGTCTGGGGAGTTCCCATGACGACATTGTTCGGGCCAGTCACGCTGTTGGGCGCGGAGGCGTTTGACCAGGTGGTCGTCAGGGCCGCATAGGCCGATGACAGGTCACTGTAGTAGCTTGCGCCGGCCGCACCCTTGGCGATAATCTTGTAATAGATGACCCCACCGTTGACCGCGGAAGCCGAGATATTGGTCGGGGAAGCCGCAACGGACTTTAGTAGGGTGAACCCGCTATCGGGGGAAGAACTGGAGTAAATGTCGTACCCGTTGATCGCATTATTGGTCCCATTTTGAGCGCCGGACCAAGCGAGGCTTGAGACACCACTTTTCCCGACGCTGGAAGGCGTCAGTGAGATGCTGGTCGGAGGCGTGCACTTCGTGTAAGGAGGAGTGTAGTCGACCGTCAGAGTTACATCGATGAAATCCCAGACACTTGTATTGGTTTGGCTGTTTACTTCGCCCGGGTCTCCTGGAGGTGGTGGATAAGAGGTATTTGTTTTGTCTGACTTGAACCGGATAAAGAAGGTTGAAATGGCTGACAGGTCTACGCTGTCGCCGCTGGTGATCCAGTTGTCGACAACGTTGGATACGCTGACCAATTGCCTTGTAGCGTAACCATGCAACGGGGTTGATGTATCCGTCCATGAAAGAATGGCGCTGTTGATTGTTGCCCCGGCCGGAATGCCAAGGGCCGCCAAATCCGCCGCAAAGGTTGGCGATACGGCAGTTCCGGCATTTCCGGTATAGTGAGACCCATCGGCCTCGGTATATGCAAGGTAACTGCTTACCAGATGGACTGCCCCGTAATTTTTAATAGCCGTTGACATTTACACCACTCCTTTTCTGGTTATTACGCCGCGGGCGCCTGCCAGGTGCAGACAAGCCCATTGTCAAACACGTCCAGCGTCATATATCCCTCTTCCTCGTTCCCGATGACCAGTTCATTGGTCAGCTGGGAGGAAGCGATATTGAGCATGTTGTTTGACACAGACGCAACAACTTTTCCGTTTTGTTTGAAGGCCAGCATGGTGTTGTCAAGCGTCATTTCAAAAGGTGAATCTGATTTTCCGATGGTCAGCCCGTTCGCGTCGAACCGCTGCCAGGTGGAAACGCTTTCCTGATAGGTTTTTAGCGCGCCGTCCACAAGGGCCGCGAAGTCCATGACCTGTGTGATTTCCGAAGTGATGCTGGTTTTTTCGACCTGGAATAGGGCGCTGAACTGCGTCTGGACGTACCCCTCCGTTGCGAGCCCGTCCAGTTGGGAAACGTCGGCCTTCCCGCCGATCATGGATTCGACTTTGAGCCGGATGCTGTTGTTGCTTGAAAGGTCAAGGGCGTCGGCGAATCCGGACACCAGATGGTTGACCGAGATGACGCCAGCCATGATCTTTTGCGCGGTGACCGCCCCTGCTGCCAGTGCATCCGTCGTGACGGAGCCGGACAGGATATGGTTCGCGTTGATCTGGTTTGCCCCGATATGCTTGGCGGAGATGGTTCCGGCGAGGATTTTGTCCGCATGGATGGTCTCGTCCTGGATGACGTATCCATCCAGCGTTGATACGTTGGCGGAAACCAGGTCACCGACGTTGTTAAGTTGATAAAGGATGGAATTCTCGGACCCTGAGAATATCAATCGCTCGACCGACAGGGTCCCGGCGCTGATTTTGTCGGCCGACAGACTCCCGATCAGGGCGTCAGTGATGCTGCCCAACTTGATGTGGACCGTATCAATTACGCCATTGCCGATCATGCCCTCGGTAATAATGACACTGGTGATCTTGGCAAAGTCGATTCCAGCGCTGTCAATGTGCGCGTTGGTGATCTGCCCTTCTCCGATTTTTGCGGACAGGATTGTCCCGTCCTGGATCTCCGCAGTGCCGATGGCCGCGAACCCGATCTTTGCCCGTGTAATGGCACCATCCCGGATAAGCGCCTCGGTGATGGACGCGCTGGCAATGTTGGCGGTCTGGATCTTCAGTTCTTCTGCTTCGCCGTGGTAGATCTTGAGAAAAGTGACCGCACCGTTGTCGATCTTGGCCGTGGATACGGCAAGGTCCGCAATTTTCAGCGTGTCGACCGCGAGGTCTCCGATTTTGGCGTTGGTGATGGCCGCGTCCGCGATCTTTGCCGTGATGATGCTGACATCCGCGATCTTGGCCGTGACGATGGCCGCATCGTCGATTTGCGCAGATTTGACGGCGGCATAGGCAATATGCCCGGTGTCGACCGCAAGAGCGGCGATTTTTGCTCCATCGACTGCCAGGTCGGCAATCTTCGCCCGGAGAATTTGACCGTCGATGATATGGACAGAGAGAATGGACGCCTCTTTGATGTTCCCGCTTTCAATGGCCGCAAGGCCGATCTTCGCGTTGGTGATGGCGCCGTCCGCAATGATGGCGCTTCCGGCGATGATGGTATTGGCGGCGATATTATCTGCGTTGATGGCACCGGCAGCGATATGCTGGGATGCGATTTTATAGGCGTCGATGATTCCTGAGTATAGCCTGTCAGAAAAGATGCTTCCGGTCAGAATATGTTGAGCCTGAATGGTCTCGATCGCAAGGTTTCCCCCGGTGATGCTTTCCGTGGCGATATGAAGCCCTGTAATGGTTTCCCCGACGATGTGCTGGCCTTCGATGATGTTCGCCTTCAGGTGTTTTCCTTCAATTGCGCCGGAGACAATATGATCGGTCGTGATTTGGCTTGCGCCGATGTTCCCAGCCAGGATTTTCAGGGCTTCCACGTCGCCGGCGTACAATTGGGCGGAGGTGATCCGGTTCGCCTGGATTTCCCCGGCGTACAGCTTGTCGGAAGTAATGATCCCGGCTGATATGTGTTCGGCAATGATCTGACCGACGTCAATATGTTCCGTTTTGATGGAGTCCGCGGCAATGTGGTCAGTAGTTATCTGGTCCGCACCGATGCTGCCGGTTTTGATTTTATTGGCGTCGACTTCCCCAGCGTAGATTTTATCCCCGGTGATGGTCCCGCCTTCGATCAGTCCGCCCGTAATGCTAAAAGCGGCAATATGTGTTGCACCGATGACCCCGGCCGCGATCTTGTTTCCTGTGATCGTTCCGGCAGCGATTTTCTCTCCGGTGATAGTTTCCGCAGCGATCTTTTCACCGATGATGGTCAGCGCTGCGATCTTATCTCCGGTGATTGTCTGCCCGGAAATATGGTTTCCTGTGATGGACCCAGCTCCGATGCGGGCTGCGTCTAATGTTCCTGCATTGATCTTATCGGCGCTGAGATCGTTGATCTTGGCATTGGTGATGGCCGCGTCGATGATGTGGGCCGTAGAAATGCAGGCGTGCTCGATTTCTGCGCTTCCGATCGCCGCGGCTCCAATTTTTGCTCTCGTGATAGCCGCATCCTTGATCTTGGCGGTGTCGATAGCCGCATCCTTGATGTTCGCGGTGTCGATGGCGGCATCCTTGATATTCGCCGTGTCAATAGCAGCCGTTCCAATTTTGGCGTTAGTGATGGCCGCATCCTTGATATTCGCCGTATCAATGGCTGCCATTCCAATTTTGGCGTTGGTGATGGCCGCATCCTTGATATTGGCCGTGTCAATGGCCGCAAGGCCGATCTTGGCGTTGGTGATGGATGCATCCTGGATGTGCGCCGAGCCAATAGCAGCAGCCTTGACCTGAAGAGAACCAATGGACATGGTCTGCAGATGCCCGGTTCCAATGGAGCCCAGGGCGAGCTTTATTCCTTTAATGCCGCCAGTGGGCAGTTGGCGCGGGGAGATCTTGCTGTCAGCCATGGTTTCTGACGCAGTGCCAAGCGTCATCTTGTTGTAGCGCTCGAGCAGACAGTCATAATTGTATTCAGTCATGCGCAGGGCGACTCCCAAGCCTAGGGTCTTCACGATGACCCATACGCTGTCGCCCAGGTAAATGTTTGTCAGCGGTCTGTATTGCGCGTACTCAAGCGTGTCAGCCAGGTTGATAAAATCCACGTCAATGGAGATATCTGGAAGATCACAGCCCTTTTCAAACTCATCCTGCGCTGCTTGCAGGAGCTTCGCTTTTGCTTGTTCGACCGTTAGGTCATCGCTCACCTTCGCTTCGCTCACCGGGAGGTGGATCCAGCGCGGGTGCGGGTATGCGCTGATATGTTGGCTATCCACATACTTTTGGTCCAAGTAGAGGATTTCGCCGTCCTTGGTTTCACCTGTCGGTACAATGCGGGTGATCACGTTGGTATCGTCCACGTCATAGCTGATACCCAGCAGGTTTTTGCCCTGACGGATCTGGATATCCGTGTCTGTACCAACTCTGATCACTGCGAAAATGTCATACCAATCCCGGGCTAGCTCGCCGTTGGTTAGGTCCAGCAGGCCGTCCTCACCCATCAGCGCTTCCACCGGGTTGGTGTTTTTCAGATCCATCCCATCTACAGACTTAATGAGGTCGCAAAAGATGGTGAACGGGTGCTCTGTTTGGCAACCGTTCAAGATGCTTACAGCAGCAAGGTTGGCTAAGGTCCCATTAGCCGGCTTGTACTGATAGATCATATTGTCCAGGAGGTCGTAGAAGATATGCCGGGCGTACACAGTCACCTGGGTGAGCTCAGGAACGACGCGGTAGATGCGGAAAGGCTGGTCTCTCAGTTGTCGGGCCTCAACCACCTGTCCGGTAGCCGCAACGTTGGTTACTTCTGTCCGCAAGTAGAGCAAGTATTCACTGGCCATGTAGCCGCGTTTGCCGTCCGGCGCGATCACTTCATAGAAGTCAGGATTCGTTGTGCTGAGCACCTGCACTTCCAAGCCTTTTTTGTACTTAGCCAGGCTCCTGTATCTTGCAGGGGTGCTCCAAAGATTTATAGGGCTCCAGCTAGTGTTGATGCGATAGATGCTTTTTCCCTCAGATGGCTGCAATAGTTTTACTCGCGGCGTGATAGCAGCAGGGACCGGCGCCCTGATAATGTTCCCTACCTGCAGCCAGCCCCATTTATCCTGGTTATCCAGGGGATGTACCATTTGCAGTTCCCACTCGCCATTGAGCGTCTCGTTTACCAGACAGGAGGAAGGCGCAAGGGCACACAGGCCGTTGCTGCTGAAATCGGTTGCGTCAGCTGGGAAGATGGAAATCATGTGTGCCCTCCCTTCTTAGAGCGTGCGCCAGTTGGGCGTGATGACAATCTGCGTGACACCGCCCGTCCAGCTGATGAGGTTCTGGCCGGTGTGCAGCAGCGGGTAGTCGCCCGTCATATGGCTGTTGTAGGAGGTGTAGTTCATGTAAGTTTCCATGAGCGGGGTATCGATGTTCAAGATGCCTATAAGCCCAAGAAGTTCTATGTAGCTGGCGCCAATGATGATCTGTGCGTCACCGGTCAGGGTCACCTTCAGCACAGGCTCTGAAAACACAGAGCTCACGTTGTTTATGTAGGCGCCAGACACAGTGACGATGATGTCAGGGATTCCCGACAAGTAGAAAAAGGGTTGGCATCGAAAAGTCACGATGAAGCGCCGATGCGGGTTCCCGCGCAGGATCTGCTCCAGGGAAATCTGGTTTACGATCCTGGCATAGTAAAAGCCACCCTGTCGATTGGCGAAGGTAACCTTATCACTTCCCTTGAGCCAGGCGAGAATTGTGCTGAGCTGCGTGGTATCCGTGATGATACACTCCACAGTCAGGAGAAAATCGTCGTATATGTCCATGCCTTCCAGGGTGGTCAGGGTTCCGCTCCGTCCGGGCACTGAGATGAAGGTTGCGCGCTCCGGAGGCCGTATGATCTCTGGCTGTTGCACCACGCGGATCCCGTAGGCAGTGCAGCGTGTGCCCTTCCAGTCAAACCAGTCAAATGCCAATGGCCACCCCTCCCTAAGAAAACAGCTCCCGCCAGTTGGCAAGAGCATAGGTTGCACAGGTTATGCTTACTCGAATTTCGTCCACAAGAAATCCATCCATAAAACCTGACGTTCAGCCGCAACAGCAAAACACGTTGCAGTTTATGTGCTGCAACGTATTTTGCTTAGTAGTTGTTCGGTTTACCTGTGTTTCTGATCAGTTGCCCCGGCGGCCCCGGCCGCCCCTGTTCTGGGCTCCGTCGTTCTGGATATCGCCTGACTGGTTCTGGTTCCCATACACCGCGATGTTGTTATCGTTCGCCCAGCGATTACCGTTGCGGGTGCCCTGCCCGTTGCCGGGCTTGTCTGCGTTGCGCTGGAAGGCCTGCAGGTGGCTCTCAGACGCTCTCTTCAGCGCTTCGAACACATCCTTCACATCATCCGGAAGCCCTTCCTGCGCAAGGAACGCCGCGTACATACCAATGTTGTGGACCTCCGCCGTCACGCCGATCTGGTAGATCTCCTGAAGTGTTTCCGGCAGGGCTACATGCTCCGTGGCCGTATCCGCGGGTACCGGCACGTTGTAAGCTGCGAACAGCGGCAGCAGGTGTTCAACATGGGTCCCCTCTGCCTTCATGATGTTGGTGAAGGGCCGGTCTACTCCGAATTTTGCGATGATTGCCTTGTACTCAGCCTGAGCCAGGTACTCGTCCTGGATCGCGTAGGTCAGCATTTGCTCGATCGTGTAGGTCTCGCCTTCCTTGACTGCGGCAGCCCCGAAATCATCCGACGCCAGCCCTATCACCGGAAGTGCGATCGCCAGCATCAGGGCCAGCGCGCTCATCCATTTCCTTGTCTTCATTTTCTTTACCTCTTTCCTTTCATTCCGGCATTTCTTTGCCGCAATCACATCCTAACCGGGGACTGTGGCGAAACTGTGTTTATGGATAGGAGATTTTGCGGAAGATGTATGGACGAAAGATGAACAGTCATAATGACCGATGAACGCAGAAAATGCCCAGCTCGTCAAGGCATTCTGAGCCCCCGTCCCTGGTGCTGACGCCGGGTCAGCGCCGCAATCTCAATCGCCAGCGCCTGGATGTCTTTATCATACCGTATTTGAAAAGTGTTTCCGGTTAGGGTGACGTTACTCGACTGGTTGTAGGTCCTGCGGTTATCGCTGGACGCGTAGGCAACCGATCCCGTCTTTGCGGCGTCGGTGAGATAGCGGGCCGCATTGGCCACGACCTTTGCCTGTGCTCGGCTTTCCAACAGCAGGCCCTGGCCCCAGCCTTTCATGGTCATCCGGCCTACCTCATCCCGGAACACCCTGGAGGGAGAACGAATATCCAGTTCGCGCTTGGCTGCAAGGATCGCTGCACGGGACGCTTGCACCATTGCTCTGACTACGCCTGACTGTCCCGCACGAATACCCGCGCTCAATCCTGCCATGGCAAGCATGCCCTGGGGGTAAAGCAGACCGGGATGGAAGAGGCTTTGCATGGTTTGCGTAAATCGCTCAGCCAGAGCCTTAGCTGCACTGGGCAGGTCATAGGAAGTCAGACCTTGGCCGATGCCGGCGGCTACATTTTGGCCAACGGGGACCATGCGCGTACTCGGGGACTGGATTCCCAGCGCGGCGTTGATGGCCGCTTCGAGGTTGCCTGCTGTGGTTTCAGCATCCGTAGACCAGCCTGCCTGTGCCATGGCGCTGCTGATTCCGGCCACGATGTTCTCGCCGACTTCGGCGGTTTCAAGATTGGATACAAAGGTCAGGATGGCCTGAAGGTTGGCCATGTCCTCTTCGCTGACGCCTTTACCCGCTTTGATGGCCGCGACGACCTCTGCTACATAGGTTTGCAGCCCCGCCAGGTTTTCTCCGCTCATCTTGTCGCCGAGTTCCTGGTTCACCGCGCCTTTCGCGCCTAGGCCAAACCAGTCAAAGTCCAGGATCCCACCCTTGGCCTTCAGGTAGTTTTGCAGCTGCACATTGAGCATCTTCACGAAGTTCATGGTGCTGTAGCCCCATTTGCCGCTGGTGAAATCACCAGGCGCTGTGACTTCCTGCGCAGCCTCTGCGACCGCTTCCGGGGTGCCCGTCACCTTGGGGGTAATGAGCACATGCAGGGTGCCGTCTTCCTCATAAGCCATGAGGGTGTCCGCGCTGATCTTGCTGGCCGGAACGAGGTTGACCGGAATCTCTTTGCCATTTTCCCAGAATGTCGCATTCGGGTCGTTCAGGACATCTTCCGGGTTTTCGTATCTCTCTGCCAACCTTACAATACCCTTCACTGTGACTGGGTTGGCTGCCATAAAGGCGTTGTAGGCGGTGAGGTCGTAACCGACGATACCAATCTTGCTTTCGATGTAGGTTGGTTTTGTCACGCCTTCCTTGTCTTGATATGCTGTAATGAGCGCGACCAGTTCCGCTTTGAGCGCGGTCTTGTCCACATTCGTCGCTTCAGCATACGCGCTGACAATGGCAGCTATCTGCGGGGAAGACAGCTTGGTGATGTCGATGCCTTCTGCCTCAAGATAGCTTGTGACGGTTGCTGCAACTCCGCTTGGGGTGAGCGCTGCTGTCGTCGCACCGCCTGTCGCTTCTTCATAGGCCAGCACAAAGGCGGTTAGCCCGTTGGGAGACAAACCGGTGATATCCACCTTCTCCTTTTCCAGGTATTTGACGATGTAAGCAGTGATCTCATCCGGGGTGAGGGCGGTTACGTCCGCTCCGGTAGCCAGTTCTTTGTACGCTGCCACCATGGCGATGATGTTTGTCGGGGTGAGCCCGCTGACATCCGCGCCCAGAACGGTTTCCGCATAGCTGGATACATAGGCCACCAGACCTTGCGGCGTGAGGGATGCTTTGCTGGCGCCTTCTGCCACCTCGGTGTACTTGTCCACAAAGGCAGTCACCTTGGGCTGCAGCATGATGGCATTTTCGGACTCGATGTACCCATCAACCATCGCCTGTGTGGTAATAGTACCGGGATTCTGTGCAAAAGTATCCCATCTCGCCTGTGCGCCTGTCATGTCCAGATCGGTGGCGATCTTGAGCACTTCCTCGGGCAGGGATAGAGAGAGCATTTCGCTCAGACCAGTCAGGGTGCCTTGGTGGTCGGTCACAAATTGTGTGA
>DIWD01000076.1 GCA_002428405.1 bacterium UBA6115
GCGAGCTGGCAGCGCTGCCGGGACAGAAGCGCTGCTGCGTGGGCGCGGAACTGGGGGGCTTCATTTTCGGGGCCTCCTCCATGACACTGTCGGGAACCCGGCAGGTCAGCCTCACTTTCAGGACAGAAAATGCCGCGGTACTGCGGCGCGCCCTGAAACTGTTCAACGCCACCGGTCCCGCGCACGCGAGGCCGCGGCTGCTTCTTCAGTCGCGGACAGCCGGGAGGAGACAGTACCTGCTGCAGCTGTCCAATGAGGACACACACCGCCTGCTGTGCGAACAAGGCATGCTGCGCCCGGATGAGCAGGGCGGAGAGCGTTTCTCCGCACCCCGGAGGGTCATGCGGCGAATCTGCTGCCGCCGGGCCTACCTGCGCGGCTCATTTCTGGCCTGCGGCTATATGGCAGACCCGCGCAGACGTTACCTCGCAGAGTGGGTGTTCCAGGACACTTCCCGCGCGGCGCGGCTGAGGCGTGTATTGAGCCAATGCGGACTCACTTCCAAGTTCGCCTCCCGCCGGGGGCAGACGGTGGTCTGCATCAGGGACGGAGACCAGATCGCCGAACTGCTCAAGACGATGGGCGCTTCGCTCAGCGTCTTCTCCATGGAGAACAGCCGGGCAGAAAAAAGCCTCAGGGAAAGCGCCAACCGCGCGGTGAACTGCGATCACGCCAACCTCGGCCGGCAGCTGTCCGCCAGTGCCAGGCAGGTCCTGGCAATAGAGGCGATCTCCCGGCATATGAGCATGAGCGCCCTGCCGCAGCGCCTGGAAACATTGGCAAGGATCAGGCTGGCCCAGCCGGACGCTTCGCTTTTAGAATTGGGCGGGATGCTGGACCCGCCGCTGAGCAAGTCGGGAATCCAGCACCGGATACAGGAACTGATGAAGCTGTCCGAAACACTCGGGGATGGCCATACATAACGGGGCGGGGCCCCGGGAAGGGGGTGCGCGTTTGATCAGGCGAAAAGTGGTGCTGGGCGGGATACTGCCCTTTACAGCTGAGCGCGCCAGCAGGATGACGTGCGCCGCGAACGCCTTCACTTCCCACATCCTGCTGCAGGACAGCCGCGGCACCTTCAACGGCAAGTCGATGCTGGGCCTGCTCTCCCTGGGCAAACTCTCCGGGCGGGAGATGACCCTTCTGGCCGAAGGCGCCGATGAGGAACGCGCAGCGGAGACGCTCGCGGCCCTGCTGGAAGCGGAGGACACACCTGTCATGTCATAAAAAAGGGCCTTGAACGCGCAATCTGTTGACAGAATGTTACATTTCTGTTATATGTGGGACAGATTCCTGGGGAGTTCCCCTGCGCTTGCCGCGGGAAAGGATGATGATGATGTCAAATGCAAAGAAGGCGGACCCGTTTCGCAGGCTGCTGAAATGGACGATCGCCCTGCTGGTTCTCTTCGCCCTGCTTGCGACCGGATTTATCCTGATGGACAAATACCAGAAGGGGGAGCGGGACCGGCAGGCCGCGCGCATTCAGGAGGAGAACAAAGTTCTGGTCGAAGAATACAGCAGGAAGCTTGCACAGCAGCAGGCAAGCCTGGAAACCGGCGAGGTCAAAACCTGGCCGGAAGCGAAGGATAGCGGCTGGGACGTGCTGGATGTCAGCGATTTTCCCATCACAAATACCCGCGAGGCGCAGGTCACCCGCGCGGACCTGCTCAAGGGCGGTCTGCTGCTGGTGAACCGCTGGCATGAGATGCCGGCGGACTATACGCTTGTGGAAGGTGACTTGAAATCCGTCGGGGTGGAGACATCCTACCGCGTGCCCGTCAGGGACGCCAATGTGACCCTGCTGTCCACCGCCATCCTGGCGCTTGACAAGATGATCACCGCCGCCAAAGCCGCCGGGATGGAACACTATATCATCCGGGAAGGCTACCGAGACGCGCAGACCCAACTGGGATACTGGCAGGACGAGGTTGCCCGGCATGAGGAGCGTTATTCCGGCGATTCTCTGGTTGAAAAAGCCCGCGAGCGGGTGGCTTATCCCGGCACCAGCGATTACCACACCGGGCTGAGCGCGAACATCGACGTGTACGACGCCAATGACAGCGCGCTCAACAGCATGAGCTTCCAGGAAACAGCGCAGGCCGGATGGCTCAACACGCACGCCTGGGAATACGGCTTCATCTTCCGCTTCCCTGTACAGGGCTTCCCCGCCAGTGATACAGTGGACAAATCACACAAGACCGGCATCAACCTGAAGATCGACGCCTACCGCTTTGTCAGCGTGCCGCACGCGGCGGTGATGCGGCACCTGGAGTTGTGCCTGGAGGAGTACATCGATTACCTCATCGCGCATCCCCACATCGCGGTCTACCTGGACGGCGAACTGAAGTATGAGATCTACCGCCTCCCCGGCGGCAACGAGGACACATCCCTGAACCTGCCTGCCAACGCCAGTGAGTTTATCTCCTCAACCGACAACATGGGCGGCCTGATCGTCGCGGCGATTTACTAAAGCAGGAACAAACCTTATTGGACACCAATGCCCCGGAACGTGATCCGGGGCGTTTTTTTGTCCGCAGGCGGCATGGCTAAAACAAACCGGCCAAAAGAACCAGCACTGGCGCGACCACGATAGCCGGCAGCAGGTCCGCGACCTTGATCTTGGTGATGCCCAGGAGGTTCAGCCCCACGGCTAAGATGAGCAGGGAACCGGCGCCGCTCATTTCACTCACCGCCTGAGGGGTCAGCAGGGGGGCGATCAACCCGGACATGAGCGCGATGGCGCCCTGATAAACCAGAACGGACAGGGCGGACAGCATGACTCCCATGCCCAGGGTGGAGGCAAGCATGATGGAGGCGACAAAGTCCAGCGCTGACTTCGCGTACAGCGTGGCGTTGTCGCCCCGCAGCCCCGCGTCCAGGGAACCTGTCACCGCCATCGCGCCCACGCAGAAAAGCAGCGAGGCGGTCACAAAACCCTCGGCCACCCGGCCGCTTCCGCCGCGGACAAGCGACTGCGCCTTCTCGCCCAGGCGCGAAATTTTCCCGTCAAGGTCCATCCACGTGCCGCTCAGCGCGCCCAGGACCAGCGCGCCAATGAGGAAAAGCGGATTCCCGCTCTGAAGGGAACCGGAAAAGCCGACATAAAGCGTGCACAGCCCGATTCCGGTCATGGCGGCGCGGGTGAACCTTTCCGTCAGGATCCGCCCGAAAAGGCATCCGATCAGCCCGCCAAGGATCACCGCCGCCGTGTTGACAAATACACCCAGCATCATCCGTCCCTCCAATCATATGACAATTTCAGACAGCAAAACGGCCAGGCAGGCCGCGCCTGCCACCTGTGCCAATCCCCTCCCCCGCCATGCGGCCGCCAGGGTGAAGGAAACCGCCAGATACCCCAGCGCGACCGGCACCGCGTCCCGCATCCCGGGCGTAAACTCATTTTTCATCCCATCCCTCCCATTATCAGCACAGTATAGGCAAAATGCCTTCCCGGCTCAAGCGGGAACGGGCGGTTTTCGAATAATCTTGAGAAATCAAAAGGAGATGATACAATCATCCTGCAAGGCAGTCCTGTCAGGAATACAAAGCAGAGAGGCAAACAGAATGAGATTAGGCGGAACAGTGGCAGGGGCATGGTCAACACCGGCTGAATGGGCAGATTTGCTGAAAAAGACCCGTTTCGCGGCGGTCACCTGTCCGGTGGACAGCACGGCGCCAAGAACGCTTGCCCGTGAGTATTTTGACGGCGCGAGGGACGCGGGCGCGGTGATCGCGGAGGTCGGGGTCTGGAAAAATGTCCTGTCGCCGGACGCGAAGGAACGCGGCGCGGCGCTGGAATATGCCATTTCACAGCTGGCCTTCGCCGAGGAGATGGGCGTCGCCTGCTGTGTGAACATTTCAGGCAGCAGGGGCAGCCGCTGGGACGGAGCGTATCCGGAGAATTATTCAGGGGAAACCTATGATTTGCTCGTGGAAACGGTCCGCGGCATCATCGACGCGGTCAAGCCTCGCCGGGCTTTCTATACGCTGGAGCCCATGCCCTGGATGGTGCCGGACGGGCCTGAGGAATACCTGCGCCTCATTCATGACATCTCCCGGGTGCAGTTCGCGGCGCACATGGATTTTGTGAACATGATCAGCTGCCCGCGCCGGTTCCTTCTCGCCGGTTCCTTCATTGAAGAATGCTTCAGCAAGCTGGGCCCCTGGATCAAGAGCACGCACATCAAGGACAGCCTGATGGAAGCGCCGTTTACGGCTGTCATCCGTGAAACAGCGCCCGGAAAAGGCATGCTTGACTACTCGCGCGTTCTTTCCGCCATCGCAAGGCACCTGCCCGCGGACGCCCCGGTGCTGCTGGAACACATGGGCAGCTTTGAGGAGTACGCCGCGGCCTATGACCACGTCGCGGCAAAAGCTTTATTGGCGGGCATTCCGGTCCGCTGAGGACTGAGTGCGTAAAATCCCTTCTCATTTGCTGTTTCAGGCAAATCTCCCATGGGATCAGCCTGAAACCTCAGCAATTTCCAAGTGGGACAAATTCCGCCCGCCTTGTCCGGTTTTTGTTCAAAATGCTTGACGGGACAGAAAGGTTGGGATATATTGGTCGGCGGTACTGAAACATTACAAGGAGGATTTCCATGAAGAAGACCCTGTCACTCATCGTTGCCCTGCTCCTGGTTGTTTCCCTCGGTTCCGCTATGGCTGAGTCCGCTGTGAAGCACGGCCTGGGCATGGTCACATCCATCGGCTCCGTCGCCGACGCCACCGCCGAGAAGGCCGGCGCCGCGCAGGTCAACACCACCGTTTGCAGCCTGGTGCTGGACGCGGAAGGCAAAATCATCTCCGTCATCTGGGACGTGCAGCAGACCAAGATCCAGTTCGGCGTTGACGGCAAAGCCAACGTGCCGGCGCCTGAGACCCTTTTGTCCAAGCTTGAAAAGGGTGAAGCCTATGGCATGAGGAAGGCCAGCGCCATCGGCAAGGAATGGTTCGAGCAGATCGCGGCGTTCGCCGAGTACTGCGTCGGCAAGACGGTTGAGGAAGTGCTGGCCATCGAAGTGTTCCAGCGCGATGAGAACCACACCGCCGTGCCCGCCGTGGAAGACCTGAAAGCCTCTGTGACCATCTCCGTGGGCGACTACCTGGCCTCCCTGCAGAAGGCCGCCGCCACCGCGAAATAATTGGTAAAAATAAAGGAAGCCTGAAAACGAGCTTCCCATAACAAGTGCCCGGGCACATTCAAGCAAAAGGAAGCCACCCAACAGGGTGGCTTTTTTATGTCAATGCAGGCTTCTTCTCACGCGCCGCTGTCTTCCCCGAAACTGTTGACCGCATGGCGCTGGTTGATCTCATCCGCGGTGTCTCCTGCCGCTTTGATATCCTCCCGGAACGCTTTGTCTTCCGCTTCGCTGATGAACTTGCAGCGATAGCCCGCCAACAGCCCGATGAGGATGATCAGCACGAAAAAGCCGTGCAGCAGGAGGAAAAGCAGGACTGAAACCGTGACGGAGATCTCAAAAACCTGCTTCCTGTTTTTGGTGACGGAGAAATAATTGCGGCTGCCGCGCTGAATGGTTTCACCCATCCATTTGAACGTCCTGGCCAGCCAGCCTTCCGCATTGGCTGCCTTCCCGCCGGATTGCGTGTTTCCCATTTGTCTCTCCTTCCTGTCTCCCTTGCCGCGCTCCAGGTCCTCCATCGCCCGGGACATATCCCAGCCGGCGGCCTCCAGCGCCTCCTTCGCGTCCCTGTAACTGATGCCAGCATTCTTCCTGAGGTTCTCTGCCATTTCAAACCGGTCCATTCTATCCTCTCCTCCTGCCCCCCCGGGGCACTGTTTGTACATCAGCAGGATAACGCGCAAGGATGAAAACAACAGGTGACAAGGATGAAAACACGATTAAAAAGCGGAAAACTTTTCCAAGTTTTCGGCTGATTGTCATATGGCCTGTTTCTTTAATTGCCCTCAGGCGTTTCGGGCAGCAGTTCTTCCGCCGTGCTGATACCGTGCAGGGGCGCAGCCTTTTCATCCGCTGTCTCCTCGCGGGTGCCGATGGAAACCGGCCTGTCAAGGCCGTAGGCGCCGGAGGGCATCATGAAGACCGTTCCGCCCCCTTCTCCGCCCAGGTCAAGCTGCTCATACAGTTTTTTGGCGATCCCCTGGGTCAGCCGCGCGTCGATGAGCCAGAAGATGATTTCCTTTTCCTTTTGCACCTGGAGGCTGAACAGCTTCATGTCATGCCCGCCCGATCCCCTCCCGTGCAGGATGGTAGCGCCCCCCGCGCCGGCCTCCCTGGCAAGCTCGATCGCCCGCTGCGCAAGGCCGCGGTTGAGGATGGCCACCAGACAGTCATAAAACTCGATTTTTCCCGGCAGCGGTGCGGCTCTTTCCTCTTTGCGTTTCTCCTCAATTTTAGACAAGGCTTTCTCCCTTCTCCTGAACACCGCGCCCAGGATCATGATGGACAGCACCGGCGCCATGGCCACCATGGCGATGACGCCAAAACCGTCCACCATCACATTGGCGGTGGGTGTCATCGCGGCCGCCCCCTGGGCAAAGGCCAGGACAAAGGTAGCCGTCACAGGGCCGGAAGCCACCCCGCCCGCGTCATAGGCAATGCTCACAAACACCGGATCGGAGCGGAAGGAGAGGAACACCGCCAGCAGGAAGCCCCCCAGAAGGAAGTACCATAGCTTGACCCAGGGGATCATGATGCGCAGCATGGAGCACGCGATCGCCAGCGCGACGCCCAGGGAAAGCGTCACCCGGATCAGTTTCAGCGGGATGCGCCCGCCGGTGGCCTCCTGGATCTGCTCTCCCAGGACATGCACCGCGGGCTCCACCAGCACCACGATCATCCCCAGCAGGAAACCGACTGCGGGGAGCAGCCATTGATACCGCTCCGCGATGCCCCGGCCGATGACCTGACCCATATCCATAAACCCGGAATAAACCCCCGTCAGGAACAGCACCAGCCCCAGGAGGGTGTAGACCAGTCCCTTGACGATGCGGGCAACCTCGCCCCTGTGCGCCTTGAACCTGAAGAAGTTCAAAAGGAAAAACAGCACGGTCAGCGGCAGGAGCGCGACGAGCGACTCAAGGAAAACCCCGGGGATCTTTCCCAGCACAGGCGCCAGGATGCCTGAGGCGGGCCTGAAGGATTCAATCTCGCCCAGAATGCGGCTCTGCCCGGAAAGGATGCTCAGCAGCATCACCGCGATGATCGGCCCCGCGCTCATCACGCCCACCATGCCGAAGGAATCCTCCTCCGTATTCCGTCCGCCCTTGATGCGGGACAGGCTGGCGGAAAGCGCCAGCACGAAGGGGGTGGTCAGAGCGCCGGTGGTCGCTCCGGAGGAATCAAAGCTGATGGCCAGGAACTCCTCGGAAACAAGAAAGGAAAGGACCAGGATGACCCCGTACGCCAGGGCCATGAACAGGGCATAGGACATTTTTCCGCTCAGCAGCCGGAAGGTGCCCAGGGCGATGAGCAAGCCCACACCGGTGGAAACGATGTAGACCATGAGCATAGCGCTGACAGCGCCCCCGGAGGCCGTCTGCACCTGATTGCCCAGGATGAGCAGGTCAGGCTCAGCGACTGTCACCAGAAAGCCCAGAAGGAAACTGAAGAAAGCCATTTTCAGCGCGGTCTTCGATGTCGCCAGTTCCTGCGCCATGTATTCCCCGATGGGATTCATCGCCAGATCGATCCCCAGCAGAAAGACAGCCAGGCCGATGAGCAGGAGCAGGCCGCCGATGAGAAAGCGCCAGATGACCTCCCCTTCCGCTCTGACCAGGGCCAGGGCGAGCAGGAGCACCAGCGCCATCACCGGCAGCAGGGAACGGCTGACCTCATTGATTTTCTGGCGAAGGAGGCTCACGTGTCCACCGCCTTCTCCGCCTGCCGCTCTTCATACAGCCCCAGGGTCCTGGTCACCGGCATGGCAAAGACGATGCCGCTGCCCTTGCGCTTAAGGCGCATCCCTGTGTACACCGCGTCACGGATGGCCGCGGCGGATTCCCGCGGGGTCACGATCAGCACCGTATCCTTCTGCGGTTCCACCATCAGGGGAAAAACAAAATCCTGCGGCACGCCCGCTCCGTGCGCATGCAGGATGGTGCCGCCCCGCGCGCCGGCCTGCCGTGCCACCCGCATGCATTCCGGCCCCAGGCCGCGGTCAAGCACAGTCATCAGGCAGACATAAGGCGCGCCGGTGACCCTGCTGAATACAGCGGGGGCATTGTTTTCAGGGTCATACTGCAGATAGGGCACCGAGAAGGCGATGCCCTTGTAACGCTTGTGGAGCTTGAACTCTTCCCTGAGCAAAACGTACAGCTGTTCTGCCGTTTTCTCGGGCACCCCCATGAGCAGCAATTCCTTCTGCGTCTGGGAGATGCCCAGGAAATCCAGGAGCCTGGAAGGCATGGTCCCCTCGCCCAGGAGAATGGTGCCCCGGCTGACGCCCAGGCGCTGCGCGCGGTGCAGCAGCGCGTCCGCCTTCCCGCGGTCCACAATGATAAAAACGCAGGAGCCTCCTGTCATGGTCCGTCCTCTTTTCACAGCAGCCCTCCGGCATCCGGGCTTTATTCCAGCCAGGGACGGATAGGTTTCTGCGCATTTATTATGCCCCATCCTAACATATTTCATTCATTGTGCCAACGCCTCGGTACCCCTTCCGCAGCCTGGGTACACTGTATCTGATATGAAACGGGAGGGAACGGTCATGAAACTTGAAAACATTCTCATCAGCATGCCCCTGACGGATGAGTACAGGGAACAGTTCAGGAAAACACTGCCCGGAGCGCGGGTCCGCTTTGCCCGCTGGCAGGAACTGAATGATGAGGAGCTGGCGGGATTTGACGCGGCGGTGGGCAACCCGGCTTCGGAGCTGCTGCCCAAATTAAAGGGGTTGAAGCTGCTGCAGCTGAGCAGTTCGGGCGTCGCGCCGGAATACCTGCATCTGAAAGACATGAATCCCGGGGCTGTCCTATGCAGCAGCAGCGGCGCCTTCGGCCAGGCGATCTCCGAACACATGCTGGGGGTGCTGATGATGCTGCTCAAGCGCCTGCATGAGTACCGCGACGACCAGGCAACAGCGGAATGGATCGACCGCGGGCACGTCCGCTCCCTCCGCGATATGACCGTGCTGATCATCGGCGCGGGCTCCATCGGGACCGACTTCGCGCGCCTGGTGAAGCTGTTGGGCGCCCATACCATCGGCGTCAGAAGAACACAGGGAGGAAAAGACCCGGCGTATGATGAAATGCACACCTATGAGGAACTGGATGAACTGCTGCCGGAGGCCGACGTCACTGCGCTGTCCGTCCCGGAAACGCCGCAGACCGTCGGCCTGTTGGACGCGCGCCGCTTCAGCCTGTTAAAGCGGGGGGGCTACCTGCTCAACGTCGGACGCGGCTCCGTTTTGGACCAGGACGCGCTGCTATCCTCCCTTCGGGAAGGCCGCCTGGCCGGCGCGGGCATCGACGTGACCGTGCCGGAGCCGCTGCCCAGGGACCATCCCCTGTGGAAAGAGAAGAACCTGATCATCACCCCGCACATTTCCGGCTTTTTCCACCTCAAGCACACCCATGACAGCATCGTGGACATCGCCTGCCGGAACCTGGCCGCCTGGCCGGAGGGTCCCTTTATCAGCCGGGTGGACTTTACCAGCGGGTACCGGGCAAAGGAATCAGGCTGACCTAAACTGGAAATAAAGAACCTGCCGCGCAGCTGTGCGTGGCAGGTTTTTACTAAGCGGAAGACCCTATTTCAGCGGCTTTCCCTTGATCTTGTCCCCGTCGTAATACATCATCTGCTTTTCCGGCAGCGATTCGGTCAGCCAGACGTTGCCGCCGATGACGCAGTCGTCCCCCACGCGGGTGTCCCCGCCCAGGATGACGGCGTTGGCGTAGATGACCACGCGGTTGCCGATGTACGGGTGGCGCTGCACGCCTTTGACCGGCAGGCCCTGCTCATCCAGCGGGAAGCTCTTCGCGCCCAGGGTCACGCCCTGGTAGAGCTTGACGTCCCCGCCGATGCGGGCGGTCTCCCCGATGACGATGCCGGTGCCGTGGTCGATGCAGAAACGCGGGCCGATGGAAGCGCCGGGATGGATGTCTATCCCGGTCTTTTCATGGGCGAACTCCGACATGATCCGGGGCAGCAGCGGAATATCCAGCTCGTAGAGCGCGTGCGCCAGGCGGTGGATGGAGATGGCGTAGAAGCCGGGATAGCAGATGATGACCTCCTCGCAGCTGCGGGCGGCGGGGTCCCCCTCATAAATCGCCTGCGCGTCCCCGCTGAGCAGCTCCTTGATCTCCGGCAGCCTGTCCAGCAGCGCCCCGGCAAGGGCTTCGGGGCTGCGCATTGCGCCGCCGGGCGAAAAGCACAGGGAAAGGCCGATCAGGCTGGTCAGTTCCCTCTTCGCCCAGCCGTACACATCCCCCTCTTCCTGCGCGTGGCTGTCGCTGACGCGGAAATATGCAGGAAACATCAGGGACTGCAGGTCCTTGATCAAAAGGATGACCTGGCGCCGGTCCGGGATCATCTCACAGCGCATGACCGGGTCCTCACAGGCCAAATGAATAGCGTTGAGCCGCTCCAGCAGGCCTCTTTCCTCTTCCGGCATTCTCAAAGCCTTTACGCCTCCCCGAACAGTCCGCCGGACAGGTAGCGGCTGCCCGCGTCCGGCAGGATGACAACGATGTTCCTGCCGCGGTTCTCTTCCTTCTGCGCAAGCGTCATCGCGGCGTGCAGCGCCGCGCCGGAGCTGATGCCGCACAGCAGGCCTTCCAGCCTTGCCAGCAGACGCGTCGCTTCCGCGGCGTCCTCATCGCTCACGGTGATCACCTGATCATATATATCAGTGTCCAGCACCTTGGGCACAAATCCGGCTCCGATGCCCTGGATCTTGTGCTTGCCCTTGGGCCCCCCGGACAGCACGGGCGAGCCGGAGGGCTCCACGGCGATGATCCGGATGCCCGGGTGCCGCTCCTTCAGGTAGCGTCCAGCCCCTGTGATGGTGCCGCCGGTGCCCACGCCCGCGACCAGGATATCCGCCAGGCCCTTCGTGTCCCGCTCTATTTCGGGCCCGGTAGTCTGGTAATGGGCCCTGGGGTTGGCTGGGTTCTCAAACTGCCTGGCATACCAGCTGCCCGGATTCTCCCGCACGATTTCCTCCGCCTTCCCCATCGCGCCCGGCATTCCCAATGCGCCATCGGTCAGCACCAGTTCAGCCCCGTAAGCGGTCAAAAGCTGGCGGCGTTCCACGCTCATCGTGTCCGGCATGGTGAGGATCAGCCGGTAGCCGCGCGCGGCGGCCATCATGGCCAGGCCGATGCCGGTATTGCCGCTGGAGGCTTCCACCAGCAGCGCGCCGGGCTTGAGCAGGCCGGCCGCCTCCGCCTCGTCGATCATCGTTTTGGCGATGCGTTCCTTCACGCAGCCGGCGGGGTTCATGGATTCCGCCTTGCCCAGCAGGACGGCCTTCAGGTTTTCCGCCTTTTCGATGCGGTTTAGGCGCACCAGCGGCGTATTGCCGATCAGCTGGTCCGAAGATTTGTAAACACTCATTGCTGTTTCTCCCTGAACTTATCGTTCCAGGGCATTGTACCTCGGGGCGCGGTTCCTAAAACACGCGCCGTATCCTGCCCTTTGGGCGTTACGCCCAGTACATTCCGCCGGATTGTTCACGGATCAAGACATCCTTGAGGAAATGGATGGCTTTTTTCAACCCTTCCCTGCCGCTCATCAGGCCGTCCTCATGCTCAATGGAAACCACATCATCATAACCCGCCGCCCGCAGCTCCGACATGATGCGGTTCCAGGTCAGCTGGTCATGCCCGTAGCCCACAGTGCGGAAGACCCAGGAACGGTTGCTTTCGGCATAGTGTTTGGTGTCCAGTACGCCGTTGACTGCAGTGTTGGCTCCGTCAATCAGGGTGTCCTTGGCGTGGAAGAAGTACACGGCGTTCCCCAGCGCCCGGATGGCCATGACCGGGTCGATTCCCTGCCAGAACAGGTGGGACGGGTCCAGGTTGGCGCCAATCGTGTCCCCCGCGGCCTGCCTGAGGCGCAGCAGGGTTTCCGGATTGTAGACACAGAAGCCGGGGTGCATTTCCAGCGCGACGCGCCGCACGCCGTACTTTTGGGCGATGCCGGCGGCCTCGTGCCAGTAGGGGATGAGGACGTCCTCCCATTGATACCGCAGGATGTCCTGGAAATCATCCGGCCAGGCGCAGGTCACCCAGTTGGGCGTCCGATCCTCCGGGCTGCCGCCCGGGCAGCCGGAAAAGGTGACGACGCGGGGTACGCCCAGCTCCCCGGCCAGCCGCGCCGCGTTGATATAGTCCTCATGGAAGAACCGCGCGATATTTTTGTCCGGATGGACCGGGTTGCCGTGCACGGACAGCGCGGCGATCTCCAGCCCGCTGTCTTTGATGGCCGCGAGAAAATCCTTTTTCGCGGCGTCATTGCCCAGCAGGGCCTTCGGGTCGCAGTGGTTCGTGCCAGGGTAACCCCCGCACCCGATTTCCACCGCGTCCACGCCCTGCTCGGCCAGGAACCTGCAGGCTTCCCTCAGCGGCAAATCCCCCAGCACCACCGAAAACACGGACAGTTTCATTTATTCTTCGACCTCCCCTTTTATTTTTTCAATCATCAGGCAGCCCGGCGCGCCGGGCCCGCCGTTGAGGAAACGATGCCACAGCGCGGTGAATCGTCCGGGCGGCAGCGTCCGGGCGTACTCCAGCAGGGCTTGCTCTTCCCTGGCGCCTTCCTCATGCCCCGGGTAAACGCAGACCACCGCCATGCCGCCTGCTGAAAGCAGCGTCAGCGCGGCGGAAAGCGCGGGCAGCGTTGTCCCCGCCCGTGTGGTCAGCCCTTTGTCCGCCCCGGGCAGCCAGCCCAGGTTGAAGGCCGCCAGGCGGATGCCGGGACGGACCACCTCGGCCATGCGCTCATGGCCCATCAGGTGCAGCTCCGCCCGGCCCGCCAGCCCCAGCGATTCAAGCAGGGCGCGGGTGTTTAGGAGCGCCTGTTCCTGCACGTCAAATCCGTCCACATGGCCCGTTTCACCGACCAGTTGGCACAGCCGGGCACAGTCATGCCCATTGCCCAGCGTCGCGTCGACCGCCCTGTCCCCGTGCCTGAGCAGATCCCCGAAGGCCCGTGAAGCGATCTGCCGGGCCGAGGTGAGGTATGGCGCTGACGTCATCTGAGCGAACGGACCTCCTCCCCGGTCAATTCCCGCCACTGGCCCCTTTCCAGGTCCCCCAGCGCCACGCCGCCGTATTGGACGCGCTTGAGCCGGACCACCTCATGCCCGACGGCCTCCACCATCCGTCGGATCTGCCGGTTGCGGCCTTCATGGATGGTGATCAGCAGGTCCGTGGAGAAGGGATCGCGCCGCAGGACGCTCACCTTGGCCGGGGCAGTCCTGCGCCCTTCCAGTGACACGCCCGAACGCAGAAGGCGCAGTTCCTCATCGCTGACCTGGTTGGACACCCGGGCAATGTAGCGCTTTTCCACTTCATGGCTGGGGTGGGTCAGCCGCTGGGTCAGCTCACCGTCGTTGGTGAGGATCAGCAGGCCTTCGGAATCAAAATCCAGCCGGCCCACGGGGTATAGGCGCACAGGGTAGTCCCGGAAATGGTCCAGCACCGTGGGCCTGCCTTCCGGATCGCTGGCCGTGGTGACCTCGCCGACGGGCTTGTAGTAGAGGATATAGCGCTTCTCCGCTTCCGGGCGGACGGCTTCACCCTCCACCGTGACCTTGTCCTCCTCCGTGACCTGCGTGCCCATCTCCCGGACGGTCTGCCCGTTCACCTGGACCAGCCCGGCGGCGATCATCTCCTCGGCTTTGCGCCTGGATGCCACGCCGCAGGAAGCCAGGTATTTCTGTAAGCGCATCCCGTCCCCTTCCGCTTGATCTGATGATTTGATTATACAGAAACACGGCGGGAAAGAAAAGGCAGACAGGGAAGCGTTGAGGGCTCCGCGTAAACCTTTTGGTGACTGAAGATTAAAAATCGTTAACGATTGTTGACACACGATACTATGCGTTGTAGTATATACCACATAGGAGGTGACTGGATGGACACGCAGATGAAACGCGGCCTGACAGAGGCCTGTGTGCTGGCGCTGCTCAGCGGCGGGGATTCCTACGGGTACCAGTTATCCAGGCAGGCAAGCGGGCTGATGCCCCTGTCGGAGTCAACGCTCTACCCGGTTCTCAGGAGGCTGGAAGAATCAGGCGCGGTGGAAACCTACTCCAGCGAGCATGGCGGACGGCTCCGGCATTATTACCGGATCACCGAAAAGGGCAGGGAGCAGATGTCCGGCTTCGCGCGGGAATGGGAACAATTGGGCAAGATCTACGAATTGATCCGGCAGACGGAAAAAACCAACGCAGGGGAAAGACAAAGGGGGGAATGAACATGAAACGCGATGAATACCTGGGAAAACTGAAAACAACACTGGAACAGGATGATTTCGCCCAGGTGGAGGAAGCCATCAGCTATTTTGACGAGCTGCTGCAGGACCGCATGGACGACGAGGGACTGAATGAAGAGGAGGCCGTCGGCAAGATGGAAGCGCCGGAGGTGGTCGCAGCGCGCCTTAGGGAAGGAAGGGAAAAGGAGCGCCAGGCGGCCCAAGCGCCCGAACCCGAAGGGGAGCAGCCCTTCAAAGGCATCAAGACCATCCAGGTCAAGGCCGACCAGGCGCGCCTCATCCGTGTGCGTGACCGCAACACACGGCTGATTGTCCGCTCCGGGGAGGGGGAGGACATCATCATCCGCCATCCTGAGAGCGAGAGGATCAGATATTCCTTCACCCTTGAGGACGGCAGGCTGAGCCTCCTGCGGGAGCCCTTTGACCTGTCCAGCATGTTCTTCAGCTTTGACTTCCTCTCCCGGGAGATGTGGGAAGTCACCATCCAGGTGCCCCATGAGCTGGCGGCGGAAATGGACCTGCGCACCTCCAACGCAAAGATGGACCTGGAGGGGTTCGCCTGCTGGGGCCAGATTCTGGCGGTGACCAGCAACGCGTCCGTCACGGTAAAAGACGTCGACGCGAAAAGATTGGAACTCCAGAGCAGCAACGGGACGATGAACCTTGACAAAGTTACGTCCCGTCAGGACCTCAAGGCGGTGACCAGCAACGCGAAAATCACGGCCGAGGCCGTGAGCGCGCCGCAGTCCCTGACCCTGAAGACCTCAAACGGCGGCATCCGCGTGTCAAGACTGGACAGCGCCGCCATCTCCCTCATCACATCAAACGCCGGCATCAAGGGCAGCCTGCCGGGAAAGATGGAGGACTATACCGTCAAATCCGGTACCAGCAACGGGAAAAACAACCTGCCGAACGAACGTGCGGGGGGCGCGAAAACGCTGAACGTCAAGACCAGCAACGCGAACATCAGCCTGGAGTTTGACGGAGGACAGTGAAGTACTTGAAGCGCTGAAACAACACCTTCACATCTTCGTAAAAAGTGAAGCGCCTGTTATTGACCTTGCCTGAATCGCTTCTGCTCCGCGAGAGTGAACAGGCTGCTGGCCAGCAGCGCCAGCAGCGACACGGGCAGGGCGCCTTTGATGATCATCGTCACGTCCATGCTGCGGATGCCGTTGACAATCAGCACGCCCAGCCCTCCGGCCCCCACGGTCGCGCCGAGGGTGGCGGCGGAGATGTTGATGATGACAGAGGTTCGGATACCGGCCAGGATGGCGGGCCATGCCAGGGGCAGCTGCACGCGCAGAAGACGCTGGACAGGGGTCATGCCCATCCCGTCGGCTGACAGATTGACGTCGTCCGGCACGGCGTCCAGCCCCTGGATGGTGTTGCGCAGAATGGGCAAAAGGCCATAAAACACAAGAGCGATCAGCACCGGGGTCTGTCCATAGCCCATCAGGGGCAAGCAGAGCGCCAGCACTGCGGCGGAGGGCACGGTTTGCAGAAAGGTAGCCGCGCGCAGCAGGGGCTCCCGAAACTCGCTCAGGGAGCGGAAGCGCACCGCCAGCCCCAGTGTGAGGCCTAGCGCGGTGGAAATGCCAGTGGACAGCAGCACCAGCCCCAGGTGCTGGAGCATATAATCCGGCAGCGTTGCGCGTTGGCGGAACACCTGCTTGCTGCCGAAGGCCTGCTTCAGAAAGCCCTCCAGCCACTCGAAACGGTAGACAGCCAGCAGGAGCAGCATCAGCCAAAGCCAGGAAGTCAGCCAGCGCCGCCACTTAGCCGTCATTCTGTCCGCCCTCTCTGAAAAACCGCAGCAGGCTGTCGAAATCAAGCACGCCTGTGATGTCCCCGTCCTGCGTGACCGCCAGCCTGTCGCAGCCCTTCACCAGCATCATCGCCAGCGCTTCGGACAGGGGCAGATCAGCGCTTACGGCGCAGCCGGGCTTTCCCTCCGCGCTTCCCGGCACGCAGGCCTCCCGCGCCCGGTGGCGCGAAAGCAGCTTGAGGGCCATCTCCGCGCCGAAAAATTCCTTGCTGAAGGCGTCGCCCTCGCCGAACACCATCTCCCGGGGCGTGCCGGAGCGTACGATCTGTCCCTCCCGCATCAGCAGGATCCTGTCCCCCATGGTCAGGGCCTCGGACACGTCGTGCGTCACAAACAGCACGGTTTTCTTCAGCGTCCTGTGAATATTCAGGAAGGAGCGCTGCAGGCGTTCGCGGTTTAGGGGGTCCACCGAGCCAAAGGGTTCATCCATCAGCAGGATGGGCGGGTCCGCTGCCAAGGCGCGCGCTACGCCGACCCGCTGCGCCTCGCCGCCGGAGAGCTCAAAAGGGTATTTGTCCAGGTATTTCTGCGGCAGGCCGGTGAGTTCCATCAGGAAAGCTGTCCGCTTTTGGATGTCCGGCTTCTTCCACTTGAGCAGCTCAGGCACCACGGCGATGTTGCGGCGCACCGTGTAATGAGGGAACAACCCGACGTTCTGCACCACGTAGCCGATGCCGCGGCGCAGCAGCTCCGGCGGCGTGTTCCGCACGTCCCGCCCGTTGACCGTCACGGTGCCGGAATCAGCCGGGGTCAGAGCATTGATGAGGCGCAGCAGGGTGGACTTTCCACAGCCGGAAGGCCCCAGCAGCACACACAGTTCCCCCTCGGGCACAGTGAGATCCACCCCGCGCACGGCGGGAATGCCTTCCCCGTAGGATTTGGTGAGACCTTCAGCCCGAATCATGCCGCCACCGCCTTTCGGTCAGTTTTACAGCGCCGCCCAGCAGGGCGTCCATCAGGATGGTCAGCGCGATGAGCGGGATGGTGCCCAAAAGGATCAGGTCCGGCGCGGACTGCGCCAGGCCCAGGAAGATAAAACTGCCCAGCCCCCCGCCGCCGATCAGCGCGGCCAGGATGGCGTTGCCCATCCCCTGGGTGAAGGCCGTGCGGATTCCGCCCAGGATGAGGGGCACCGCCAGGGGCAGCTGCACCTTCAGGAACACCTGCCGCCCGGTCATCCCAAGCGAGGAGGCAGTCTCCACCGCCGCCGGGTCAGCCATGGACAGCCCGGCCAGGGTATTGTTGAGCACCGGGAAAATCGCGTACAGGAACAGGGCGATCCACGCGGGCCAGAAACCCACCCCGCTTATCCCCCAGCCCTTCAGCAGCGCGCTGTTTGTACTCAGCCACGCCAGCAACGCCATCAGCAGTCCCAGCAGGGAGAGGGTCGGGATGGTCTGGGCGAGGTTCACCAGGAAAAACACAGGCCGTTTCAGCTTCTTCCTTGAAAACAGCAGGAAAGACAGCAGGATGCCCGCCCCCGCCGCCGCGGCGGTGGAGGTGGCGGCCAGCGCCAGGTGCCGGCCGGACTGGCTGAAGAATGCCTCCCGCCGGGCAGCGTATTCCCGCAGGAGGGAGAGGGTATCAAAGCCGCCTGACAGCAGCAGAGCCGTCGCGGCAGCCAAGGCGGCCAGGTACAGCCACCGGACCTTTTTCCCTGCGCCGCTGTCCCAGAGCATCATTAGGGAAGCCGCCATCGCCGTCCAGAAACCCGAGCCGATGGAGATCCGCGCGGTTTCACCGGAGAATGCCGGAAGCGCGGAGCACCAGGCCAGGATGAACAGCGGGGCACAGGCAGCGGACAGGGAGAGCAGCGCGCGCAGGGCGCTCCCCCGGATGAGCAGGAAGAGGAAGGCACCCGCAAGGATCAAAAGCAAAATCAAGGCCGGGAGCCCGCCGGAGGATGTGAGATCCGTCAGCCGGTAGGCCTCACCCGTCAGGATGCGGTTGGGACGGTAACGGACGAAAGGCAGAAAAAGGACGGCCGCGGCATACAGCGCCGCGCCCAGCGCGCCTGTTTTCCCGCGGCTGTCCCCCTTCATTTTGTGATGTTACTCCGCGGCCAGCAGGCCGATTTCCTTCAGATATTCCGCGGCCACGTCCCTGGCCGCCTTCTCGCCGAACACCACCTGCGCGTTGAGGCCCTGCAGGGTCTCCAGCGTCAGGGAGAGGAAGAGAGGTTTCAGGATTTCCTCGATCTGCGGGTACATCCGGTGCAGTTCGCCCCGCAGCACCGGGGCGGGCAGGTACACGGGCGGGATGCTTTCCGGGTCTTCCAGCACCACCAGGTCCATCTCCCTGAGCGTGCCGTCCGTCCCGTACACCAGTGAAACGTTCACACCGTCGCGCTGCTCATACAGCGCTTTGAGCATCTCGGCGGTGTTGCCGGAAGCCAGGGTGATGAGCTGGCCGGCCTGGAGCTGGAAACCGTAGGCCTCCTCAAAGCCGATCAGGCCCTTGACGTTCTCCGCGAAGGAGGCTGCCGTGATGAGTTTGACCGGCTTCCCGGCGTTGATGTAGGCCGCCAGATCCGCAACAGTCTTCAGCCCGTGCTCCTGGGCGAAGGCCCGCCGCACTGCCAGCCCCTCGGTGTTGTTCGCGTTGGCCGGGGTGAGCCAGATGAGATCGTTGGCCTCCCGGTCCAAATCCCGGGTGAGTTCATAGCCCGCCACCGGGTCGCTCCAGGCGTCGGTGGACTCAGTCTCGTGGTAGTACTGGCCGGAGCCCGTGTAATCCAGCACCAGGTCAACCTCGCCGGCCATCAGAGCCGCGCGCAGGATATCCGGCGTGCCGAACTCAGTGCGGTCCTCCACCTCAAAACCCGCCTGCCGGAGCAGCAGCACCATCATACCGCCCAGGACCGCGCCTTCCGAATCGATCATCGTGGCAATGGTAAGGGGACCCAGCTTGTTTTCCTCGGCAAGGGAGACCGGCACCGCAGTCAACGCGCCCATCAGCAGCGCAAGGGCCAGGAGGAGAGAAGAGATCTTTTTCATTTCATTGCTTCCTTTCATATCGCGCGTCATACGGGAAACGGTTTTCAAGCATTGGCGCTGACACCCTTTTCCCTTATGGAATCTACCCGGAAAGCAGTGCCGGGAGCATTTTCGCTCAGATTGGATGCTTCGCGTCCGCGAAGGCGCGTTTCTCCCGTGAACGGGCTGAACCTGCGCAGGGACAGAACCTCAATTTTTTCAGGGGTTTCTTTTCTCCTAGATTGATTATACCTCAGTCTGCGGCAGGAAGGCTGGGCAATTTGCTATCCGTACAATGAACTTTCCGGGCGCTGTTGTCCATGCCCCGCCACGAATTTTTCCGCTGACCGGGAGATTTTTCCCGCCCCTTCCGGCGGTTCTCCGGTTTACGCTTCAGGCGCTGTTGTCTATGAGCGGGAGCGGTCCATTCCTGAACCGCTCCCGAGCCTTGTCATTTTACCGGTCGTGCAGAGGAGGGTTTCCTCATCTCAGTCGGGTGTGTATCAGCGGACCAACATGAGGCTCACCAGAAATTTCAAGGTCTTCTTCATTTTATTATCTTCTTTTAAGTGGTGTCTCTTCGACGCAATTTTAATTTACAGCAATTCATTTGCTCGAAATATATCATGCGAAAATTTTACTGGGGCTCCGGCGAAGACATTGTTTCGCGCGAATGGTACTTTCATAATATCGTTATCCCCTTTGTGAGGGCACGGCGAATGGGTATATTAATATCACGCAATCTAATTTTGCGTAATTCATTTAGGAGAAACAAGAATGTCAGTCTACGATCACGCCTTCACCTCCATCGAGGGCAAGCCGGTATCCATGAAGGAATACGGGGGCAAGGTGCTCCTCATCGTCAACACCGCCAGCAAATGCGGTTTCACTCCCCAGTTTAAGGGGCTTGAAGAGCTCTACGTCAAATACAGGGACAGGGGCTTTGAGGTCATCGGCTTCCCCTGCAACCAGTTCAACGACCAGGAGCCCGGGAACGCCAAGGCCATTTCGGAATTCTG
>DIWD01000004.1:0-9221 GCA_002428405.1 bacterium UBA6115
CGGGGACAGCCCCGCGGCAGGGCACAGCCGGGAAAGCTGAAGATGAACCCCTGCAGACTGGCGAAACCCGCAGACGCCGCAGTGACCGGCACGGGAACGCCTGAAAGATTCCCTGATTCATTCCTTGGTATTCGCGGCCGGGCATATACCCGGCCGCCTCCTTGCGCCGGGGGGCGTCCGCGGCTATAATCCAATTCAGCGGATCAGGATTCATCATGATGTCAATGCAAGAAAAGGAGATAGTACCGCGTTTGATGAGTGACAGCAGGGAAAGCCCGGGAAACGGCCCGGTAGACGACGAGCAGATTGCCCGGCTGTATGAACAGTTTGGCACGGACGTGCTGCGGGTGAGCTACTTTTACCTGCGTTCCCGCGAGCAGGCGGAAGACGTGACACAGGACGTGTTCGTCCGGCTGATGGAAAGCCGGCCCGTGCTGAAACCCGGAAGCGAGAAGGCTTGGCTGCTCAAGGTCGCCCTCAACCGCTGCCGCGACCTGTGGCGCTCCTCCTGGCACAGGCGCGTCCTGCTTGGAAGCAAGATGCTTGAAATCATCCCGGATGAGGACCGGATCGATGACAGGCTGGAGAAAGAAGCGCTGATGCAGGCGGTTTCCGCCCTGCCGGCGCCGGAGCGCGAAGTATTCCTCCTGTATTACTACCAAGGTTACAGCACGGAGGAGACCGCGGGCATCCTGGACCTGCCCCCGGGCACCATATCAAGCCGCCTGTCACGGGGAAGGCAGAAACTCAAACAATATCTCAACGGAGGCGAAGAAGGATGACCAAACTGGACATGCTCAGAGAGGTGGCAGGGGAAACGCTGGGCGGCCTGACCGCGGGCCCCGCGCTGTTTCACCGCGCCCAAATGAAAATGGGGCAGTCCGGAAACGTCCTGCCCCGGCCGCGCATGAACCGCGTGCTGGCCTTTGCGCTCTCCCTGGCCCTGGTCATCGGGCTTACCGCCCTGATCCTGCCCGGTCTGCTCAAGCCGGGCGTTCCCGCCCTGAATACTCTCGCCTCCGGTCCGGCCCTTCCGGAGGGCGTCCGCATGGCGGCGGACCTCCCCCGCGGCAGCCTGGTCCTGTCCGAAGCGAAGTCCCCTGCCTATCAGGGCGTCTGGGCGCAGGGCTCAGGGGCCAATTTTCCGCTGATCCGCCTGGACGGCCGCTATTACCGCCTGCTCACCCATCCCGCGGACGTATCCGGCCTGAAGGGAGAGCAAATGGGCAGCGTGGAAATTTTTACCGACGAACCCGCGCTGGAAATGGGCCAGGGCGCGCTGAGCAATGCTGCCGCCGCGGGCGCCCCTATCCACGCCGTTTCCGGCATGGGCAAGGCCGCGGTGGCCGCCCCTGTGGACGGCTCCCTGCGCCTCTTCCAGCGGGTCTCCTTCTCAGGCGCCGCGCTGGTGGGCAATGAGGGGCTCAGGGACACCCTGCCCAAAGGCGCCATCGCGCTTCAGCTTTCCGGTGAGGGCACCGTTGATGATCCCGATACCGTCGGGCGGCTGATGGAGCTTCTTCTCGGCAGTGCCGTGTATCAGGGCAGCCAGAGCCGTGCCGGCGACAAAGCCCTGCTGGTGCAGTACAATAACGGCGCGGTACTGCAATTGGCCGTTTCCGGCGACACCCTCAGCGCCTGCGGCACCTGGGCCTGCCCGGAGTTCTTTGAGGCCTTCAGGGCGGCACTCCAGTAGGCGCAGCAACAGAAAACAAGAGCATCCCCCGGCGTTTGGCCCGGGGATGCTTTTTATAATGCCGGATAACTCCTTTAACCCGCCTCTGCGGGCTTTGTCCCGTCCGGCGCCTGGGTTCGGCGCTGCGCCAGCCTCCCTCTATATAAACCGGTAGATATTTCCGTGCACTTAAACAGCCCGCTGCCGTCCTGCCCCAGGCATTGATACTGCTTTATAAGAAACAGAGGGGCTCCTCAGCCTCCTCCCCTGTTTCACGCCCCCCTGTCCGGTTTGCTTGCCAGCATGTCGCTATACCTTTGAAAAAAACGCTTCCCCGTCCGCCCGGCGCAGGATTTTCGCCTCGTCAAAGTGCAGCGGGGTGGGTTTGGTCTGCACGTAGCGCAGGATCTCATCCATGCGAACCGTTTCCTGGAAGGTCAGCATGGTGAAGGACACCCCGTGCTTGCGCGCCCGGCCGGTGCGGCCGATGCGGTGCAGGTAGTATTCATTCTCGTTGGGCAGGTCGTAGTTGATGACCGCCTCCACGTCGTCCACGTCGATGCCCCGGGCGGCCACGTCGGTGGACACCAGGATGGGGAACTTGCCGCGCTTGAAGTCGTTCATGATGCGGGTCCGCTGGGACTGGCGGATGTCGCCGTGCAGCGCCTCCGCCTTGTAGCCCTGCTTCTGAAGTCTGTCGCACACCCGCTGGGTCATGAACTTGGTATTGATGAACACCATCACCCGGTCAAACTCGTCTGAATCCAACAGGTACTGCAGCGCCGCCATCTTCTCTTCCCGGCCCACCACCATGGTGTACTGGGTGATCTGCGGGCGGTTTTCATGGGTGGCCTCCACGGTGATCTCCACCGGGTCCTGCTGGTACTTCCAGGAGATGGTCATCACGTCGGAATTGGTCGTGGCGGAGAACATCACCAGCTGGCGGTTGGCCGGCACCATCTCGATGATTTTGGTGACATCCTTGACAAAGCCCATCTTGAGCATTTCATCCGCCTCGTCGATCACCATCGTGTGGACCTGGTCCAGGCGGATGTGCCCGCGGTTCTGCATGTCCAGCAGCCGCCCCGGCGTCGCTACCACGATCTGCGGGCGGCGCTTGAGCTGGTTGATCTGTTTGGCCATCGGCTGCCCGCCGTAGAGCGCCGCGATGCGGATCTGGGGAATGAAGCGGCCCAGGTCGGTCAGTTCCTGCTCGATCTGCATCGCCAGTTCCCTGGTCGGCGCGATCACCAGCTCCTGCACCCGGGTCTCCGTCAGGCTGATGTACTCCAGCATCGGGATGCCAAAGGCAATGGTCTTGCCGGTGCCGGTGGGCGCGATGCCGATGATGTCGCGCCCGGACATCATGGGGGGGATGGTTTCCTCCTGGATTTGGGTGGGCGCGCTGATGCCCATCTGCGCAAGCGCTTTCAACAGGTCGCCGGAGACATCCAGCGCGGTAAAGTCCTTCATCGGGGGCAAACAGGTCTCCTCTTCTCCGCCGGTCCTTCCGCGGAAATGATATGATGGCTCATTATACGGAAGAAAGCGGCAACCTGTCAAATCTGGTTCCCATCCTTTGGGGTATCCCTCGCGCGCTTGCGCGAGGCGTGCGCCTCATGTACAATGCCGCCAGAATCATCAGGCGCCCGCGGCGCGATTGGAAAGGTTGTGCTGAATGAAGGCATTGTTCATCGGCGGGACGGGCAACATCAGCCTGCCCATCACACGGAAACTGCTCGCTCAGGGCTGGCAGGTCACCCTGCTCAACCGCGGCAGCAAAAATGACCTGGTTCCAGGCGCGGAGTGCCTGGTATGCGACGTGCGGGATGAAAAGGCCCTGAAGACGGCCCTGGCCGGGCGGAGCTTTGACGTGGTGGCCCAGTTCATCGCCTTCCATCCCGAAGAGGTGACCCGGGACATCCGCCTGTTTGACGGCAGAACGGGGCAGTACATCTTCATCTCCTCCGCCTCTGTCTACCAGAAACCCCCTCGCAGCCTGTACATCACGGAAAGCACCCCGCTGTCCAACCCCTACTGGGAGTATTCCCGCAACAAGATCGCCTGCGAAAGACTGCTGATAGACGCCTGGGACAGGCAGGTCTTCCCCGTGACCATCGTCCGGCCCAGCCACACCTACGGCCCCGGCGCCCTGCCCCTGGCCATCCATGGCGCGAAGGGGCCCTGGCAGGTCGTCCGCCGCGTGCTGGACCGAAAGCCCGTCCTGATTCCCGGGGACGGCACCAGCCTGTGGACCGTCACCTGGTCAGACGATTTCGCTGACGGCTTCATCGGCCTGATGGGCAACGACCACGCCCTGGGGGAAGCGGTCCACCTGACCGGCGACGAGGCGCTCAGCTGGAACCAGATCCATCGCATCCTCTCCGAAGCGCTTGACCGCCCTTTTATCCCCTGCCATGTGCCCAGCACCCTGCTGGCCAATGCTAAAAACTACGACTACGCAGGCGGCCTGCTGGGGGACAAGGCCAACTGCGTCCTGTTTGATACCAGCAAATTAAAGCGCCTCGTGCCGGGCTTTACCGCCCGCACCCGTTTTGACCAGGGCGTCCGCCTCTCGCTGGAAGCTTTTATGGCGCAGCCTGAGAAACAGGCCCCGGACCCTGAATTTGACCGGTTCTGCGACAGCGTCACCGGCATCATGCGCAGGGCGGAGGAAGGGATATCCGCGCTGTAAGCGGAGTATCCCCCCGACATGAAAAAATACCCTGAAGGAAACCGCCGCTATAAGCGTTGTATAGGTGCAAGGTTCAACACAAAGAGAGGCTGACATGAAACAGAGAGAATCCCGCGCCCTGCCGGCCCTGCTGCTGGTAGCCGCCCTGCTCATCCTATGGGCCACGCCGGCGCGCGCCACAGAGGCGCAGATCCCGGAATACGGCCTTTCCCTCAGCCTGCCCGCCTCCCTGGACGTCATCACCCGGAACATGCCCCCGGATGATCCCGTACTCCGGCTGTACGGCATGTCCGCGGGACAGCTGAAAAGCGAAGGCCTGTACCTGAAGGCCTTCGACATCACGGGCGAGTATACCCTGACGCTGTCGCTCTCCCAGGGAGGCGGGGACTACAGCCTGCTCAGCGAATCTGATATCCTCGGGATCGCTTCATCCCACAATGGCATGAAGGCGGAGGTCTTCTACACTTCCCAAGCCGCCTTCCTTCTGTATTCCAATGCCGAGGGCACCGGGCTGACCTGCCAGACCCAGGCAGGCGGGCTTTTCTTCAGGCTGACGCTGATCGCGCCTTCCGGGGTAAAGGCCGGCATGTCCCGCACGCTGAAAGCCATTGCCCAGAGCGCGGACTTCGGGCTGGGGCAGTAGCCAGCTGCCATAGGAAAGGTTCATGCTATCATGCGATATATCCATATGACATAGATGCCATAAAACGAGATGCATTAGTATTTTGATTTTTTTATTACAGCAGTTGCTTCAATAAGTGTTGGCAATAAAGGAAACAGAAGAATAGAATAAGAGTTTTCAAATCTGAAAGGTTGCATGATCATGGCTAAAAGAAAAATGGTTCAGTATAATCTCATAAAGAATTCCATCGCAGCTTATTTCGCAGCAACAGAGATTCATAATAAACCCAATATAGCTTATCGCTATGAAACTGTTACACTTTTAATAATGAATGCATGGGAATTGGCATTAAAAGCATATATAAAGAAATATATAAAAAATCGATCAGTTTTTACTGGAGATGGTCACACCATCTCCGCTGACAAAGCCCTTGATTATGTTGCTGAGCATTACAATGCAATTAAGTCAAACAGCTTTACTGCCACAAGAAAGAATATTGAAGAAGTTCAAAAATATAGGAATGGTATTTCACATTTTTATTGCGAACAAATAGAACCGTATATTTTTATGCTTGTCGCCCGTTCTGCCCTAAATTATGTTAACTTCATGAAAACTCAGTTTGACAAAGATATCATGGAAGATGAAGGTCTATTTATTATGCCACTTGGGTTCAAATTACCCTTTCATCCTGAGGATTTTTTGTCAAATATAGCGTCAAAATATACAGCGTCAGAAGAAAGTAGAGCTTTTATTCAAGACATCGTAGATGTAATCAGGAATCTAAAGGATGAAGGCATCGAAGATTCAATCGTTCTTGGATTTGACATATACTTTGAAAGTGTCAAAAAGGCTAATAACAGTGATATCTTGGCAGCTATCACTACAATCGAAGGAGCAGATGCTACATTTTCAAAAGTCACAAATGCTAGGTTTAGCAGAGACCCTAACGCGCAAGTGTTTAGTATGAGTGATGATGAATTTCGGGTAATTTGGAAACATACTCATGCCGATTTACTCGCTTGGTGTAAAGCAAATATTAAAGACTTCAAACAAGGGGCATTATTTAATACTCTGAAAAAGAAACTCAGGGATGATATCAACTTTACTTATACAAGACGATTGGATAGTAAAAGTTCAAAGTCTCCATCCAAGGTTTTTTATAATGATTTGGCTCTGGAACACATCAAAGAGGAATATGAACATTATTCTAATGAATGAAAAGTCCGGCTACAACAATCAACAATGCTCGAGTGTCTGGTCTATTTGTCCCCATTTGATGTTGTTCGCTTAACTCTTTGTTCAATTCCTAAGTGTAAGCTTCATTCGAGGTGTTTTCTCAGTAAAAACGGGCCGTTCTCGCGGCCCGCTTGCTTTTTATCCGATAATCTATTTCGCGAACTCCACGCTGCGGGTCTCGCGGATGACGTTCACGCGGATCTGGCCGGGGAACTCCATCTCGTTTTCGATGCGCCTGGCGATTTCCTTGGCCATCACGCGGATGCCCTCGTCGTTGACGTCATCGGGCTTGACCATGATGCGCACCTCGCGGCCGGACTGGATGGCGAAGCTCTTCTCGACCCCGGTAAAGGAATTGGCGATCTCCTCCAGTTTGGTCAGGCGCTTGATGTAGTTTTCCAGCATTTCGCGCCGGGCGCCCGGGCGGGCCGCTGATATGGCGTCCGCCGCCTGCACCAGCACCGCCTCGATGGTCTGCGGCTCCACATCGTTGTGGTGGGCCAGGATGGCGTGGATGACCTCCGGGTTCTCCCGGTACTTTCGGGCCATTTCCGCGCCCAGCTCGGTATGGGTCCCCTCCTGCTCCCGGTCGATCGCCTTGCCCAGGTCGTGCAGCAGCCCCGCGCGCTTGGCCAGCTGGACGTCCGCGCCGACTTCCGCCGCCATCAGGCCCGCCAGGTGGGAGACCTCGATGGAGTGCTTCAGCACGTTCTGCCCGTAGCTGGTGCGGTAGCGCATGCGGCCCAGCAGCTTGACGATCTCCGGATGGATGCCGTGCTGGCCGGTCTCAAACACTGCCTGGTCGCCGGCTTCCTTGATCTGCTCTTCGATTTCCTTCTTCGCCTTCTCCACCACTTCCTCGATGCGCGCCGGATGGATGCGCCCGTCTGAAAGCAGCTTTTCGATGGCGATCCTCGCGGTCTCGCGCCGGATGGGGTCAAAGGCGGAGATGATGANNCGATGATGCGGCCCTTCATGTCGTCATTGGGCAGGGAGATGACCGACACCGTGGTTTCCGCCACGTGGTCGGAGGCGCAGCGCTGAATGGCCATCGTGATGATGTTGCGCGCCTTCTTGTTCGCCTCCTCCTTCGCGTTGCTTTCCACATCGCGCACCAGTGCCGCGGCGTCGTGGTAGGCTTCCTTCTCGACCCGGGCGATGATGGCCTGGGTTGCCTCGTCAGCGGTCAGGCCCGCGATGCGCTCCAGTTCGCCCACCTGCTTGTCCCTGAGGGTTTCGGCTTCCTCCAGCCTGGTCTGGATCTCCTCGGTTTTCTGGTTCATGCGCTCCTCGCGCTTCTCCAGGTTGTCCATTTTCCGGTCCAGCATTTCCTCGCGCTGGGCGATGCGGCGTTCGGCGCGCTGCTGCTCCGCCCGGCGTTCATATATTTCCTTGTCCAGTTCGGTCTTCAACCGGAGGACCTCTTCCTTGGCCTCCAGGATGGTTTCTTTCTTCTTCTCTTCAGCTTTTCGCGTGGCGTCGTCCAGCAGTTCCTTGGCGTACACCTCGGCCCGCCCGACTCTCTTTTCCAGCGTGTTCCTGCAGTAGCTGAATCCCCCGATCGCGCCTGCGAAAAGGGCGGCCAGCGCAATCAGGATCCAGGCAATGGTCGGCATTGTTTCCTCCTTTTTGAGTACTCTCATACATCAACTTTAATTTTGTCCGGTTTAACAAAAAAGCCGCGGGAAAAACCCGTACGGCCAGTCGCTGAACGATGACAAGCAGCATTTCAACAGTTGTTTCCACAAACTGTATGTTCAAGGCGGGTAACCAATCCCGCAAAATAGAAAGCTTCCTGTTTATCTAAACAGCATTTCCGGAGGCAAATCCCCCGGCAAAAGCCGGACAGATGTATTTTAACAAACGGTTCATAATTTTGTCAAGTTATACAAAAATCATGTGGCGATCCTGTCAGCCGACCCCCCCCGCGCGCAATGAATCCATGCCTGATCCGCACGCTACAAAAGCACAATGCCGGCCTCCCGGCAGGCCGCCAGGGTCCCCTCATCCCAGAAGGAGGACTGCACTTCCCCGATGTGCGCCTTGCCCATCAGCAGCATGCACATCCGGCTCTGCCCGATGCCCCCGCCCATCGTATAGGGCAGTTCGCCTTTCAGCAGCGCCCTGTGAAAGGGAAGATTGCGCCGCTCCTCGCATCCGGCCAGGGTCAGCTGCCGGTCAAGGGATTCCGGCGACACGCGCACCCCCATGCTGGACAGCTCCATCCCGATTCCCAGCAGGTCATCCCAGAAGAAGATATCTCCGTTGATCTCCCAGTCGTCATAGTCCGGCGCCCGGCCGTCATGTTTCCCGCCGGACTTGAGCCTGCCGCCGATCTGCAGGATGCCGGCGGTCCTGTGCTGCCTGGCGAAGCGGTTTTCCCGCTCCCGGGGGGTCAGCTCCGGCCAGAGGTCCTCCAGTTCCTGCGTGGTGACAAACGCCATGTCGTGCTTGAACTTCATCGGCAGACGCGGATACTTCCACTTGAGCAGGTCGTAGGTGCAGATGATGGCGGTTACAATGTTCTGCATCGCGTGCCTGAGGGTATCCAGGGTCCGGTCCTCTTCCCTGATGACCTTCTCCCAGTCCCACTGGTCGACGTAGATGGAGTGCAGGTTGTCCAGCGTTTCGTCCCGCCTGATGGCGTTCATGTCGGTGTAGAGCCCCTCATTGACGGGGAACCCGTACTGCTTGAGGGCCTGGCGCTTCCACTTGGCCAGGGAATGGACCACCTGCACTTCCTCGCCCGTGTCGCTGACCTCAAAGTTCACAGGCCGCTCCACCCCGTTGAGGTCGTCATTCAGCCCGCTGCCGGAGCGGACAAACAGCGGCGCGGACACGCGCTTGAGGTTGAGCGCCTTGGCCAGGAACCCGGAAAAGGTATCCTTCACCAGCGCGATGGCCTCCTGGGTCTCATACAGGTTCAGCAGGGGCTCATAACCCCTGGGGATGCGCAGTCTGTTCAAGGGGACCTCCATGATGCAGAATTGAGA
>DIWD01000004.1:9263-20649 GCA_002428405.1 bacterium UBA6115
ACGGCGAAATAGCGGATGAGGATGAGCTTTTCACCCATTTTGATCCAAAAGTCCTCCTGGTCCTTTTTCCCCGCTCGCAGATCCTCCACGATTTTCTCCACGATGTGCACGCTGGCCGGCGGGTGGCAGTTCTTCACGTCCCGGCCCAGCACCGACACCGTGCGGGGAAACACCCTTTCGCGCCCCTGGGAGAAGTAGCGCACCTTGTTGTCCCTGTCCACAAAGGTGATGTCAATGGGAAGGGCGTTGAGCAGGGCGCTGAGTTCCTCTGCGTTGAAGGAGCCGGTGGGCAGCCGGATGCCGCCTTCCTCCCCCTTTTCCTGTTCGGGTTGAACAGGGGCTTTCCCGCCTGCAAAGACAGGCGGCGGGTCGATCAGGAACCAGCCGAACTCCGGCGTATCCTGTGCGATCTGTTTCCACTCCTGCCCGCTCAGCTTTTCCTTCAGGATGGGCAGCATGATGTTCTCCTCCTTGAACGCCATGTCCTCCAGCCGGACCAGCGCCTTTTCAAGCGCGGCGGTCTCCCCCCGCTCCAGGTCCGCCAGGGCCTTTTTCACCTCCGCGCGGATCTCGTCGTCAACACCCCACATCACCTTGGGCGGAGCGGTCACGCCGTGCTTCTCCATGTAGGGGAAGAAGAGGTTCTCCTTCACTTTGTAATGGGTGTCAATGCCGGACAGTATCCCCGCCAAAGTGCGCAGAGAGTAAAACCGGTTCCCCGCCTGCGGGGCGTTCAGTTCCCTGCGGATCTCCGCCGTCAGCGCCATGAGGGCCTCGTTCTCATCCTTCAGGGTGCGGGCGGGGTGTCCGGGGACCTCATGCGCGGTTTCCGGCGCGTGGATCTCCTCAATGGAGCCCTTGAACACCGCGGCGTGCACGTCGCACAGGCTCTGTACTTCCGCGACCGTGGTGCCTTCCCTGATGAGGGCTTGCTCCGCCTGGGATATTTCCTCCGCGCTCACGTGCCCGAAGACGGCAGCGAACTCCTCCCGCACCTCCTCCACGGTGTGTCCCGCGTGCAGTTTCCTGATGATGTCCTTCAGTTTGTTCTTCCGGTACTCCCGGTTGTTGATGTCGGCGCTCATGGTTTCCTCCTGTCATGCTGTCCTGTTTTTTTCTATACATGGAATATACCTCGGGGAGGGCCGCCTGTGTGTCCTGTGTCACAAAATGATGTTTATTTCTTCAGGACAGGCCTGCCTGATGATGCTGAATTCCACATCTGTCCGGATGGTCACCGCGGGCCTGGCCGCCGGGTTCGTTTTCGAGGCCTCGTTTCTTTGAAAACGCGGTTATTACATCAGGAAAACATCGGCGAAGCTCTCTGTCTGTGAACATGTGCTTGGATTTATAAATGAAAAGGTATAAATTATATGCAGGCAGGCTTCCCAAACATGCAGTATGTAACGATGGAAAAGGGAGAATATCAATGGATAAATCAGTTCATGATTGCTATGGCAAGGCACGCGCCTTCCTCTGGCGCAACGCCCGGCCGGTTGACCTTGCCCGGTGGCAGACCCACTTTGAAGGCGGCGGGAAAGATGCCGTATTGACCGCGCTGTCCTTCTATCAAAACGAGGACGGCGGATTCGGCCACGCGCTGGAGACGGACGCGTGGAACCCTCATTCTTCCCCCATCCAGACCTGGGCCGCGGCAGAGATCCTGCGGGAGATCAATTTTACACACAGCGCCCATCCCATCATCCAGGGTATTCTGCGCTATCTGTACAGCGGAAAAGACTTCAACGGGCATTTCTGGTCCAACACAGTAGAAACCAACAACGATTACCCCCATGCCCCCTGGTGGCAGACCGGCAGCCAGAGCACCAGCCACCACAATTACAACCCCACCGCCTGCATGGCCGGGTTCATTCTGCGTTTCTCGCCTTCAGGCAGCGCCCTGCCGGAGCTTGGCCGACATATTGCAAAGGAAGCCTATGGATCCTTCATGGCAGGGGATCTGCTGGGGGACATGCACACGGCAAAATGCTTTGTCCGTCTGATGGAATACGCGCAGGATGCGGGAAACCCTGCTCAGATGGACCTTGACGCTTTCCGCGGGAAACTGATAAAGCAGGTCAGCCACATCCTCACCCGGGACACCTCGCTCTGGCAGGGCGGCTATGTTTGCAAGCCGTCGCAGTTCATCAGCGGCCGCGACAGCATCTTTTTCCAGGAGAACAGGGAACTGGCCGAATATGAATGTGACTTTATCCTTGGCAGCCAACAGGAGGACGGCTCCTGGGCGGTTCCCTGGGGCTGGGGAGCGTATGAGGAGGAGTGGTCCATCAGCAAAAACTGGTGGAAATCGGACATCATCATCCGGAACATGCTCTATCTGAAAGGGCTTGGAAAGTATTAGCAATCCTTCATTTAATCCGTGATGAAATGATCCACGCCTTCCAGTTCCGCCTCATCCCCGGCCACCCCTTCAAAGGTCACGTCCTTCATCAGCAGGGTGCGGACATTCAGGGCGATAACGCCGCGCCTGACAATGTCAAGAAGCCCGTCAGCCATGGCCGGCTGCGCGGGGAGGGCGTCATCAGAAAAGGCGAATCGGGCATTGATCAGTTCAACACTTCCGATCTTGCTTTCCGGCAGGCCCAGCAGGTACGCCGCCGCCAGTTTGCATCCCACTGCCCGCACGTCCCTGAAGACAATGCTTCCGATGGAAGGCGTACGGAGGTCGGCAGGAAGCGGCTCCCTGCTCTGCACGTAGTCTGAATGGCCATCCGGGTCACAGGAATAGAAAGAATTCACGGTAAGCGGTGTGGCGACGTTCTCCATCCTGACCCGTTCAAAGGTGATGCCGTCGATCCTCCCCCCGCTGCCCCGGCCGCGGCGGGTCTTGACGCGCAGCGCGCGGTCCGTGTCCCGCATCAGGCAGTCATGCACCAGCACGTCGCGCACCCCGCCGGACATCTCGCTGCCGATGGTAACGCCCCCGTGTCCCTTCTCCATCAGGCAGTGCATGATTTCGATCCCCTCGCACGGCGTTTTGTACCGGCTCCCCATAAACAGTTTGCCTGACTTGATCGCGACGCAGTCGTCCCCGACTGAAAACCGCATTCCCGCAGCCAGCACGCCGGAGCAGCTTTCCGGGTTCAGCCCGTCCGTGTTGGGGCTGTCCTCCGGCGAATCCACCTGCACGTTCAAGAAGCGCAGGTCGCTTGAATAATAGGGATGCAGGTTCCAGGAAGGGCTGTTGCGCACCGTGAGGCCCTGGACGGTGACATTCCGGCAGCGGTTGAAAAACAGCATCCGCCCCCGCCGCGCGCCGCCCTTCTTCTCTTTGGGTTCATCCCACCAACCCGCCAGATGCGCCTGGCCGTCCAGCACTCCCTCGCCGCAGATTTCAATGTCTTCCGCTGAAATCCCGTTGAGCAGGGCGGCGTGCATGTCCAGCGGGTTGCCTTCCCAGGTGCCCAGGTTGAGCTCGTTTTGCTCATCCCAGCTCTGCAGCATCCCCGGCAGGACGGGGCTTTTCCCAATGTCAGGCTGCAGCAGCAGGGTTGCGCCTTTCTCCAGCTCAAGCCGCAGATGGCTTTTCAGAAAAAGCGGTGAAATTAAGAAGGTCCCCCGCGGGATGAGCACGCGGCTCTCCACCGGGCAGCATGAAATGGCAGCCTGGATGGCAGGCGTATCGTCATGCAGGCCGTCGCCCTTCGCCCCGAACGCCCGAACATTGAGCGTGAACCGCTCGCGCTTTGTCGTAAACTGAATCTGCGCAAGCGTTTCACCACAAAGTTGCGCCTCCAGGCGGTAGCCGGTCTCCGGCAGCAGCCCAAACAGCGAGTGCACCGCTGTTGCGGCCGGGCCCCGGTCCTCCCCGTTCAGGCGCAGAGAATAGGGCTGTTCCGTATGGTACAGCCCGCCGTCTTTCAGCCGCACGCAGGCGCTGCGGGCAGACAGCCACAGCAGTTCTATATCCATATCATCCCTTCAGCGAGCCGGCGGAAATGCCCTCGACAAACCTGCGCTGCGCCAGGAAAAAAACAGCCAGCGAGGGGAGAATGGAAATCAATGATACCGCCAGCACACGGTTCCACTCAAAGCCGGTGTCAGCGTCCATGGAAAGCTTCACATAGATGGTGGCCGGGTAGCGCGAGGGCGTATTCACATACAGCAGGGGACCCATGAAGTCATTGCTGGACCACATGAACTGGAACAGCGCCACGGAAATCAGCGCCGGGGACAGCATGGGCACAATGATCTTGGTGAGCGTCTGGAAAGAGTTGCAGCCGTCAATCGTAGCCGCCTCATCCAGTTCCCGGGGGATGCTGCGCAGAAACTGGATCAGCAGGAAGACGAAATACGTCTCCGACGCGAACAGCGCGGGCAGGACCAAGGGCAGGTAGACGGGCGAATCCACCCAGCCCAGGCGCGTGTACATCAGAAATTGCGGCACATTCAGCACCACCTGCGGCAGGAAAAGCGTACTCATCAGCAGGGCGAAAAGGAACTTGCCCCCCTTGAAGCGGAAGCGCGCGAAGCCGTACGCGGTCAGGGTGCTGGAGAGAAGGGTGAACAAAACCCTGGGGATAACGATCAGATAGGTGTTGCGCATCGCCTTCCACAGGTTGATGTCGCCGCCGTAGCTTTTCACCGCGTTGATGTAGCCGTCCAGGGTCGGCGCCCTGGGGAGGATGTGGATGCCGCTGAAGATCTCGTTGTTGCTTTTGAATGTGCTGCCCACCATCCACAGCAGGGGATAGATCATGACGATGCCGACCGCGCTGAGCAGCACATAGCGTAGGACGGTCGAAAAACGCAGCCTCGTCTTTTTAGGGTGATAGGCAGGAACCGTGCCGTTCATTTCAACCCTCCCCCCTTTGCGTCTGGTCGGGGTAATAGACCCAGCGTTTCTGGCTCCAGAAGGCAAGCAGGGTCAGCGCCATGACAATGAGGAACATCACCCAGGCCAGCGCGTTGGACAGGCCCATCTTGTAGTTCTTGATGCCCTGGTCATAGATGATCATGGACACCAGCCGGGTTGAATTGAGCGGCCCGCCGTTGGTGATGATGTAGGGCCCGTTGAACTCCTGGAATGCCTGCACGGTCTGCGTCACCAGGTTGTAGAAGATGACCGGCGTGATCAGCGGGACGGTGATGCTGAAAAACTGCCGCCATTTGCCTGCCCCGTCGATGGTGGAGGCCTCATAGAGGTCTTCGGGCACCCCTTTGAGCGCCGCCAGGAAGATGACCATCGCCGAACCAAACTGCCACACACGAAGCAGGGATATGATAAACAGGGCAAAATCCGGGTCCGCCAGCCAGCTGGGGCCGCTGATGCCAATCAGTTTCAGCATCGAGTTGACCAGCCCGTTGTTGCGGAACAGCGCGCGCCACAGCACGGCGATGGCGACTGAGCCGCCCAGGATGGAGGGGACATAGTAGGCGGTACGGAACAGCGCGACGCCCTTGATGCGGAAATTGAGGATGTAGGCGATGAACAGCGCAGCAATCAGCTTCATCGGGACGGTCGTCAGGGCAAAGGTGAAGGTGACGCCCAGGGCCTTCATGGTGGAGCGGGAGGTGAACACCTCGACATAATTGAAGAAGCCCGATTTGCTGATGCCGTTGAACAGGTGCATATCGGTGAAGCTGTAGTACAGCGAGGAGGCGAAGGGGTAAAGCTTGAAGAAAAGAAAGCCGGCCAGCCAGGGAAGGATATACAATAACCCAATGCGCCCGGCGCTCAGCCTGCCGGCCTTGGGATTGAGCTGCGCCCGTGCCGCCAGGTCAGCTTTTCCGATTGTCGGTGCAGTATTCAAGCTGTATACCTCCCTATACAGAATCCTGTCCCAGTGCTTCCGCGTAGGCCATCATCAGCGGCCCAACGCCCTTGGGATCATCCGCCACGACCGGTTCAGACAGGTAATAGGCCGCGGACCCGTCCCGCCGGGCCTGCCCGCCCAGTCCCGCGACCAGGCAGATATCCTTCAGCCGCGATCCCCCGGGACCGGTCACCAGTTTCCTTTTATCCAGCGCGTCAAACACAGCGCGCCCATATGGGCCGTATTTTTCCGGGTGCAGCGCCGCGATGCGCGCGCCTTTCATCAGGGCATAGGCGGCCATCGCGCTGCCGGAAGTCTCCGAGTAATTGCCGGGAAGATCCGCCCCGTCGATCAGCTGGAAGAACAGGCCTTCCTCATTGCGCCAGAGGAGCAGGCCGCGGACCGCCTCCTGAAAGATATCCTGCAGCCGCCTCTTATGCTCATACAGCTGCTCGTCCATCGCCTCCAGGCAGTCCGCCAGCGCCATCAGGTACCAGCCCATGCTCCGCAGCCAGAAATTGGGGGAGCAGCCAGTCACCTTGTCAGCCCAGGGCTGCGCGCGCCGCTCATCATAGCCGTGCCAATAGAGTTTCTTTTCTTCGCTGAACAGGCATCGCCGCGCGTTTTCAAACTGCAGCAGGATGTCGCCCGACTGCGCTTTTCCGCCAAAGCGCATGTCATATTCCGTATAGAAAGGCAGCGCCATATACAGGCCATCCAGCCAGATCTGCCAGGGATAGATCTCCTTGTGCCAGAAACTCCCGTTTTCACATCTCGGGTGTTCGCGCAGGCGCTGCATGACAACCTCAATGGCCTTGCGCCATTTGGGCGCGCCGGTTTCTTCATGGGCAAACAGCAGCGCCCTGCCGCTGTGAATGGAATCGATATTGTACTGCGCTGTCTCATAATTCGTGATCGTTCCGTCCGGCGCGACGACGCGGTCAAGGTAAGCGAGGACGAAGTCGCGGTAGAACGCATCCCCCGTTGCCTGATACAGGCACACGCAGCCCCTGAGGATACAGCCATCCTCATAATTCCAATAATCCTTATAGGGGGTATAGGCACAAAGGTAGTCCCTGACAAAGCGGCTCAGTTCCATGTTTCCCTCATGCTGTCATGAAAAAGTCGCAGGCCGCCGCCGGAAACCGGAGGCGGCCTGCAAAAGATGGTTGATCAGTTGCCCAATACCTTGTTGATGCCCTCAATGAGCATATCGGCCGCGCCCTGCACGTCCAGCTCCTTATAGCTGAGGTTGGCCATTACCTGCGAGTAAACGCCGGTTTCAGTGGCCTTAAGTTCATTGCTTTCAAACTTCGGGTCCAGGTTGAACCGCACCCAGGCAAGGACCTTGCTGTTGGCTTCCGCCACCATGGGATCCAGCAGGTTGTTGGCAAGGCAGTGCTCGTACGCCTTCTTGGACAGCGGGATGCCGCGCTCTGATTTCATCAGCGCGATGCCCTCCTCCTGGTTGAGAAGGAAGTTGACCAGCTTGGCGGCGGCCTCCTTGTCCTTTGCGGTTTCGGAGATCGCGAAGGCCATGGACACTTTGGCATACCCGCCCTGGAATTCGCCGAAGTCCTTGAAGTAATCCCCGACCACCAGTTCCTGGCCCTCGCTCAGGGCGGACTTGAACTTGCTGGCGGAGGAATCCCATTCAAAGATGCCGGCGTAGTGGCCGTCCATCCAGTTAATGTTCTTGTCCAGCGAATCGGCCCCGTCCCCGGCCAGCTTCTCCAGCGTCGGGGTGACATGGGCGTCTTCCAGGCCCTGGATGAACTCCAGTCCCTTGACGATCTCTTCCTTGGTATAGTTCAGTTTGCCCTCGGCCACCCAGTCCTTGCCGAAGACGCTCTCAAGGTAATACACCATGAGAATCATCCGGTCATAGGCGCCCAGGCTGATGGGATAGAAATCCTCGCCCATTTTCTCCTTGAACACTCCGCCCGCGGCCAGCAGTTCCGCATGGGAGGCCGGCACGGCCAGCCCGGCCTTCTCAAACGTCGCCTTGTTCCAGTAGAAGATGCGCCCTGTCATGGAGACGGGCAGGCCCTGCAGCTTTCCGGCCACCGTGCAGGCGTCCAGGCCTGTCTGCTCAAACTGGCTCAGGTCGATGATGGCGCCAAGCGTGTTCAGGTCGACGAACTTGCTGCCGTCGGAGCTGAAGGCCGTGATCCAGTTCCAGTTGATCTGGTTGACATCCGGGGCGGAATCAGACGCGAAACGCTGCCCCATCTTGTCTTCCCATCCGCTCCACGCGGAATACTCGTTGTTGACCTTGATGTCCGGGTTGGCCAGCATGAAAGCCTCCACCGCCTTCATGGTCGCTTCATGGCGGGAATCGCCTCCCCACCAGGAGAAGCTCAGTTCGCTTTGCGCAAGCGCCGCGCCCATTGAGAGCAGCAGGGTGGCCGCCAGCAGGATCGAGAGCAGCTTTTTCATCAAATCTCCTCCTCATGTTCCATTATTTCAACGGCAGTTGCCGTTCAAATGTGTTCCTGGCGCGTATCGTACTCTTTTGCAGCAGCAATCTGTCATAAATATAACAAAACTGACCGGATTGTCAAGCAATCCGGCAAGAATGATTGAAACAGACAAATTGGAATCGATAGGGCAGCGTCATGAAAGCGTGGAAAGAGAAAACCGCATGCCTGCCAGCGCACCGACCCCCATCCGGGATGAGCGGCCATGCTTCCTCCGAAATATCCACAGGCGGCGGTTCGCTTAGTATTTATTCATCCGTGGTCTTTCCAACCCATCTGCCGCTTTGGTCAATGGCCTCCAGGATCTCCTGCGTCATCAGGGCGGATTCCCCGGTGCTCTCCAGGCTGTCCTTCCCCAGCAGGGTATCGACGACCCGGGTGATCAGCGGCTGCTGGACGTGTTCTAAAAGGGGGAATCCAATCGGCTCCGTAAGGCCGTCGCGTTCCCAAAGCAGCGGCTCATACCCCATGATGGACAGGGCCAGGCTGCCGCGGCTGCCGGAGACCCACAGGCGGTCAATGGTCTGGGCGGCGTTGAAAGACAGCTGCACCGTTCCCTGCACGCCGGAGGCAAAGCGGAAAAGGGCGCTGCTGATGTCGTCCGTATCCAGCGCGCGGCTGAGGTTAGTTGAGCGCCCGATGACTTCCATCGGCTCGCCCAGCAGGAAAATGATGCTGTCGATCATGTGGGAGCCGATGTCATACAGCAGCCCGCCGCCGGCTTTTTCCCGGGAAAGCAGCCAGGGCCGGGCAGGGTCCTCCTGCGGCACCGGGCAGGCGTAGAGGTATTGGAAGGAACGCACCTCGCCCAAGGCGCCGCTTTGGATCAGCTCTTTGGCCTTCAGGAAGCGGGGCTGCGCCCTGCGGTAATAGGCGACAAACAGCTTGACGCCCGCGTCCCTGCAGGCCTGGACTATACTCTGCGCCTCCCGCGCGGTGCGCGCCATTGGCTTTTCCACATAGACAGCCTTGCCGTGCCGGGCGGCCTGAAGGGTATAAAAGGCGTGGCTGTCAGGCGGTGTGGCGATGTATACCGCGTCGATATCCGGGTCTTCCAGGATGTCCTCATACTGGGTGGAGAACTTTTGAACCCCGTGCCGGCGGGCATAGTCCGCCAGTTTCTCCCGGTCCCTTCGCATCACAAAGTCCAGGGAGGAGCCCGGCACCTTCTGCAGCGCCGGGGCGCTCTTGTTTTCCGTGACGCTGCCCGCGCCGATCATGCCAAAATGGATGGTTTTCATGGTCCTTCTCCATTCCTGTATCTCAAAGCAATTTTTGGCGGATGCGGCGCTAAACTATTTCGCGCAAAGACAGAAAGGGTGGCCCTCCGGGTCAAACAGGGTGACAAAATGGTCACCGCCGTATTGGCTGCCCGCCTTGACCGCGCCGAGCGTCTCCGCCTGAAGCACAGCTGCAGGCAGATCGTCCACATGAAAATCAAAGTGCATCTGTTTTTGTTGTTTTCCCGGCTCTTCCGGCCACACAGGAGGGACATAGCCGTAATCCTCCGCCTGGTCAAACAGGAAGATGACGCCTTCCGGGCTGTGCAGTGTCCGCCACCCGTACATCTCCCGTTTTTCCCAGCCAAGGAGCCCGGCGTAGAAATCCTGAAGCTTCCCCGCATCCCTGCAGTCGATCCCGATGTTCCCAAGACAAGCGCCTTTGATCAAGACAAACACCTCGATTCCTCATTGTTTTATCTATCGCCATTCTATTGCATTTTAACGCTTATGGAAAGTTCTCTGTGTTTTGACAGACTCCATTATATATTTCTGATGACGGATCGTGATCCTTCCGTAAAGGATCAGGTCATCGGAATCCTCACAAAAGAATCGCTGCCTATTGATACAGCACAGCGTCACATGTAGCTCCATGAGTCGCTTGGCTTTCTCGCCATTTTTGGCATGAAGTTGTCACTTTTTCAAATGGCATTCCGTTCATATCCTTCTGTACGAACGGACATCTGTCAATCATCAGATGCAGAAAACCAAAAAATAAGAATAACATGAAGTGCCGTCCCTTTTTATCTCCTTTGCTATAGGACAATGAATGCGATCAGGTATTCCATTGACATGGGCTGATCAGGCTCACACCGGTTTCTGTGTTGACCTCCGCATTATTTCCCTGCTTATCTGCAGTCTGTCAATTTCCTGTGGTATTTAGTGATGATATCCACTATCATGTGAGCAGTTTGAACTTTCAGTCATGCTTTTTACCCATGAACAAGCCCGGCATACAATGTTTACGTACGTCAAGGGTTTTCAACACCGACACACCTTGCCGATTTCGAATGGCTGCAGCCTCGCTGAACCGGATCTTCCACCTCACCGAAACTTGTATGGCCATCGTCAGAAAGGATATCAAATCGTGAAAACAAAGAGATATGACCCCTGTGCTCTTCTTAAGCCAGAAGATATAGCTGAGATAAAACATCTTTTTGAAAGTGAAACCCGGAGAACTCTTAAAAGGATAGGTTCTTTGGTTTTGGTTGGGATGGCGTTATCGGGGCCAATATCTGGAGAAGCAAAGGAGGAAGGAAATCAAGGCTTAAGTGATAATTCAGGAATAGAAACGGCGGGAGTGACGCCAAGTTTGGGTGGGGATAGGGAAGATAGATTACTAAGTCAATTTCCTGATTATGCCATCAAGCAGCAGGAAATAGCCAAATATAAAGAATTATTAAAAGAGAAAGGGTGTCAAGAGATAAACTTAGAAATCTGTGCTGCTGGATTGTATGCAAGGAATAAATCAGACGGATTTAAAGCACCAGGAGTCTATGATCTTTGGCAAAAAACAATTTTGGGTGATTATATTACTGATGAACAAATATATGAATTTGGGAGAACAGGTAAAGGTTTGGATGTGGTTTATTTTAGGGACAAAAATGGTAAAAAGACCAAAGAGCCGGCAATTTTTTATGTGGCTACTCCTGATGTAAAAAAATATAAGATAAGTGATATCGAAAAGGCAATAGATTTTTGGGAAAAACCAGCGCCAGGTTTTTTGAGAGCAATGGTGGCTAATGATGTCAGGTTTTTGTTTCAAGGCCAGGCAAGTAGTAACAAAAAGATACAGGCGTTTAACTTTGAGTGGGGAATAATTTTTTATAATTATTGCGAAAATGATTTA
>DIWD01000051.1:0-2346 GCA_002428405.1 bacterium UBA6115
AAGCAAAATCCCTTTCGGTTCATAACCGAAAGGGATTTTTCATTGAGTAAACGGCTGTTACGGCGCCACGCTCACCCGGGTTACGTCATTGGTCAGGATAATGAAGGTCTTGCCCCGCAAGAGGCTGATCTCTTCGCCTTTTTCGTTCACAAACACCGTGCGGTCATCCAGGCTGGAAAGCTGCCAGCCGCCGGGGATGTACATACCGCCGATGAAGATGTCCGCGGCCCCGGTGCCGGTAAGGTAGTTGAGCTGGATATAGGGATTTGAATAACTGAACTTCACGCGCTGGACAATGACATTGGCAAAGGGGATGGGGGTTTCAGGTGCGTCTCGGTCCACATAGGGACCCATGACATTCTCCCGGTACCAGGACTTTGACTGCCCGTCATAGGTGAAGGCGGAATAACTGGCCGGATTGCCGTCATTGGCTGATGCCGTCTCGCCATAGTGCCTGATTTCCACCCGTCCTGCCGGGGCGTAGCCTTCCGGCAGGCTGTCGGTGAACAGGAAGGGCTTCGGGGTAAACACAGCGCCCTTTTTCAGCGCCAGTTCACGGATGCGGGCGATGTCGGCGGACAGGTCATGCGGGCCGGCATATCCGCTGATGCGGCGGGAGTAATCGCTGCTTCCCAGCAGGTCAAAGGACAGAACATTGCGCCGCATCCCGGCCTCACGCAGCTTCAACGGCACATTGGCCTTGTCGCTGACGCCGTCGCCGGGGGAACCCGCATAGGCGAAGGCCGCGCCCCAGCCGCGGGCGACATCCACAAAGGGCGTGCGCGCGGAGCGGCTGCCGCCGGCGTCGCTGGGAGCGGTGTCCGAGAACAGCGCCAGCAGCTTGGTGGCGCCCTGTCCGGCGTTGGGCACCTGATAGAGGATATCGGCGTCTTTTACCCCCCAGTGCGGATGCGCTTCCTGGGCGTTGTCAACGACCAGCAGCACCGGGGCATACACCCCTTCCCAGGGAAGCCCTGTGGTGGGGCTTTCGCCCGGGATCACCGGGTTCCCGAGGTATTCCGCTTGAAAGGGGATCCCCTCCCGTTTTAGCTCGCCCTGTATTGCAGCAGTCTCCCCAAATGCCGCCATGGGGGCAACAAGGATAAAAATCATCGTCATCGCGAGTATTCTCAATGTCTTTTGCATCCTGATCAAATCACCTTTCTATGGAATGATTGGCTTGTCGGTTTAGCCGCATTCCCGTATGATAGCAAGCCGGATGGATCCATTCAACCGCTGAGGGATCCTGTTGCCTGCAGCCTGATTCCTCAAGGCTCCTGATCGAATTCCTTCCTGAAAACCACCCGGTCAAACAGCTGACGGCCGTTCTCATAGATCGGATGGTCGTAATGGTCAAGCATGTAGTTCTTCACCCGGCAGGCTTCATGAAATCCGCAGGACAGATAAAAGGGAATGGTGATGGGGCTGTCCCCTGTGCCGACTGTCATCGTCCTGCACCGGGTGCGGTAAAGGCCAAAAAGGAAACTGACCAGCGCCCTGCCATACCCCCGGCGCTGAAAAGCCGGTGCCACCGCGAGGTTTTTGAGTTCATATTCGCCCTCTCCCTCCTGCGTGACAACGCAGACCGCCCGCGTATCCGGATCCAGCAGTACAAACATGTCGCCCCGTTCAAGGTAGCGGTCGATCATTCTCTCCTCTTCGTCCGCCAGCAGGAGCAGAGGCAGGTATTCCTTTTTGTTTTTATGGATCTGACGGATTTCCACCTTCACCGCCTCCTGCCAGTTTTCCTGACGGGAAGAGTGTACCACGGTCATTCCGCAGCATCAAGGACACTCGCTGGCAAGCCGCGTTTTGCCTGTGCCCACCGTCCCGTCCAATCCTCTGAAACCGCCGTATTTCTTGACAAATCCATGCCCTGTGCATATGATGAAAGCGTTTATGCTAAGGAGGATGCGCTGTGTCATTGACGATGGACAAACTGGTCGCCCTGTGCAAAGTGCGCGGTTTCATTTTCTCAGGCTCGGAGATTTACGGCGGTCTTGCCAACACCTGGGATTATGGCCCGCTGGGCGTGGAGTTCAAGAACAATGTCAAGCGCGCCTGGTGGAAGAAATTCGTCCAGGAATCTGAATACAACGTCGGGCTGGACAGCGCCATCCTGATGAACCGTTCCGTCTGGGTGGCTTCCGGCCATGTGGGGAATTTCAACGATCCGCTGATGGACTGCAAGGCCTGTAAGGCGCGTTTTCGCGCTGACCAGCTGATTGAGGACGATGCCAAAGCCCGGGGGGAGGACCTGAAGGCCGACGGATGGAGCAACCAGGAGCTGGAGGCTTACATCAAAGAAAGGGGCATCATTTGCCCCGTCTGCGGAAAAACAGATTT
>DIWD01000051.1:2396-38187 GCA_002428405.1 bacterium UBA6115
CGCCGCAAACTGCCCCTGGGCGTCGCCCAGATCGGCAAATCCTTCCGCAACGAAATCACCCCCGGCAACTTCACCTTCAGAACGCGTGAGTTTGAGCAGATGGAGCTGGAGTTCTTCTGCCGCCCCGGGGAGGATCTGGAGTGGTTTTCCTACTGGCGCGCTTTCTGCCGCGAGTGGCTGATCTCTTTGGGGATGAAGGATGAACACTTGAGGCTGCGCGACCATAAGGCTGAGGAATTATCGCATTATTCCAAGGCGACCACTGATTTTGAGTACCTCTTCCCCTTCGGCTGGGGCGAGTTGTGGGGCATTGCCGACCGCACGGATTTTGACCTCAAACAGCACCAGGAGAACAGCGGAGAGAATCTGGAATACATTGACCCGCTCACCAACGAACGCTTCCTGCCCTTTGTGATTGAGCCTTCATTAGGCGCGGACCGCGTCGCCCTGGCCTTCCTGTGCGATGCCTACGACGAGGAAACGCTGCCGGAAGGCGATACCCGTGTCGTCCTTCATCTTCACCCGGCCCTGGCCCCCTTCAAGGTCGCGGTGCTGCCGCTGCAGAAGAACAAGCTGGGCGACAAGGCGAAAGAGGTATACCGGGAGCTCAGCCGCCGTTTCATGGCTGATTACGACGAGTCCGGCTCCATCGGCAAGCGTTACCGCCGCCAGGACGAAGCCGGAACGCCATTTTGTGTGACGGTGGATTTTGACACCCTGGAAAACAATACAGTTACCGTCCGCGACCGGGACAGCATGGCTCAGGACCGGGTGCCCGTCGAGGGCCTGATATCCTGGCTTGAGGAAAAAACCGCCTTTTAGGCGGGACATGAAAAGCTGTCCCCAGAGAAAGGAGCAGAGCATTGTCCAATCCTAATTCCACACCGCAGACGCGGCGCCGCAGGGCCGACAAATACCGCAGCCCGGAAGCGCTGGACGCCCGCCAGGCACCGCTGCGCGCCGGATATCCGCCGGATGAGGAGGCGCCCATGCCGCTTGGCGGCTATGACGCAGCCCGGCCCCAGCCGGGCCAGGCCCAGGGGCGGATTGAAACCCCGCGTGTATATAAGGAGACGAAATACCACCCTCCCAGGCGCGATCCGGCCGCAGCCACCCAGCCTGCCTATACCGATGAATACGAGGATGACCTGCCGCCCAGGCGATGGCCCTGGATCCTGCTGGCCCTTCTGCTTTTGATAGCGGCGCTCTTCGCCTCAGCCTATTTCTTCATCCCCAAAGACACGGGGGGCATCCTGGGACAGGCGCGCACGCTCTCCCACAGCGCGGTCGACGGCGGGCTGAACCTGCTGGGCCTGAAAAAGAACGAACCCCCGCGGCTCATCAAGTTTGAAACCCCGGAGGATACTGTTCGGACAGGGGTCAGGACCGTGTTCACCCTCACAGCCAGCCAAAGCATTGAAAGCGTGCGGATCCTGGATGAGGACGGTGTGGAAATCACAGGCGTAAAGGAACCCGCTGACCCGCCCGGCAATACCACCTGGACGATCACGGCCATCCTGGACAAGCCGATGACAGCCACCCTTTCCGCCGGGATCCTGTATAATAAGACCTGGTACCAGACAGACAAGACCGTGCAGCTGACAGTCATCCAGCCCACGCCGGCGCCAACACCGACACCGGCGCCTGTCCAGACACCCACCATGGCGCCCACTATTGCGCCAACCATCGCGCCGACCCTCCAACCCACTGCCACACCGGCTGCGGTGCTGCCCCAGTCAACACCCTCATTGCAGGCGCTTCTCCCGGCCTTTACCCCGCTGCCGGACACAACTGCCGCTGAAACGCCGGAGTTCCCGGATGAAGACATCCCTGAGGATATGCTGGTGGAGTTCCCGGATGAAGACATACCCGAAGACATGCTGGCTGAGCTGCCCGGTGAGTTTGTGCCCGCCGCGACGCAGGAGATCCTCACGGAACAGACACCTTCCCTTCCGCTGGCAACCGCGGTTCCGACCGCGGCGCCAACCGCTGCCCCCATGCCCGTCCTGACAGCGCAGGCATCGGAATCCCAGACACCGGCCAAACTGAAAATCACCGAGGCCGCCTACCAGGGCAGCAAGAAGCAGAATGATTTCGCCAGGCAGACCCCCATCAACGTTCAGGGCGGGGAACTGTACACCTATTACCCCGGCGGCGTGTTCACCTTCAGGAGCGACGGAATGCGCCAAAACGCGGCTTTCGGCACGGCGGAAATGCCCCTGGAGCAGCTGAGCGTCCTGTGGCAGACCGAGCTGGGCAGCCTGCGCACCTCTGACTCGGGCACCCTCTACGGCCTGGGATGGACAGGGCAGCCCGCCATTGTCAAATGGTCCGTTGAGGTGCGCGGGATGATGAACCTGTCTGAGGAAAAGAAACCGGTCAAGGCGCTGAAGGAAGTCATCTTCGCCGCGCAGGACGGAAAAGTCTATTTCCTTGACCTGAATGACGGCCTGCCCACCCGNNCTGCCCGGCAAGACCGGGGACATTGGATACTACATTTACAACCTGATCGACCAGACGAAGCTGGAGTTTATCAACGGCCGCAAGACCAAGAGCCAGGTGCAGTACGCAACCAACGGCGCGTTTGACGGCACAGGCCTGTTTGACCGGGAAAGCGACAGTCTCATCATTGCCGGGGAAAACGGCCTGCTGTATACCGTCAAACTCAACACAGTCTTTGATTTTACAGACGCCAAGACCATCACGATCGACCCGGAAATCACTTACCTGCGCAGCAAGGGGAACCAGAATGACACCACCGTCTCCATCGAGAGTTCCGCCGCGATGTACGGGCCCTATGCTTTTGTCGCGGACAAGCAGGGCATCATCCGCTGTGTGGACACGACCGGAATGAAGACCGTATGGGCCTTTGACGCCGGGGACAACACCGACGCCACACTTGCGCTGGACCTGGAAGGCAGCGATGCTCTGGCACTGTATACCGGCACCACCGTTTTCAGCCGCTCCCGCAGGGACGGCAACGCCGTCATCCGCCGCCTCAACGCCCTGACAGGGGATGAGATGTGGTCCTTCAAGGTCAAGGCCAAGTATGACGCGGGCGAGCGCGGCGGCGTCAAGGCCAGCCCGCTGGTCGGCCAGGGAGAAATCGGAAACCTGGTCATCTTCACCGTAAACATGACGGAGGAAGGCGGAGCCATGCTCGCGCTGGACAAGCACACCGGGGAGCAGGTATGGAAAGTGCCGCTGCCTGAGGGCGCAGTCTCCTCCCCCGTGGCGGTCTACGCCCCGGACGGCAGGGCGCGCGTCATCCAGGCTGATCTATCCGGAAAGCTCCACCTCATCAATGGCATGACCGGCCAGGTCATCAATACCCTGGAATTGGGCGGTACAGTGGAGGGTTCCCCCGCGGTGTACAACGATGTCCTGGTCATCGGCACATCCAGCAAGGACAACAACCGCATGTACGGCATCCGGATCGAATAGCGAACCATCAACCAGAAGGAGAGCGCATGGAAGATCAGTTTCTGGTTGCGCTGGACCAGGGAACCACTTCCTCCCGGGCAATCGTCTTTACCCCCGAAGGCCGCCTCCACGCATCGGCGGCCTTTGAGTTCACACAGCATTATCCCTTTCCCGGCTGGGTGGAACATGAACCGGAAGACCTTGTCGCAAGCACGGTCAGGGCCTTGAGGGAAGCGGTGGCCCGGGCTGGCATCAAACCGTCCCAGATCGCCGCGGTGGGCATCGCCAACCAGCGGGAAACCACCCTGCTGTGGGACAGGGAAACCGGTAAACCCGTCTACCGCGCCATCGTGTGGCAATGCAGACGCACCGCGCCCATCATCCAGCGGCTGAAGACCGAGGGCCTTGCACCCATCATTCAGGAGAAAACCGGGCTGGTCCCCGACGCCTATTTTTCCGCCTCCAAACTCCGCTGGCTGCTGGATGAGACCGGTCTTCAGAAGCAGGCGGAGGAAGGCAGGCTGTGCTTTGGCACAGTGGACAGCTACCTTGCCTTCCGGCTGGTGAAGGGCCATCCCCATGTGACCGACGCGACCAATGCCTCGCGCACGATGCTGTTCAACCTGAAAACGCAGGACTGGGACAATGAACTGCTGAAGATCTTCAACGTTCCCCCTGCCGTGCTGCCCCGGGTGGTCGACAGCGCGTGCCTCATCGGCAGCCTTGACCCGGACATCCTGGGCGTGCCTGTGCCCGTCGCCGCACTGGCGGGCGACCAGCACGCCGCCCTCTTCGGCCAGGCCTGCTTTAGCCCCGGGGACGTCAAGAACACATATGGCACAGGATGCTTCATGTTGATGAACACGGGAACCGCTCCTGTCTCAAATGACCGGGGCCTCCTGTCCACCATGGCCTGGCGCATCGGCGGGAAACCGGTTTTCGCGCTGGAGGGCAGCGTGTTTGTGGCCGGCGCGGCCATCCAGTGGCTGCGGGATGAGCTGGGCATCATCAAATCCGCCGCGGAATCAGAGGAACTGGCGGCAAAGGTCCCGGACACCGGGGGCGTCTGCTTTGTCCCTGCCTTTACCGGCCTGGGCGCGCCGTACTGGAACATGTACGCAAGGGGGACGCTGGCGGGCATCACCCGGGGGACCAACCGGCATCACCTGGCCCGTGCGGCGCTGGAATCCATCGCCTTTCAGTCAGACGACCTCCTGCGCCTGATGGCGCAATCCTTTGGCCAGGCGCCCGGCCCGCTGCGGGTCGACGGCGGCGCCTCGGCCAACAACCTGCTCATGCAGATGCAGGCGGATATTTCGGGCGTCTTAGTACTCAGGCCCCGCTTACAGGAAACCACGGCACTGGGGGCGGCCCTGCTGGCCGGATTGGCTGTGGGCATGTATCCAAACCCGGCCGCCACTGTCAGCGCCATACAGGCTGATGAGACAGTATTCCAGCCCCACATCTCACCGGAGGAGCGCACGCAGGCGCGCAGGGGTTGGAAGCACGCCGTAGACACCGCCCTGCACTGGGCGAAAGAAACGGACCAGGCGCCGGATGAGGCTGCCGGCTCCTGATAAGGCAGGAAAATTGAAGAACTGCCGCGCACAATCGCGCGGCAGTTCTTTTGTTATCAGGATTTTGCGGGGAACCAATCTATTCCCCCGTCGCTTTTTCCTCAGCCTTGATTTGCTTCAGTTCGTCCTCAGCCTCTTTCTTCTCGGTCTTCAGCGACAAAGCCTGGGTTTTTGCCAGGTACATGCTCAGCAGGCCGATGCCGACAGTGATGGACGCGCAGGTGATGACGACAGGAAAGTACTGCTTCTGGATGAAGACGGACATCTGGTGCGCCGCGGAATCCGCGCCGCCCCCGATAATCAGGGCGAGAAGGAATCCGAAGAAGGCGACCCCGCCCGCAAGCAGGCAGAGCAGGATGCCCCAGCCAAACACTTTTTCAAGGAACAGGCCTATTTTTTTTGCTTCCATGTTCGCTCCTCCTTACAGGCCCAGGATGGGCAGGATGCCGAGGATGACCAGCACGCTCATTACGTAATGCAGGGCAACCCAGATCAGGGTGTTTTTCGTCGTTTCCTTCATCGGCGACTCCGCGATGCCCATCGCGGTGTACATACACAGCGCCAGGGGCGGGGTCATGCCTTCCATCGCGCCGGTGATGGCGGGAAGGATGGCGGCAAACAGGATGGGGTTCGCACCCGCGCCGACCATGATGGATACCATGGCCGTGCCGAAGATGGCCACCTGGGAGGATCCGGGGATAATCATGCCCAGGAGGGCGCAGAACAGGGGAATCAGCAGCGCCAGCACCCAGAAGGGAAGTCCCCAGCCGCTGACAAAGGCGCCCAGGGTCGAACCGACGTTCAGCGAGCCGAACAGGTTGCTGATACAGTAGGCGAAAAAGATCGTTGCGCTGACGGGAACGATGGCCTTGACCGTTTTGGACAGGACGCCCGCCACGGCAGGCAGGTTTGTCTTGACTGCCTTGCCCGCAATGAAGAGGACGTAGAGGGCCGCCAGGCCCGGCGTGAACAGCAGCACGCTGCTGGACAGGCTGTTCACCCCGGGGCCAAGCCGCGCGGTGAACAGGGTGCCTTTCAGCTGCGCGTCCAGGAAGAAGGGCAGGAAAATGATGACGGCGAGCATCAGGGAAGCCCAGCCCGCGCGGATGGCGGGACCAAATTTGGGTACTTCGCCCGCTGCCATCGGGGCTACCTTGTACATCCTGCAAAACACGTACAGGGTTACCGCCCTTTGCAGGATAAACCAAATCGCGATGCCCCAAACGACCAGCCAGAAGTTGGACATGGTGTACTCAGGCGCGAAAGCTGCCAGCGTTCCGAAAGACGCGGTGATAACGCCCGCGGGCGGAATCATGTTGCCCATGGTGGAGGCGCTCATCTCAACGTTCGCCGCCAGGTAGGAGGGAAATCCGGATTTCTTCATGGCCGGGATGGTAAACACGCCGGTCGCTGCTACATTGCCGGCGCCGGAGCCCGACAGCGCGCCCATGAAGGTGGAGGCGATGAGGGATACATAGCCCGCGCCGCCGCGGAAGCGGCCGAAGATGGACAGGATGATCGTGATGACCTTGTCAATCACCTTGGTATATCCGAAAACCTGCGCAGCGGTCAGGAAGCCCACAATCGCGTAGAAGAGGGTGTTGGTCGAGGTCTGGACGATGTACTTGAAGATGTTGGACCACTGGCCGGTGATCGCGATCATCACGATATAGCCGACGAACATCGCCTCGTAGATGGGGCGTTTGAGCAGTACGAACACCGCGGTGATGACGCCCAGCAGAATGAGCAGATAGGTAATCTCTATTGGCATCGCGTCAGTCTCCTTTCAGATTTATCATGCCGGCAGGCTGTAACCATTCCCTGCGCGGTCAGGATGACTTTTGAGGAAGGGGATCCCTTTTGTCGTTTTTCCATAACAGGCTGAAAACGATGGTGGTGATGAATGCCGTGATGATGGAGATGTAGGTTTCATTAAGGGCGGGATGGATGGGGAACCTGCCGGTTACAGCGTTGTAAATGACCCAGATACCGCCAACCGCCGCGGTTGCCAGCATGCCGGCAACCGCGCCTCTTTCAGAAGCGCTTTTCCAGTAGATACCCAGCAGCACGATGACAAACAGAGCGCCGCGCATGGAATAAGCGAAGTAGACGATGTCCAGTACCCGCAGGTTCAGGCTGTTGAAGAGGATTGCTACAGCCGCGCAGATAACTCCCGAAACAGCGGTGGTCACCCGCGAGAAGCGGAGCACCTCTTTTTCCGTTGCATCTTTCTTGATCACCCCCTGATAGATATCTTTGGTCAGCATGGTCCCGGACGCAAGGATGATGGGGGATACGGTGGACAGGATAGCTGCCAGGATAGATGCCAGTACAACTCCCCCGGCAACCGGGGTAAGGTTCATCATCAATGTGGGAAGGGCCAGCTTGCCGTTGGTCACGACGTTCCCCGCCGTATCCAGCAGCGTGCCGTTGAGGGACATGGTTTTTGAAATCATTCCGAGAAGCGCCGTGAACAGCCCGAAAGGCGCCGCGACAAACGCGGTGATGATGGCAGCCTTCCTGGCAGAGGGCACATCCCTTGAGGCAAGAATCGGCTGGATGCCGGCCTGCGCTGTGCAGGCGCCCAGCAGGGAGGCGATGACCCAGGAGGATACCTTGCTGCCGCCGATGGCTGTCATGCTGAAGTAGGAGGGCGGCAGCGCAGAAACAACCTTGCCAATGCCCCCAACCTTGTTCAGCGCCAGAATGATGGCCAGCAGGATGCCGCCATACATGAAAAACAGGTGCATCACGTTGGTGTAGGCGACGGACTTCATACCGCCTATCAGTGTGTAGACAATGAAGACCGCCGCGAAAGCGATGATGGAGATGTTGAAGTCCAGCCCCATCAGGGACACGCCCAGGCTGCCGGCCGCAATCATCTGGGAGATGCCGACGGCCAGCATGACGAAGGTCAGGAAGACACTGGATACGGTGCGCGCCTTCACGCCCAGGAACTTGCCGATGATGCCCGGCACGGTTACGGTATTCAGGCTTCGGTAGAGCTTGGCGAACAAGAGCGCGAGGAAGATGACCCCAATGCCGTTGGCAATGGTATACCAGGAACCGGACAGGCCAAAGTCAAAGCCGTATTCCGACACCCCGGTCGTTGAGGTGCCACCCAGCCACTCTCCGGCTGAGGCGCACACGACCATCGTTACACTCAGCCCGGCGCCGTGAAATGACGCCGAGCTTTTCCCACCGCGGCCGGACAGCATGCTGATGGCGACGGTGAGCGCGAAATATGCGATGATGATGATCAGCTGCACTGACATGCGCTCTTACGCTCCCTTGTTTTATTCTTCGATCGGGATTTCAACATCCAGAAGGGGTGGGTACTGCTGGCAGCCGAATACGTCGCCTTCGCCGAAAGACCCGGAGGGACGCAGGCGGTTGATAGTGAACTTGATGGCATAGCCTGGATCGAATTCCACAAAGTCAGCAATGCGGTTGTCGGGAATGCCGAAAAGCTTGGAGACGAATTCTCTGTTGATTACCCCGCTTTTTTTGACAGCTTCATATTTTTCCGGTTCCCTGAAGATGATGTCAAAGGTTATCCTGTCGGTGCCGGCGTTCTTGCTGCGGATGGTTTTCGCAAGGTCGACCAATTTGACCATTTTCATGTCTTCTTCCTCCTTATTCGCCGATTTCGACCATTTCAACAGGGAACAGTTCCATTGGATCATCCACCGCGACGGTATGGTTGAGGGTCCACTCGCAGGCAAGGGAAACTTCCACCACCTCGTCCAGAATAAAGGCGGCCGTTCCGGCGGTGCCTTTCACCTCGGGCAGGCGGGCGTAGAAAATCTGTCTGGTGGCAATCAGGGTGACTTCTTCGGCGATTTTCTTGTCTTGAGCGACGCCTTCAACGATGACCAGCAGCTCGTGCGATTTGGTTTCCTTAATGGGTTCCAGATCTCCCATCACACCGTTTTTGCCGAAGATGCGGTAGCTCAGCTCGTAGTGGGTATCCGGGAAGCGTTCCTTGACCTGGGACTTCGCCCAGTCAATCACCTTGTCGATGTGCTTGATGGTGTAGGGGTCACGGATGCCAGCCATGCCCATGTAGCGGTAGCCGACAATGGCAGAGCCTTCCAGTTTGACCTTGACTTTCCCTTCAATCGGGATGAACTTCGGGTTGGTGATGCGGCAGGTCTTCTCGTCAAACTGCTCATAGACACACTCGCTCATGTCCATCATGCCGCCGGCGACGTACTCATAGTAGGGGTTGGTGCGCTCATACATCGCGTGGCCTGCGACGGAAGCGATGGTGCAGCGCTGGAAAGGTGCCATCGCCGTGACTTTTACATCATCTTTGGTGATGGTGCCGATGACGGATTCCTTGGCACCGTAAGGTTCGGCGCAGAAGGAAGCGCACTCTAAAACTTTCCCGGTGTAATAAGCGATATTCTCCGGAAATCCCTCGTAAATCGCGGCGCAGGCGAATACGCACGCATCGCTTGAACGGCCGCCGATAATCACATCGGCTCCCATTTCAAGCGCTTTGATATAGGGATGGACGCCAGCTACCGCCACGATCCTTACCGTGCGGTCCAGTTCTTCAAAGGTCAGGTTTGGACGGCTGTCAAGCCCTTCGATTTCTTCTCCGTTCTGCATCTTTTTGCGGAGATACTCTTTGTCGACCTCGGAATAAAAGTAAGCGAGCTTGAATTTCTTAAGGCTGTGCTTTTTCGCCATATCGCGGATCATGCCGACGTACATGTCCACGCGGCTGTTGGTCCCGGTGTCGCCGGCGGAGCCGACAATCATGGGGACGCCCTGCTCGCGCGCTGCCAGCAGCATCAGCTCCAGGTCATGGTACTGGTGGTTGGGGTGGCTGGCGCACTTGTCCATGCCAAGGGGAACGGGGCCGATGTCGTCGCTGCCGGAATCGCAGCAGTAGTAATCGGGCTTTGTTGCCGCCCCGAGCCAGAAGCTCTCCTCTTTGGTGGGAGCGAACCCGAGGTGACCGTTGGGAGAAATGATCCGTAAAACTTCTTTTGCCATGTTATCCTCCATATTCTGGTTTGATGTTATGTTCTGTCATAACATGTTATATCAAGTATAAATCCTGATGTTTTTATTTGTCAATAGTTAACTGTAAAAAAATATCAATAATATGCCAAAAGCCGCATCAATCGCGGCTTTTCAAGGGAATTGACCGGATTTCTTCCGGATCGCGCCTTACATTTCACGCTCCAGGTGGAAGGAATATACGTCTGAGCGGTAGTAGGCAGTCTTCCACTCCAGCAGAGCGCCTTTTCCGTTATAATAGAAAGTTTCCAGCACCAGATAGGCGGGCGAGGCGTGGCTGCCAAACACTTCCTTCATCAAAGGAGTGCTGCCGATGGCCATTATTTTCTGGTCAATCCGGGAAATCCTGATACCCAACAAATCATAAAGGTCATAGGAAGAAAAAGCCTCTCCCCTGGATTCCAGCTCCAGCGCCTTCCGGTGCACACGCTCGCTGATGTCATCGCTTATGCGGGACGAGTAAAAAACGACCGGAGCGTTATAGACGTATCCCAGCAGGTCCATCCTGCTGAAACCTTCTGGGAATTTTTTTCGCCCATGCTCATCCTCAGGCTGGGGCTGGAACTGTCTGACGGACGTATGACCAGTGACTCCCTTTTCGCTGAGGATTTCACTGAAGCGGATGATGCGTTGAATCTGTTGCTGAATCCTGATGGTCTTGACAAAGGTTCCAATGCCCTGAACAGAATAGACCAGATCATCGTTGATGAGCCTGCCCAGCGCTTGTCTGACAGTGATCCTGCTGACACTGAATTTATCGCAAAGTTGCTTTTCAGAAGGCAGCCTGTCGCCGGCCTGGTATACCCCGCCCGCGATGCTTTTAGCCAATTCTTCGGCGACCTGCTGATGCAGCGGGACGGATGATCCTCGATTAATCAATGCGAATCCTCATCTTGTAATATCCTGTATTATTATAGTTATGCCTCCCCTGTGTTGTCAATGGACGCAAGCACACGCCAATCGGATTTTCCGTTTCGGTATCGCGCGGCGGGGTCCGGTTTGCTTGTGAGCACCCCCCGGTCATGCTATAATCCCGGTCATACAAAGGGAGAGGGGCTTGCGATGTTTGTAGCCGATGCCTGGCGGGACTTCGAGGTGCTGGACACCGGGGATGGCATGAAGCTGGAGCGATGGGGGGACATCCTGCTGGCCCGGCCGGACCCGCAGGTCATCTGGCCCAAGGCAACCCCCGGGGCCTGGAAAGAAGCGGACGGCGTCTATACCCGCAGTGCCGAGGGCGGGGGAAGCTGGGCCTTCCGCTGTACGCTGCCTGAACGCTGGGAAGTATCCTACCGCGACCTGCGGTTTTATGTCAGGCCCACCGGATTCAAGCATACCGGCCTGTTTCCGGAACAGGCCGTGAACTGGGACTGGATGCGTTCCCTTGTCAATCACCAGCCCGGCGCCCGGGTGCTCAACCTGTTCGCCTATACCGGCGGCGCGACCGCGGCCCTAATGATGTCAGGCGCTCAGGTCACCCATGTCGACGCGGCCCGGGGCATGGTCTCCTGGGCAAAAGAGAACCGTTCGCTCACAGGCGCCCCGGAGGACCGCTGCCGCTTCATCACGGAGGATGCCAAGGCCTTCGTACAGAGGGAACTCCGCCGCGGGAGCCGCTATGACGGCATTCTGATGGACCCGCCCAGTTTCGGCCGCGGCCCCGGGGGCGAGGTATGGAAGCTGGAAGACGAGCTGTATCCCCTGGCTGAACTCTGCGCAGGGCTCCTGTCCGATGATCCCCTCTTTGTCCTCATCAACGGCTATACGACCGGCTTTCAGCCCGCTGTGTTGGGGAACATCCTCAGCCGGTCCATCCCGGGCCATCTCACGGGCAGCATCAGCGCCCAGGAACTCTGCCTGCCGGTTTCCTCCGGCGGTGTGCTGCCCGCCGGGGCCAGCGCGCGCTGGCAGGCAAAAGGAGCAAACAATTGACCACCCCTGTTTTTCCGCCCATCCTTTTTGAAGACAACCATGTTCTGGTTGCCATCAAGCCGCCCAGGCTCCTCACCCAGGGTGACAGCACCGGGGATGGCGACCTGCTGAGCCTGCTGAAAGCCTATATCAGGGAAAAGTATGACAAACCCGGGGAGGCCTTCCTGGGCCTGGTGCACCGGATGGACCGGCCGGTCGGCGGGCTGCTGGTCTTTGCCCGCACAAGCAAGGCGGCGGCCCGGTTCGCCGTTCAATTGAAAGAAGGCGCACTCAACCGCGAATACGTCCTGGTCTGTCAGGGCGAGACTCCTGACCGCTTTGTTTTGAAGGACTATCTAGTAAAAGATCCTCAGACCAATATGGTCAGCGTGCTGCCCCTCCATCTCAGGCTTCAGGGCAAGGAAGCGGTGCTCCATGGCCAGACCATCGCGCACAGTGAGGAAAAGAGCCTGGTCGCGGTCAAGCTCCAGACAGGGCGCGCCCACCAGATCCGCACCCAGATGGCGCATTTCGGCCATCCGCTGCTGGGCGACGCGCGCTACAACAGATCCGGCGCGACCGGCCTCATCGCCCTCTGGGGGATGCGGCTGAGCTTCAACCATCCCATCACCGGAAAAGCCATGGTTTTTATCTGCACGCCGGATAACCTCCCGGGAGCCTTCGCGCACAGCCGCCACTTTGACCTTTACCGCGAGGAACTGGACATGCTGACCCGGGTCTGGCCTGATATCGCGCCATAGCTTTATACTGATTTCGGGCATCCCTTTTCACCCGTCTGAAACGGCACGCAAAGCCATGGACAATTCCCTTGAACGGAGATAGATCATTGCGCACAGATCCGCCGGTCAGCTTTGAGCTGCTGCACACCTGCCGCCAGTCCGGCGCGCGCCTGGGCATCCTGCACACCCCGCACGGGGATGTGCAGACCCCCGTTTTTATGCCGGTGGGCACGCAGGCTGTCGTCAAGGCGATGACCTCCAGGGAAATGGAGGAGATCGGCTCGCAGATCCTGCTGGCCAATACCTACCACCTGCACCTGCGCCCGGGAGATGAACTGATCCAAAAGGCCGGCGGCCTTCACCGCTTTATGGCCTGGAACAGGCCCCTGCTGACTGATTCAGGCGGCTATCAGGTCTTCTCACTGGCTGAACTGAATAAAGTGACTGAGGAGGGCGTTTCCTTCCGCAGCCATCTGGACGGCAGCCTGCTGTTCATGGGCCCTGAAAACGCTATGGAGATCCAGGAGAACCTTGGCGCGGACATCGTCATGGCCTTTGATGTGTGCACCCCCTACCCGAGTGAGGAGAAAAAGACCCGGGAGGATATGGAGCGCACCCACCGCTGGGCGAAACGCTGCCAGGAAGCGCACAGGCGGCCGGACCAGGCCCTGTTCGGCATCGTTCAGGGCGGCTTATACGCATTTCTGCGTCAGGAGTCGGCAAGGACGCTGGCCGGGATGGACTTCCCCGGATACGGCATCGGCGGGCTCTCCGTGGGCGAACCCAAGGCGCTGATGTACAGCATGCTGGATGTGACCCTGCCCTGCCTGCCGGAGGACAAGCCACGCTACCTGATGGGCGTGGGTACGCCGGACTGCCTGCTGGAGGGCGTGAAGCGCGGGGTGGACATGTTTGACTGCGTGCTGGCCACGCGCATCGGCCGCAACGGCACCGTGCTGACCGCGTCCGGACGCCTGGTCGTGCGCAACGCGAAATATAAGGCGGACTTCGGCCCCCTTGAAGACGGATGCGACTGCGAAGCCTGCCGGAACTATTCCCGCGCCTATATCCGCCACCTGCTCAATGCCGGGGAAATCACGGGCGCCCGGCTTTGCAGCGTCCACAACCTGCGTTATCTCACCCGCCTGATGGAAGGGGCCCGCCAGGCGATCCGGGAGGACCGTTTTCTGGATTATATGAAGGATTTTTACAGCCGCTTTGATATGCGCGGCGCGTTCAACCGCGGGGGGACAGAATGAGTGAAACGGCGCACCTTATGGTGCGGGACCTGGTTTACCGATATGACCCTGAGGCGGAGGCGGCGATCGACGGGGTCAGCTTCAGCATCAAGCGCGGTGAGTTCGTGGCTGTGCTGGGCCATAACGGTTCGGGTAAGTCCACCCTGGCCAAGCTGCTCAACGGCCTGTTCCTGCCTTCCTCAGGCAGCGTGAGCGTCAGCGGTATGGACACAATGGACGCGCTTCACACCTGGGATATCCGTAAAACAGCGGGGATGGTGTTCCAAAATCCGGACAACCAGCTGGTTGCCACCCGGGTGTATGACGACGTCGCCTTTGGGCTGGAAAACATCGGCGTGCCGACCGGAGAGATGCCCGCGCGCATTGACGGGGCGCTGCGCCTGACCGGCATGATGGAGTATTCTGACCGCGCGCCTCACCTGCTCTCCGGCGGACAGAAGCAGCGCGTCGCCATCGCGGGCATCCTGGCCATGCAGCCGGAAGCCCTTATCCTGGACGAGGCCACCGCGATGCTGGACCCGCAGGGACGCGCTGAAGTGCTGGACACAGTGCTCAGGCTGAACCGCGAGCAGGGCATCACCGTGGTCTGGATCACCCATTTCATGGATGAAGCCGCCCACGCGCAGCGGGTGTTTGTCATGGACCACGGCAGGGTCGTCCTGGACGGCAGCCCGCGGGAGATCTTTTCCCGGGTGGATCTGCTGCGCGAACTGCGCCTTGATGTGCCGCCAATGACAAAGCTGGCCAAACTGCTCAGGGAGCGCGGGATCGAAGCGCGCCTTGATGTGCTGAGCGTCGAGGACATGGTGGAGGAGGTGACGCGGCTGTGCCCATCGTGCTTGAAAAGCTGAGCCACACTTACCGCAGCGGGCCGCATACCTCCACGGCCCTCAGGGACGTCGACCTCACCATCCATGACGGGGAACTGCTGGCGCTCATCGGGCATACCGGCTCGGGCAAGTCCACTCTCGCCCAGCACCTCAACGGCCTGCTTTTACCCACTTCCGGCCGTGTGCTGCTGGACGGGCAGGACATCAACGGGAAGGATTCCAACCGCCGCGCGCTGCGCTTCAGGGTCGGCCTGGTGTTCCAGTACCCGGAGCATCAGCTCTTTGAGGAAACAGTCTACAAGGACATCGCCTTCGGGCCGAAGAACATGGGTCTGAAGGAGGCGGAGACCGACGCGCGCGTCCGGGAGGCCATGGCCATCGTCGGCCTTGATTTTTCCGAATTCAGCAAGCGCTCCCCCTTTGAGCTGTCAGGCGGGCAGATGCGNNGGGCTGGACCCAAGGGCGCGGGATTTCCTGCTGGAAGATGTCCGCCGCCTCAACCGAGCGGGCACCACCATTGTGCTGATTTCCCACGCAATGGACGATGTGGCGAAGCTCGCCACGCGGGTGGTGGTGCTGGAAAAAGGCGCGCTGGTCATGGACGGAAGCCCTCTTGAGGTCTTCTCCCAGTATGAGCGCCTGGGCGCCATGGGGCTTGATGTGCCCCAGGGTTTCAAGCTGGCGCGGCTGCTGCGGGAAAAAGGACTTCAGCTGCCTGACCGCTGCCTGCTGGAGGAGCTTGCGGGGGAATTGGCGGAACTGATCAAGGGAGGTGGCGGGCATGCTGCGTGACATCACCCTGGGCCAGTACTACCCGGTGGACAGCCCGGTGCACCGCCTGGACCCGCGGGCCAAAATCCTGCTCGCCTTCCTGTACATCATCGGGATATTCTTCGTGAAAGACCTGTTGATGTACCTCCCGGTCCTCGCGTACCTGGCGCTGGTCACCTGGCTGGCCAAACTCCCCTTCTCCATGATGGCAAAAAGCCTGAAGCCCATGCGCATCCTCATCATTTTTACATTTGTGCTCAACCTTTTCTTCGGGACAGGCAGCCATGAGCTCTTCCGCCTGGGCAGCGTCGTCATCTGGGAGGAGGGCCTGCTCAACGCGCTTCACTTCTCCTTCCGCCTGGTCTTCCTGGTCACCGGCAGCAGCATCCTGACCCTGACCACAGCGCCCGTCACCCTCACAGACGGGCTGGAGCGGCTGGCATCCCCCCTGAAGGTCATCCGTTTCCCCGCCCATGAAATGGCCATGATGATGACCATCGCGCTCCGCTTTATCCCCACGCTCATTGAGGAAGCGGACAAGATCATGAAGGCGCAGACCGCAAGGGGGGCCGACTTTAAGACCGGCAACCTCATGGCGCGCGCGCGGGCGATGATCCCCCTGCTGGTGCCCCTGTTCATCAGCGCCTTCCGCCGCGCGGGCGACCTGGCGATGGCGATGGAGGCCCGCTGCTACCGCGGCGGGGAAGGACGCACACGGCTTCACATCCTGAAAATGCGCAGACGGGATCTCATCGCCTTTTTAAGCATGGCGGCCCTTTTCCTTGTCCTTCTTCTGCCAGGCTTCCTCAAATGACAGACGGGCAAGCCCGCCGGGTGCTGCTCACGCTGGAGTACGAGGGCACCGCCTATGCCGGATGGCAGCGGCAGCTCAACGGGCCCAGCGTCCAGGAGGAACTGGAACGTGCCCTCTGCAAGGCAACCGGAAGCAGCATAAATGTCACCGGTGCCAGCAGGACGGACGCGGGGGTGCATGCCCTGGGCCAGCGCGCGCATTTTGACACACGCTCTGCGATCCCGGAAGATAAATGGCCTTTTGTGCTCAATGCCCTGCTGCCCCGCGACATCAGGGTGAGTTCATCCCTGCGGGTTTCCGACGCCCTGCACGCGCGCTTCTCAGCGCGCGGCAAGACCTATGAATACCGGGTCTTCAACCGCCGCCATCCCAGCGCGCTGCGGAGGGTCTTCACGGCCTTTGTGCCCCAGCCGCTGGATCCGGCCTTGATGCGCTCCGCGCTTGCAGGCCTTATTGGAACGCATGATTTCAGCGCGTTCCAGGCCGCGGGCGGCAGCGCCAGGACAACAAGGCGCACCCTGACTGAAGCGTCGCTGGAAAAACAGGGCGATGAGATAGCGCTGCGTTTATCCGGCGACGCTTTCCTGTACAACATGGTGCGCATCATCGCGGGCACCCTGGTCTACATCGGGCAGGGCAGGCTGGGCACTGATACGTTTTCCCGGGCAATCAGGACAGGCGACCGCCTCCTGCTGGGCCCGACAGCGCCGGCCTGCGGGCTGACGCTGATGGAAGTCCGCTACGAGGATCTGCCGTGAAGGCGGACAAGGCGGTGCTCAAGGCATCCGTCCGCGCGCTGGTGGGTTTTTCCTTTTTCCCGCCGGACATCATGCCGGTCTCAAGACAGTTGATGGAGCTGGGCCGTCAGGGACACCTGGCGCGCCAGGGCGAAAGCCGCGCGAAGGCGGAGGAGATGCTCCGTTGGGAAGGCGAGGCGGAGGGCTTTCCTGTCCAGGTTTCCGGCCGGATGGATCTCTACGACACGCATGAGTCCCCCCCGCTCATTGAGGAAATCAAGCTCTCCCCTTATCCGCTGCCTGAAGCGTCTCTGCCTGAGCACCTGATGCAGGCGGTATGCTATGGTTTCATGCTCACGCAGCGGGAAGGCATCCATGAGGTCTGCCTGCGGGTGAGCTATGTCACGCGGTTTGGCGAGGTTGCGGCATCCTTCAGCGAAATCTGGGAGGAGAGGCGCTTGCGGGATGCCTTTTTCTCCCTCCTTCTTCCCTGGGTCAGGTGGCAGGCGAAGATGCTTTCCTGGAAAGAGGCGCGCAACGCCTCCCTGGAAGACCTGCCCTTCCCTTATCCCATGTACCGGCCCGGCCAGCGTGAGATGGCCACTCAGGTCTACACGGCCATCACGCGCAGGCGCCGCCTGTTTGCCGTGATGCCCACCGGCACCGGCAAGAGCGCCGCCGTGCTCTACCCCGCACTCAAGGCGCTGGGACAGGGCTTGAACGAACAGGTCTTCTGCCTCACTGCCCGGGGCACACAACGGGTCTCCGTGCAAAAGGAAGCCGACCGAATGCGCGGGGAGCGCCTCCTCATTCACTCCCTGGTGCTTTCCGCCAAGGAAAAGCTCTGCCCGATGGAGGAAATGCGCTGCCACCCTGAGCACTGCGGGCGCGCCCGGGGCCATTTTCTGCGCCAGGGCGCCGCTGTGCAGGAAGCGTTAGGGGCAGACAACTGGGACACGGAGTTCATTACGGACGCTGCCTCCCGGCACATGCTCTGCCCCTTTGAGTTCTCTCTGTCCCTGTGTGAAATCGCGGATCTGGTCATCTGCGACTATAATTACGCGCTGGACCCCCAGGTCAGGCTGAGCCGCATCTTTGATATTCCGCGCGGGACGACCCTGCTGATCGACGAGGCGCACAACCTGCCTGACCGGGCCCGGGACATGCTGTCGGGCACCATCCAGGCGGAACGGTTGTTGCTTTTGCGCCGGGAAGCCGGCAAAACCCATGGACGGAACAATACGCTTTACAAGGCCTATACCGCACTGATCAAATCGCTGGGTTCGGCGTCCTCTGACGGGGAAGGGGACAGGCTGCCGGATGCGGCCAGCGCGCTGCTGGATGAGCTGGCCGATACCTACAGCCCCGGCGGCGCCGGCCTGGCGCGCGACCTCATCGCCTTCCTCTCCGCCTGGCGAAGGGCCATGGAGCAGAAGGACGACTACACCATCCTGATAAACCCGGATCCCCGAAAGGGCGGGGTGAGGGTCCTGTGTCTCAATCCCGCCCCGCACCTGCGGGAATACACACGGCGCATGGCCGGCTGCGTATATTATTCCGCCACCCTCAACCCGCTGGACGCCATGCGCAGCCTTCTGGGCGGGGACAGGGAGGACGCCTGCCTGTCCCTGCCCTCCCCCTTCCCGGAAGAACACCTTCTCTCCCTGCAGTTCCCGCTCAACACCCGATACCATTCGCGCGATGCCAGCTTTCTGCCGGCCGCGGAGGCCATTCTGGCGCTTTTTCATGCCAGGGAGGGCAAGTACATCGCTTATTTCCCTTCCTTCGCCTACCTGCGCTCCATTGAGCCGGTCCTGATGGAAATCAGCCCAAACCTTTCGATGATCGTCCAGAAACCAGGCATGGACGAGGCATCCAGAAGCGTTTTTCTGGACGCATTCCTGAAGAGTGAAAGCTGCCTGCTGGGGCTGTGCGTGCTGGGCGGCGTGTTCGCCGAAGGGGTGGACCTGCCGGGTGAGGCGCTGATCGGAGCGATCATTGTCGGGGTCGGCCTGCCCCAGGTCAACCCTGAGCGGGACTGTATCAGGGAGCGGATGCAGGAGGCGCTGGGCGACGGGTTTGGCTTTGCCTACCGCTTCCCGGGCATGCAAAAGGTGCTGCAGGCCGCAGGCCGGCTGATCCGCTCGGAAGAAGACCGCGGGGTGCTGCTTTTGATGGATGACCGATATGCGCTTCCGACCTATCAGGAACTTATCCCTTCACATATGAAGCTGAAAAGGGTATATTCCAAAGGAGAAATCGCATCCCTTGCCCGGGCATTCTGGGCAGGGGCGTGAAGAGAGGAAGGGCATATGGCTGAACTGCCCCAGTACCGCCTGGGAGACCTGGAAAGGAAACTGCTCACCCTGTACACCCTGCGCGAGCTGGGTTCCTGCACCAATCTGCAGCTGATCGCCTTCATGGTGGAAAACGACCTGATGAACTATTTTGATCTGCAGGCCGCGCTTCACGAGCTTTGCCAGAGCAGCCAGATCAGGAAGGACAGCATCCTGGGTGATGACCGGTATGAGATCACCCCTTTGGGGGATGAAGCCATCGGGCTTTTCATCAAACGCCTGGGCAGCAGCGCGATAGAGCGCGTGGAGAAAGCCGCGCCGGATTTCAAGGAAAAGATCCGCAGGCAGCGGGAGCTGTTCGCGTCCATCAGCCACGCCGGGCGCAATGAATACCACGCACAGATGGGCATTGCCGAGGGAGGGATGCAGCTGTTGAATTTGGACCTGTCCCTTCCCACGGCGGAGCTGGCGGAGCTTTTCCGCGCCGCCTGGCCAAATAAGGCGCATGAAATATACAGCTTCATTCTCAGCCGCTTATCCGGCGAGGACCTTCAGTGAAGGTCTGCGGCATCATCGTGGCGGCAGGCGCCGGAGCACGCCTTGAAGCCGGGATGAACAAGGCCCTGGCGAAACTGGGGGGCGCTCCGCTTTTCCTTTATGCGCTGCGCGCTCTCCGTCCGTTCTGCGACAGGATCGTCCTGGTCGTGAGGGACGGGGAGCGCGGCTTGTTTGAAGAAGCGCTCATGGCCGCGCGCCTGAGTGTCGACTGCCTGGCATCAGGCGGAAAGGAACGCCAGCATTCCGTGGAAAACGGCCTGAAGGAAGTCCCCGGGGACGCGGACATTGTGCTCATCCACGACGCAGCCAGGCCGTTTTCTGATCCGGAACTCATCAAAAGGGTGATCATTGGCGCAGAGGCTTCCGGCGCAGCAATCCCGGTGCTGCCGGTTATGGATACCCTCAGGCGGGAGGAAGCCGGGCTCACCCGGACCCTTTCGCGCGAAGGGGTATTTCAGGTCCAGACCCCCCAGGGTTTTCGCAGGGATCTCATCCTGAGGGCTTATGCGCAAAGCCCGCTGGACCTAACGGATGACGCCGGACTGGTGGAGCTGCTGGGTGAGAGGGTGAGTCTGGTGGAGGGGGACGCGCGCAATTTTAAGATCACCCTGCAGGGGGATATGAGGATGGCTGAACAAATGCTCCCCGGCGCTGTGCGGGTGGGAACCGGTTTTGACACACACCGCCTCGTCCCGGGCCGCGCGCTGGTTCTGGGCGGGGTCACCATTCCCCGCAGCAAAGGGCTGCTGGGCCACAGCGATGCTGACGCCGCGCTGCACGCGCTGTGCGACGCCCTGCTGGGCGCATGTGCCCTCGGGGACATCGGGCAGCATTTCCCCGACAGTAAAGAGGAGTTCAAAGGCATCTCCTCGGTGCTGCTGCTTGAAAGAACGCGGAAGATCATGGCCGAAGCCGGCTTTATCCCCCTGCAGTGCGACCTGACCATCATCGCGCAGGTCCCCAGGCTGGCGCCTTATATTGAAGCGATGCGAATGAACATCGCGCAGGCGCTTGGGCTGCCGGCGGACCGGGTATCCGTCAAGGCCACCACCACCGAGGGGCTGGGGTTTGAGGGCAGGGAGGAGGGGATCTCCGCCCAGGCCGCGGCATTGGTGCGGGGAATATCATAACGGGAACTGTCAGAAGAGAACAAGTTCCGTTGTTGCCCGGCCCGCTTTATGATAGAATGACGATAAAGCGAAATGTCGCATAACAACTGGATATATGGAAAACACGAACGGAGGAAACGAAAATGCTGCTGGACAAGAAAATCTGGCTGGGAACAAGCGCCGAGGGACCTGTCGTGATGCTGCCGCAGATGGCAAACCGCCACGGGCTGATTTCCGGCGCGACCGGAACCGGCAAAACAGTCACCCTGCAGGTGCTGGCAGAAGCCTACTCCCAGCTGGGGGTGCCCGTGTATCTGGCGGATGTCAAAGGCGACCTGGCCGGGCTTGCCAAACCGGGCGAACTGAACGATAAAATCCGTCAGCGCATGCAGACGGTGGGCCTTGAGGATCTCATGCCCCAGGGAAGCCCCGTGACCCTGTGGGACGTCTATGGTGTTTCCGGGCACCCGGTCAGGACCACGGTAAGCGAAATGGGCCCGCTGCTGCTCTCGCGCATGCTGCAGCTCAATGATACCCAGGCGGGGGTTTTGCACATCGTGTTCCGCATCGCCGACGACGAAGGCCTGCTGCTGATTGACCTGAAGGATCTGCGCGCCATGCTCTCCTACGCGGGCGACCGCGCTGCCGAATACACCCTGCGCTACGGCAACATCGCCCGGGCGTCCGTTGGCTCCATCCAGCGCGCCATTGCGGTGCTGGAAGACCAGGGCGGCAACCAATTTTTCGGGGAGCCCTCGCTGGACCTGGCCGATTGGCTGGTCCGGGATGAGTCCGGGCGCGGGATGATCAACATCCTGGCAGCTGACCAGCTCTTCCTGCGCCCCAACATGTATTCAGTGTTCATGCTGTGGATGCTGGCGGAATTGTATGAGCTTCTGCCCGAACAGGGCGACAGCGAGCTGCCCAGGATGGTGTTCTTCTTTGACGAGGCCCATCTGCTGTTTGAAGACTGCCCAAAAGAGCTGATGGACAAGGTGGAGCTGACCATAAGGCTGATCCGCTCCAAAGGCGTTGGGGTGTTCTTCATCACCCAGAATCCCGGCGATGTGCCCTCCTCCATCCTCTCGCAGCTGGCTGCCCGGGTTCAGCACGCGCTGCGCGCCTTCACGCCGCTGGAGCAGAAGGTCATCAAGACCATCGCCCAGACATTCCGCACCAATCCTGCCTTTGACACTGAGCAGGCCATCACCCAGCTGCAGACCGGCGAAGCGCTGCTGTCCTTCCTGGATGAGGAAGGGGCGCCTTCCATCACACAGCGCGCGATCATCCTGCCCCCGCAGTCCGCCATCGGATCGATTTCCGATTCACTGCGCAAAACCATCATTGATACCAGTGAGATCAAAGACAAATACACCAAGACCTTTGACCGCGACAGCGCTTATGAGATGCTCTCAGCCAAGTTTTCTTCACAGGGCATCCAGGGCGCGGCCCGCGTGATCCTGGAAGAAACCGGCGTCCTGGAACCCATTGCCCAGGCAGAACCAGTGCCGCAGAAAAGCACCATCCAGGTCTTTGACACGGCTACAGGGAAGTATGTCGAGCGTGAAATGCAATCGGCGGTGAACTACCCGGCGCCGCAGCCCTCCTGGCAGCCCGCGTCCCAGCAGGCCCAGCAAGCCCGCAAGGTGGAGCAGGCGCCCCCGCCGGTATTGGTATACAACCGCCAGACCGGGCAGTATGAGCCGCAGCACCAGGTGCCCGCCCAGGCGGACACCCAGCCGGTCAAAGAGCCCAAGGTTCAGAAGACTGTCAAGAGCCTGGGCGAGAAGATGCTGGACAACTTCACCCGCTCCACCGCTTCCGGAGCCGGTTATTCTGTGGGCCGCACCATCACGCGGGGCATCTTGGGCATTTTCGGTATCAAGTGATCAAAGGCGGCGGCGAAAGCCGCCGCCTTTCTCCTATTAGGAGGTGAAAGATGAGCATCCGAATCGGTATCCTGACCAGCGGGGGCGATTGCCCCGGCCTCAACGCCGCCATCAGGGGCGTTGTCAGGGCGGCCTACCAGACCCTGGACGCTGAAATCGTCGGCATCCGCGCAGGCTACCGCGGGCTGATTGACGGGGACTACCAAATCATGCAGCAGTCCCAGTTCTCAGGCCTTTTGACCATGGGCGGCACCATCCTGGGCACCAGCCGCACACCCTTCCGCAATATGCGCACAGTGGAAGAGGACAATGTGGACAAGGTCTACGCGATGAAAATGAATTACAAGGCCATGAAGCTGGACTGCCTGGTGACCCTGGGCGGAAACGGAACGCACAAGACAGCCAATATGCTCAGCCAGGAAGGCCTGAATGTCATCGGCCTGCCCAAAACCATCGACAACGATATTTTCGGGACGGACTTCACCTTCGGTTTCCATACGGCGGTGGGGATCGCGACGGACGTCATTGACCGCATCCACACCACAGCCGCCAGCCATGACCGCTGCATGATCATCGAAGTCATGGGAAACAAAGCCGGATGGCTCACCCTCTATGCCGGGATGGCCGGCGGCGCGGACGTCATCCTGCTGCCGGAAATCCCTTATCAGATTGATCAGGTTGCCAAGGTCATCGATGAGCGCGCCAAGAAGAACAAGCACTTTACCATCATCGCGGCGGCGGAAGGCGCGATGAGCGTGGAAGAATCCGGGATGAAGCGCAAGGAACGGGAGGCCGCCCGCGCCCAGCGGGAGTTCCGCAATGTTTCCCAGCACATCGCGGCCAATCTGGAAAGCCTCATCGGCGTTGAGTGCCGCGCCGTGATTCCCGGGCACATGCAGCGCGGCGGCAGCCCCTGCGCCTATGACCGGGTGCTGTCCACCCAGTTTGGCGTGCACGCGGCCGGACTGATCAAGGAGGGCAGGTTCGGCCTGACGGTTGCGCTGAAAAACGGCGTGATCACAGAAAATAAACTGGAGGATATCGCAGGCATCCCCAAGCCCGTCAATCCGGACGACCAAATCGTCAGGGCCGCGCGCAGCATCAATATTTCATTTGGGGATTGAACAGCAGGCAATGGTTATTTTCTCACTTATTCCAATGATCTGATTGGAAAAACCGCGCTCATGCATCAGCAGGCGCGGTTTTTTTGAGCGCGTTTTTTACCGCGCTTCTTTCATCTTTGTCTGACGTTTCTGGATCCTCTGCCAGAGGATGACAAGCGCAATCAGGGAAAAGCCGATCGCGTCCGTCAGCAGGCCGGGGATGATCAGCAGCAGCCCGCCGGCAAGGGCCATCAGCTGCTGGATGACATTCAGCTTGCTATCCCAGAATTTCTCCACCGCCATGCCGATGCCGAACATGCCAATAATGGCGGTGACGGCGATGAGAATAACCTCATACCACTGCGCGTTGAGCATGAGCATCTGCGGGCTGTACACAAAGATATAGGGCACCAGGAAGGCGGCGATGGCCAGACGTGTGGCCTCCACCCCGGTCTTGAGCGGATTGGATTTGGCGATGGCCGCGCCCGCCATCGCGGCCAGGGCGACCGGCGGGGTGATGTCCGCGATGATGCCGAAATAGAAAGTGAACAAGTGCGCCGGCAGGACGGCCAAGGCGGGGTTGATTCCCTGCAAAGCGGAATACACCTCCGGCAGACTGGTCATCAGCGCGCGCGCAACCACAGGCGCCATGATGGTAGAGGTGATCAGGTAATTGGCCGTGGTGGGCACGCCCATGCCCAAAAGGATGGAGGAGAACATGGTAAAAATCAGCAGCATCAACAGGCTGCCGCCCGCCAGCGCGGTCAGCCCTGATCCCATCTTCAGCCCAATTCCAGTCAGGGTGATCATGCCCGCGATCATGCCGGCGACGCCGCAGGCGAGGGCCACGCCGAGGATGCTGCGCGCGCCGGCTTCCAGCGCCTGCAGGTATTCCAGGGGCCGCAGGCCTTTGCTGCCCTTGATGATGGGCGCGATCGGGCGCTTTTTGACGCTGGCAAAGAGGATGTCCGCCAGTGTACGCAGATAGCCCCCCAGCACGGCGATGCCGATTCCGATAAGCGCGGCGACAGAGGGCGTATAGCCGGCGCCCAGCACATAGATGATCCCCACCAGCGGCATGATCAGATGCCCGCGTTCCTTCAACACCTTCAGCAAGCGGGGCATTTCGCTCTTATCCAGCCCCCTCAGTCCCTGCTTCTTGGCCTCCAGGTCGGTAACGATATAAATGCCCGCGAAATACAGCAGCGCAGGGATGATGGCCGCCTTGACCACGACGGAATAAGGCACGCCGACGGATTCCGCCATCAAAAAGGCGGCGGCACCCATGACAGGCGGCATGATCTGCCCGCCGGTGGAGGCGGCCGCCTCTACCGCGGCGGCAAACTCCGGCCGGTAGCCCAGGCGCTTCATCATGGGGATGGTGAAGGAGCCAGAGCCTACCGTGTTGGCGACGGAGGAGCCGGATACGGTGCCCTCCAGCGCGCTGGTGATGACAGCTACCTTGGCCGGGCCGCCGCGCTGTTTGCCGGCGATGGCATTGGACAGGTCAATGAAAAACTCGCCCACACCGGTCTTCTCCAGGAAGGCGCCGAAAAGGATAAACAGGAAGATGAAGGTGGAGCTGGCGCCTACAGGGGTGCCAAAGACCCCTTCCTGGGTATAGAAGAGGTGTTTGATGATCTGCAGCACATTGAAGCCGCGGTTGCCCATGAAGCCCGGCATGCTGCGTCCGGCCAGCCCGATGAGGATAAATGCGCTTGCTATGATCACGATGGGCAGACCAACCACCCTGCGACAGGCTTCCATCAGCAGCAGGATAGCCATCCCGCCGATGATGTACTGGTAAATCGGATAAGAATTCTGCCTGACCAATTGGCTAAAGAAAATGACCGGAAACAGGAAGAGCGCAAGGGAGAGGACTGCCAGCGCCAGGTCGTACCAGGGCAGCGTGTCCTTTCGCCCTTTGCGCCGCACGGGATAGAGGATATAAGCCAGCATGACCACGATGCCCAGGTGGAGGGGGCGCATATGGGTACTGGGGATGATGTACCAGGTGCTGTACAGCTGCAGCAGAGAAAACAGGACGCACACCGCGGAGATAATCAGGCCCCGCAATCCGCTGAGCGTGCGGAACGCACTTTCACGGTCAAACCGGCTCATGATCTGCTGAATTTCGCCCTGATCCACTTTTTCAACACTGTCCTGACCATGCGGGGTCGGCGTTCGCATATCCTTGCCCTGATCCAGGTCTGGTTTTTCAGTCATCGTCTGTCCTCGCTTTCATCAGGCTAAAAAGCCCCGGGCGGTTAACCGCCCGGGGCTTTTATGTGCTTCAGGGCAGCAGATTCTTTTCCGTGTAGTACTTCACTGCGCCGGGATGGAAGGGCACCGGGACGCCTGCCACGCCGTATTCAGCAGTAAAGGTCTTTGTCTTGTCATGGGTCATTTCATCCTTGTTTTCAAAAAGCACCTTCGTCATCTGGTAGACCAGTTCCTCGGGCAGATCCGCCTTGCAGATGAGCACCGCATTCATGGAAGGCACCGTCACGTCCTCAACCATACCAGGCGAGTAGAAACCCGCCGGAACCACGATGGGTACGTAAAAGCCATATTTTGTCTGGAGGTTGGCCATTTGTTCCTCAGTCAGGCCAATCAGGCGGATTTCCCGTTTGCTGGCCGCTTCCATAACAACCGCGTTGGGAAGGCCTCCCGTGATGAAGAACGCATCCAGTTGCTTATTTTGGAAAGAGGTGCCGGACTCGTTGAAGTCCAAGTGGTGGGGCTTGATATCCTCCAGCGTCAGCCCGGCTTCGCCAAGCAGCTGCACAGCGTTGAAATATACCCCGGAGTTGATCGCACCGATGGACACATTCTTGCCCTTCAGGTCAGCGACAGTTTTAATCTCGCTGTCAGCAGCGACCACGATCTGCACCAGCTCCGGATAGAGCGAACCGATCCCCATGAATGAATTGATCACTTCGCCCGCGAAGAAGTCCTTGTCCCCCTGATAGGCATAATACATGACGTCGTTCTGGGCAAAGCCTACCTCGGCCTCGGAGTTGTTCATCTTGATGATGTTGTCTTTGGACCCGCCGCTGGTCTGGACAGAGACATCCAGATCCGGGATATGCTTCATCCACAGCGCGGCGATTTCCCCGCCCACGGGGTAATAGGTGCCGCCGGTTCCCCCGGTGGTGATGCCCAGGAAGGTCGTCTCAGCCAGAGCTGCGGCGCCTGACAGCAGCAGAGCCGTGACCAGCAGCAGGGATACGATCTTTTTCATGAGGTAGTCTCCTTTCAAATCTGGTATAGCGATAACACAAGGCAGGTCTGCATACTTATCAGATTCGTCAGCCCGGCACCTGCTTTCATCACAAACCTGTCACAGTATCAGGGAAAATTGTACATTCGGGCGGTTTTTCTGTCAATGCGAAGCGGCTCGGAAGCCGCCTGACAGCAGTCCCGTACCTGTATAAATAAGCATTGATATACTATGAAAAAGCCTGATAAATCAAACTTTATATGGAAGAATGCCTCTTTCAGCCCTGTTTGTTCTTTTTCAGCACTTGCGCCTTCGCGCGCTCCAGCGCATCCGCGCCTCCGGCGCCCCGGGCGAAATCGGGCCGGCCGCCTCCGCGCGCGCCGCATTCCCGTAAAAGCCCTGGCATGTCCTCCGCCCTGTCCCCGGAGCGCGCGAACAGAAACTGCGTCTTGCCTTCCGCCGGCGCGGACAGGAGGGCAATCAGATTTCCTTCCCCAATGAGTTCCGCGGCCAGTTCTTCCATCGCGTGGACGTCAACCGTTTCAAGCTCCGCAACAATCAGGCGGCCGCCGCCCTTCAGAGAGACGCTCTGCGCCAGTAGCCCCGGCGCTTTTTCCAGGGTCATTCCCCGCCTGATCCCCTTCAGCTCCCTTTTATCATCCTCTGCCTTCAGAAGCAGCGAACTAACGCGCCCAGGCACCTCCTCCGGCTTGGCGTTGAGCAATACGGATGCCTGGCTGAGCGCGGAATAACACCGCCGGTAGTGCGCCGCGGCCCTCAGCCCGCACAGGAAGAACAGGCGCATCTTGCCGCGGGCGGGCTGGACGGAGAGAATTTTGATCAGCCCGACCTGGGAAGCATGGCTTAAGTGCGTTCCGCCGCAGGCCACCATCTCATACCCGCCCACCATGCACACCCGCACATGTTCCCTGACCGTCGGGTCCTTGCGCAGGGGCAGGTTCGCCAGTTCTTCCTCCGTCGGGAAGCGGCAGACAATGTCCGCGTCCTCAGCGAAACGGTCATTGGCCAGGGATTCGATCTCATCCAGGGTTTCCTGCGGCAGCCGCGCGGCCCCGTCCGGCAGGGTGATGTCGATGCTGGACACTTCATGCCCGATGTGAAGGCCGTGGGTGAACCCGCCGGTCAGCCGCCACACGCAGTTGGCCAGGATGTGCTCGCCCGTATGCTGCTGCATGTGGTCAAAGCGCCGGGGAAAATCGATTTCCCCGCGCAGGCGCTCCCCAGGGGGCGGGAGCTCCGCTTCGCTCCTGGCATCCACCCGGTGCCAGACCTCACCCGTTTCGTCCGCCTGTACCTCCAAGACCTTCAGGCGTCCCCGGGCGCACTCCAGCGCGCCGGTGTCCCAGGGCTGCCCTCCGCCTTCCGGGTAAAAGGCGCTCTGCGTAAGGCTCAACCAGAATCCGGCCGCATCTTCCTTGTGCCCGGTGACCCCGGCCTCAAAACATCTCAGCCACGCGTCCTGATAATACAGCCGCTTTGTCAAGCTATCCACGCCTCCTCCAGCCTTTTTGTGCAGTATACCATGACCGGTATCCTCCTGATTGACAGGCGATATTTGCCGGGAATATGATATCCGAAGAACAGCAAAGCATGCCGTCTGCGATGCCCATAGCGATATGTCAAACAGAAAGGAAGGGTCTTTATGAAACCTGCCAGAACCGCGCTCATCCTGTTGCTGGCCCTTGCGCTCATCCCCTTTTCCTTCGCACAGGGGGAGGAAGACCTTGCCGGCAGGTGGACCTCCGATATACAGGGCGATACCGGGACGCTGCTGCTGCACAGCGGCGGCGCATTCATCATGCTGTACGAAGACGAAAACATCACCGTGGATACGGGATCCTGGTCCAAAAGCCAGGGGCAGCTCCTCCTGATGATTCAGGGCGGAGATACGCTGACATTGGAATACAAACTGGAGCAGGACACCCTGTCCACCAGGAAGAGCATCGATGAAGAGTGGACAATATTCACCTGGGAGCCCTGGAAGCCTACGGAGGGCCTGGCCGGGGACTGGAGGGGAAAGGATGTCCAGGGGGATTTCCTGCTCACCCTAGGGACGGACAATAGTTTTTCCTTTGACTACCTGTCAGGCGACCCCATCGGGTCAGGGTATTACGCTGAGTACAGGGAGTACCTCTTCCTTGTGTTTGACAACAACACCTATCTTGCTATGGGGTACACCATGACAGACGGGGGACTGACCATCAGGAACTATTCCACCGGGGATGAATTCCCCCTCTCGCGGGGCCAGATCATCCTGTTTGACCCGACCTACCCGCCTGAAACGGAGACACCAATGCCAACGCCCCGGCCGATCCCGGCGATAACAGCGGCGCCCGGATCCGTTCAGACCCCGGGGGCCGTTTCCGGCCTGGCAGGCTCCTGGCAGGGGACAGATGCGGCAGGCGCGCGCGTGATCACCTTCACAGAAAGCGGCGAACTGACCATTGCCTATCAGGACGCGGCAAACGCGGCGAAGGACAAAAAGGGCGCCTACACGTCAACCGCCGATGCCGTTTCCGTGGAATACCCCGATGGCACAAAGGAAACCTACCGCTATCTCATCCTGGGCGACAGCCTGCTGTTATCAGACGCCCTATTGCAAAACCCGGTGACCTACTCCCGCCTGGCGCCGCCTGTTGACGCGGTAGATCCCGCGCTGCCGGGCACCTGGGGCGGCAGGACCTCCATAGGGTATTTCGAGTTCACTTTCAAACAGGACGGCACCTATGCCATGGTGGTGTTGCCCAATGAAAGCGACTCCCATACAGGAACGTTCACCGTCCAGGGGGACGTGCTGGTGCTTTTTGACGGTGAGGAAACCGAAGAGATCGGGTATGAACTGGACGGGGACCGGCTGGTGCTTGACCTTGAGGTCGAGGCCTACAGGATGTCCGGGCCCCTGGTCCGGGAAACAATGCCCGAAACCGCCCTCTCCGCCGCGGCGGACCCGGCCCTGACCGGCGTATGGGGCGGGATGGAGCAGGGAAGCTATGCTGAGCACATCTTCTTCGCCGACGGGAGATACCTGCGCTTTACGCCGTCTGACGAGCCGGAAACCGAGGCCGGAAACTACCTCGCCAGCGGCGGCACGCTGGCTGTCCTGACCCGGGAGGGGTCAAGCCAGATGAGCTACACAATAACAGGGGACACCTTGACCCTGAGCATCGCCGGGGGAGAGGAGACCTCCTTTGTCAAAAGGAACGGGATCCTGAAACGAATGGAATAGGCGGAGTGCTTTTTCCGTCATCGGATAACCCGGAACGCCTGGGCGGTCAGTTCCCAGGCGTTCCGGTTTGCCGGAATTTTCACAGGCGGAGGCCTAAGCCGCCCGCCTTGACCCTGCCAGGGCCGCGTGTTAGGATGGCCGCGGGAGGGCAAAATATGGACAAACGCTATGCCTGCGAAAGCAATATCGTGCATGAGGACGCGGTGCGGCAGGTTTACGCCCTGATGCTGCCGGAAAACGTGTTCACGGACGCCTCCACCTTTTTCAAAGTCATGGGCGACGGCACCCGCTTCCGCATCCTCTTCGCGCTGGACAAGCGCGAGCTGTGCGTTTGCGACCTGGCGAACCTGCTGGGCATGAGCGTGTCCGCCGTCAGCCACCAGCTGGCGCGGCTCCGTGGGAGCAAGCTGGTCACTTCCCGCCGGGAAGGCAAAAACGTCTTCTACACCATCGCCGACAGCCACGTCCACATGATGCTCCAGGGCTGCGTCGAGCACGCGCTGGAGAACCAGGGAAATGAAGGGTGATATCGAAAACGCAGCGGAGGGATCCCTGTGTTTTTATTTATTCATGGGTCCCGGTTTATGGGTTCCAGTCATTTGGCCAAACAACATACGATCAGACAGCTGAACAGGCATGATCAAATTGATATTTCATTGTACCTTAGTCTTTCCGGATTTCGCCTGCAGGAAGGCATGAGAGACAGGGTCTGCGTGAACAAGGGGACTGAGGAGCATTGCTGACAGAAGAATAAAAGGTTTGCCATCTCATCTGGAGAAACCGGAATATCTTTATTATTATAATGAATACTTACCGCAATCCAGGTCAAGAAATCATCCGCCCCTTTTATTTAGAATACAGCGGGAGGTGAAAAGATGGAGAACAGGGAACGGGCCGAGGCCGTTCAGCGGATGCAGGACTACATTCAGCAGCATCTCCATGAGGTGATCACCCTGCATGATCTGTCCAGGCGCGCGGGCTATTCGCCGTTTCACTGCGTCAGGGTGTTTGGTGAACTGACCGGCAGGACGCCCTTTGAGTACATCCGCGCGCTCAGGCTCTCACGCGCCGCCATGGAACTGCGGGATGAGAAGACGAGAATCATCGACGTCGCGCTGGATTTCGTGTTTGATTCCCAGGAAGGGTTCACCAGGGCCTTTTCAAGAGAATTCGGCATCACGCCGGCCAGGTACAGAAAAGATCATCCTCCGGTTCGCCTGTTCATGCCTTATCCGGTTCTGAAACAATATCTGTACTATTTGAAAGGTGAAGGGAAAATGGAAAAGAAAACTGCCGCCGGCACTGTCTTTGCACAGGTCATTGAGCGGCCGGAGAGGAAACTGATCCTGAAAAGGGGCGTCAAGGCTGAGGATTATTTTTCCTACTGCACAGAGGTAGACTGCGAAATATGGGGGTTGCTATGCAGCGTCAAGGAAGCCTTGTACGAGCCCATCGGCATGTGGCTTCCGGACAGCCTGATCAAACCCGGCACCTCGCGTTACGCGCAGGGCGTCGAGGTCCCGGCGGATTACAGCGGCAAGGTGCCAGAAGGGCTGGAGGTGATCAGCCTGCCCGCGTGCCAAATGATGGTGTTCCAAGGCCCGCCCTATGATGACGAGCGCTTTGAGGAGGCCATATCGGATCTGTGGGAAGCGATGAAGACCTACAATCCGGAGCTGTACGGCTTCCAGTGGGCGGACGATGACGCGCCGAGGTTCCAGATGGAACCCCAGGGCTGGCGGGGGTACATCGAGGCCCGCCCAGTCCGGCCGGTCAACAAGTAAAGTTCATCAATTCAAATGACGCCTGAAATACGGCGTCATTTTTTATACATTGATCGGGGACAGAAGCAAGAGTTCCGGGCCGTAAATGTCCCACTGATTTGGCGTACCTTGGGCCTCTTTTCTTGACAGCGCTCATGAGGACAGACGATAATCAGTCCAGCAAAAAATTCCCATTCTCCCATCAGCCGCCCGACCGACGCTGCCCGGCCATACACGGCCGCCAATACACCGAACTTTATCATCATGCCGCACATTACCCTTCAGGAGGCATAAAATGAATACAATAGCCGGAGAAGACTATTTCATCACACCGGCGGCGGAAAAGCGGATCACCGAAATCGCTTCCCGCTACCAAAATGAGCCTGAGCAGCTGATGAACATCCTGCTGGATATCCAGAAGGAAACGGCCAACTCCTTCCCGCACAGCGTGGCCGCCCTGGTCAGCCGTGTGACCGGGATCCCGGAAGCGAAGCTGTATGGGTTCGTCAGTTTTTATTCCATGTTCTCCACCAGGCCCCGCGGCCAGTATGTCGTGCGCATGTGCCACAGCGCGCCTTGCCATGTGTGCGGGGCCCAGGGGGTGATGGAGGCCATCTCCAAGACCCTGGGCGTCAGGCCGGGCGAAACGACCCGCGACGGCCGTTTCACCCTTGAATACTGCCAATGCCTTGGCGTGTGCGAAAACGCGCCGGCCATCATCGTCAATGAAACTGTGTACCGCAACCTGACACCCGGGCGAGCGGCCACCCTGATGGAGGATTATCAGAGGGGGGACATGAAGTAAATGCTGAGTGAAACGAGGATCGTGCTGAGAAACGTAGGCAGGATCGACCCGGTGAGCGTAAAGGACTATCAAAAACAGGGCGGTTACGGATCCCTTCGCAAGGCGCTGTCCATGAAGACAGAGGACGTGATCGCGGAAATGAAGCGCTCGGGGCTGCGCGGCCGTGGCGGGGCGGGCTTCCCGGTATGGAAGAAATGGAGCTTCACGGCTTCCGCCCAGGCCGGGCAGAAGTATGTCATCTGCAACGCGGATGAGGGCGAGCCCGGCACCAACAAGGACAGGGTCATCCTCTCAGGCGACCCGAACAGCGTGTTTGAGGGCATGGCCATCGCGGCGTACGCGGTGGGCGCGGACAAGGGCTTCCTCTACCTCAGGCGGGAGTATCCCTACATCACGCCCATCCTCGCTAAGGCGCTTCAAAACGCCCGGGAGGAGGGCTTCCTGGGGAAGAACATCCTGGGGTCTTCCTTTAATTTTGACATCGAGGTCATCTCCGGCGGGGGCGCCTATGTGTGCGGCGAGGAAACCGCGCTGATCGAATCCATCGAGGGCCGCCGGGGCGAGCCGCGCTTCAAGCCGCCCTATCCGGGCATTTCGGGGCTTTACGGCAGGCCCACAGTGGTCAATAACGTTGAGACCCTGGCAAATGTCCCCGTGATCCTCCAGCGCGGGGGCGAGTGGTTCAGCGGGATCGGCGTGCCCAACTGCACCGGCACCAAGGTATTCACCCTGTGCGGGAATATCACGCAAAAAGGGGTCTTTGAGTACCCCATGGGCACCAACCTGAGGGATATTTACGATACCCACGGCGGGGTGAAAGACAATTTTGACCTGCGCGGGTTCATGCTGGGCGGCCAGTCGGGCAATCTGATCAATGCCAATCAGATCGACCTGAGCATGGACATCGACTCCTGCCAGCAGGCGGAAAGCGTCCTGGGCACAGGCACCATCATGGTGATCGACGACCGGCATGACATCCTGGACATCGTGCAGAACATCATGTCCTTTTTCATCGAGGAGAGCTGCGGCAAGTGCACGCCCTGCCGGGAGGGGAACATCCGGATCCTGGGGATCCTCCGGCGCATCAGCGGCGGGGAAGGCCGCATGGAGGACCTGACCCTGCTGGAGGACCTGGCCAGCACCATGAACGTGGCCTGCCTGTGCGGGCTGGGCCAGAACTCCTCCGTGGCGGTCATCACCAGCCTGCACAACTTCCGCGAAGTGTACCTGAAAGCCATTGAAAGGGGGCGCAGAGCATGATCAGGCTGACGATTGACGGGCTGCCTGCGGAGGTGGAAGAGGGAGCGACGCTGATGGATGCGGCAAAAAAGCTGGACATCCACATCCCCACCCTGTGCTTCCACCCGGACCAGGACGTGAAGGCCAACTGCCGCATCTGCCTGGTGGAGCTGGAAGGGAACAAGCTGCTGGTGCCCGCCTGCTCCTACCCGGCGGAGAACGGCATGAAAATGCGCACCCACTCCCCCAAGGTCAGGCGCGCGCGCAGGAACATCCTGGAACTGATCCTTGCCCGCCACGCGCAGGACTGCCTGCACTGCGACCGCTCCGGCACGTGTGAGCTGCAGGCGGTGGCGGAGGAGATGCACTTCGTCAAGATCCCCCGCTACCCCTATGTGGCGCGCTCGGACGAGTCGGACAATTCCTCCCCCTCCATTGTGCGCAACGCCGCCAAGTGCATCAACTGCGGCCGGTGCGAGTACGCGTGCAGCCAGGTCCAGACGGTGCACGCCCTGTCCAAGGTGGGGAGGGGTTTTGAGGTGCAGTTCCGCCCGGCGTACGGGCGCACGCTCGCCGACAGTATCTGCGTCAACTGCGGCCAGTGCGTGCAGGCCTGCCCGACAGGCGCTCTGACCATCCGGGACGACACCCAGGTCGTCTGGCATGCCTTCGCGGTGCCGGAAAAGCTGGTCGTGGCGCAGGTGGCGCCCGCTGTCCGCATCACCCTGGCCGAAGCGCTGGGGGAACAGCCCGGCAGCATCAGCACAGGCCGCATGGTCAGCGCGATGAAACGGGTGGGCTTTCACAAGGTGTTTGACACCGACTTCACCGCGGACCTGACCATCATGGAGGAGGGGACGGAACTGCTGGCCCGCATCAAGAACGGCGGCGTCCTGCCCATGATCACCTCCTGCTGCCCCGCCTGGATCAAGTTCTGCGAGACCTTCTACCCGGACCTGCTCCCCAACCTGTCCTCCTGCAAGTCCCCCCAGCAGATGTTCGGCGCGTTGCTGAAAACCTATTATGCGGAGAAAACGGGCAAAAAGCCTGAGGACATCCTCAGCGTGTCCGTGATGCCCTGCACAGCCAAGAAGTTCGAGGAAACGCGCCCCGAGCTGGGACGCAACGGCATGAGGGATGTCGACGCCGTCATCACGGTGCAGGAACTGGCGCGGATGATCCGCAGCGCGGGCATCCGCTTTGACACCCTGCCGGACACGCCCTTTGACGCGCCATTCGGGCTGGGCACCGGCGCCGGGGAGATTTTCGGCTCAACCGGCGGCGTGATGGAGGCCGCTCTGCGCACGGTGTACGAGGTGGCCACCGGCAAGCCGCTTGAAAACCTGGACATCAAGGCTGTCCGCGGCCTGGAGGGCGTCAAGGAAGCCTCCGTTCCGATGAACGGCATGACCGTGAAGGTGGCGGTCACAAACGGCCTTGGCAACGCGCGCAAAATCATGGA